>CAIVCR010000012.1 GCA_903904515.1 uncultured Bacteroidia bacterium
CCGGTTGCCATTTAACCAATTTCAATGCAACAACAAATCCAAGCCATACCACGGCCAAATTCTCAACCGATTGCAAATTATGTCATACTTCAACCGCATGGGTACCTTCTTCGTTTAATCACAACACGGCTACAACCTTCCCATTAACAGGAGCTCACGTAAGTGTAGCCTGTATAAACTGTCATTCAACTGGGTATGTTGGGATATCAACAGCTTGTGTGAGTTGCCATTTAACTAATTATAATGCTTCGACAAATCCTGCTCACGCTCCAGCTAAGTTTCCGACCAACTGTGAGTCCTGTCACACTGCAACAGTCTGGACAACAACGACCTTTAATCATAGCACCAATACCACTTTCCCATTGACAGGTGCTCATGTTGGTGTTGCATGTATAAGTTGTCATACACTTGGATATGTAGGCATTTCAACTACGTGTGTAAGTTGTCATCAGAATAATTATACTGCAACAGTTAATCCGGTTCATAGCACTGCAAAATTCTCTACCGATTGTAAAACTTGTCATTCCAATACTGCGTGGGTGCCTTCTTCTTACAATCACAATACCGCCACTTCATTTCCTCTGGCCGGTGCTCATATCGGGGTAAGCTGCAATAGTTGTCATTCAAAAGGTTATGCTGGGATATCAACAGACTGTTCAAGTTGTCATTTAACTGAATACACTGCAACAAAAAATCCGGTTCATTCTACTGCAAAATTTCCGACAAACTGTGATTATTGTCATTCTACAGTCAACTGGACCTCTTCTACCTATAATCATGACTTAATGTATTTCAAAATATACAGCGGAAGACATGCACAGCAATGGACGCTCTGTACTGAATGCCATACCACACCGACAAACTTCGGAACATTTAGCTGCCTGGGTTGCCATGCACATACTAAGACAACAATGGATAGTGCTCACAAAGACCAAGTTAAAAACGGATATACTTACACCACTGCGGCTTGCATGTTGTGTCACTCAAAGGTATAGTTACAGGAACTCTTCATTAATTTCTCATATTCAAATGATTAATGCTTCGATACTGTGCCTAATTGTTCATAAACTAATTGCAGGATATTAGTTCTAACATTCATATCGAAAAGCTTAAAATTATCCCGGGTTGGATTTACACGATTTGATAAGAAGACATAGATCAAACCATTTGTCGGGTCGGCCCAAAAGAAAGTCCCGGTAAAGCCTGAATGGCCGAAACTTTGTGGTGAAACAGCTGGACATGGATATGATTTCTCGCGGTCAAATTTTTGATTGTCGATTAACGGTTTATCAAAACCTAAGGCTCTCCTGTTTTTATACTGGGGGTACTGGACCCGGGTAAACTCCTCTAATGTTGATCTTTTCAAATATTCTTTCCCTCCGTAAGTTCCATACTGGACATACATCTGAACAATTTTTGCCAGGTCATTTGCTGAAGCAAACAATCCGGCATTTCCGGAGATTCCACCAAGAACTGCGGCGGACTCATCATGAACTGAGTTATGAATTAATCGCTTACGGTAATAATTATCATATTCGGTAGGAACAACCTGATCATCTGAAAATTTCAGTGAAGGATTATAAGTGACTGTTGTGGCTCCCAAAGGCCGATAAAAATTCTGATCCAGGAAATCGGTGTATTTCATTTTGGATAACCGTTCGATAACCCCGGGGGCCATGACGAATGAAAGATCACTGTACACATATTTCCCCCGATTTTCGAGGGGAGACTTCCTTATTGCTTTGTAGACGTGTTTTTTAAATTTTGAATCGAGATACATGCCAGGAGCGACTTCCAGATTATACTTTTCATTTTGATCCACATTAAACCACTTATGGGAAATCTTTTCCCCGTCGATCGTCTCCTTCCAAAAAAGTACATCGGGGATTAAACCGGCCTGATGGGTTAATAATTCCCTGGCAGTGAGATCACTTTTATTGGATGGATGCCAAAAATGTTTCCGCCAGTCGGGCCAGTAGGTTGAATAGGGTTCGTCGAGGACATATTTGCCCTCCTCATAAAGTTTCATGATAGCAGGAAGTGCTCCGGAAACTTTGGTAACAGAGGCCAGATCATACAGGTCATCCAACCTCGAAGGTACCCGCTCCTCGTAGGTATGAAAACCGTAAGCCTTTTGAAAGATGATCTTACCATCCTTGGCGATTAATACGTTACATCCGGGAAACGCCTTTTTAGTCAGGGCATTATTCACAATTGAATCAATCGATTTATTGAAAACAACCGAATTTAGTCCCACCTCTTCGGGAAGGGTATATTTTAACCGGATCGGAGGATTAGTGGACAATCCGGATCCTGCAGGAAAACGACTTCCGATTGATACAGACAGTTTCCCACCGGCACTTATACCGCCAAACAACAGCTGGGCAGATAGTTCCTGAGCCATTGTTGAATTCTGCCAGGCCACAACGACTCCGGAGGGGTGTCCGAAATCCTTAATCTCATTGATTGCATACGAATTGGCAAAGAAAACGATTATCGAACTTTTAATACCGGAAATCCTGGAAAGCAAAGTCCCGAGATTTCCAGATACCCCATACGGGTGAAATGAATTGCCGGAGACAGGGGTGTTAACCGTAAATGTACGGCGGTTCAGGCATTCATAAAGTGAATGAACACCAGTAATAACTAAATTATAATCCCCAATTTTTTTAACCAGTTCATCTGCTTCTCTCTCTGAGAAATCATCAGGAAGATTATAGTAATCAACCTTGGTGTAATTACCGAGCATCTTCTGAAAAGGTGTTGCCTCTGCTGATCCGATTGAGAGAGCAGCAATTCGCAAGGTGTCTAACCGCAGAAACGGAATAAGCTGGTTCTTGTTCTCCAGTAAAGTCAGGGACGATTCGGTAACCTGACGTTGTGCAAATTCGGCAGTTTTAGAATTCAGATTTCTCAATATCCCTTCAACTTTTAATGGTTGACGATGACTTAATCCTGTCAGAAATTTAGCTGCCAGGACTCGCTTGCATTTTACATTTATCTCTTCCAGGGTGAGCTCTTTGTTCTGAATTGCCTCCTTGATTGCTTTGAGCGTAATCTCAGCATCAACGGGAAATTCTATAACATCATTTCCAGCAATCAATGCCTGAACATCGCATTTCCCTGGCTCACAGAATCCGGTGACTCCACCCATGTTCATCGCATCAGTAATAATCAACCCTTTAAAATTCCATTCCTTTCTGATGACCCCTTCCACTGCATTTTTGGATAAACTTGAAGGATATTCATTTTTGGGATCAAAGGCAGGAACGCGCAGATGAGCAGTCATAATTCCGCCAATGCCTTCTAATGCCAATCGTTTAAACGGATAAAGCTCCAAACTGTCAAGTCGTTGCCGTGATACTGACAATAGTGGCAAGGTGAGATGTGAATCATATTTTGTATCGCCATGACCAGGGTAGTGTTTGGCCACAGCCAGTATCCCATTCTCCTGCAAACCTTTCATATAGGCGATACTTTTCAAGGTCACCTGGTAACGCGATTCACCAAAAGAGCGGAGCCCGATTATTGGATTGGAGGGTTCGGAGTTAATGTCGGCCACAGGTCCTAAACTCACCTGAACACCCAGAAGCTTCAGCTGATCTGCCATTTTAGCAGCACAATTCCGGATCAGCTGATCGTCTGAAGCTGCTCCCATAGTCTGATTATAGGGAAAAGACGCCACATCCTCGAGCCGCATTCCAGGGCCAAACTCAGCATCCATAGCTACGATAAGCGGAGTTCCGGAGAGCGACTGGTAATAATTGATCAATTCAACCTGCTTTACCGCTTTCCCGCCAAAAAAGATCAAACCACCAAAATGATTTTTACGAATTAAATCGGCCACGTGAATTTGCTTTTCCAAATCTTCATTGGCATTCACATTAATCCAGATCAGCTGAGCGATCCGTTCGTCGGGTGAAAGAGAATTGAATATTGAATCTACCCATGGGTGATTCATATATTTAGTTAAATTTAACTGAGAATGGGCCTTTGAAGGAAGGATTAAGGCAAGGATTAGTCCCAGGTAAAATACTTTATATTTAAACATTGTTGAAAAATTAAATGTGAATGATTTATCAGACTAGTCCGGTAACAATTATCACAGGATAGCTGACTATTCCAGGGTTGAAATTTTCATTAATTTCTTAACATTTTATAACCCTAAACTTTTATGAAGATTTTCTTTTTATAAAGGACCCAACCAACAAGCCAGAAAAAAACGATATGTCCAAGGGCAAAAAGTAACGAAGCTATTTTCTGATCGGTACAAAGTGGTGAAAAAATGTGTTGAAAGATCCAGGTATACCCATTCGCAACAGAACCATCTGGCTGTGGAATATGAACAAGCCGGAGAATTGATTTCACGTAGAGCCCCGAAAAGGCAAAGATCGCCAAAGGATTCATCCCAAATACGACAAAAAATGAAGTCCACCTGGACCACCCTTTTATGTCGATCATCCAAATCAGCAAAGCCAGGGAAAGCAAAGCCCAACCAGCGGCATAAATCACATAGGAACTGGTCCATAGTGGCTTATTAATAGGGAATTGAAGTCCCCAGAGATAACCCACAAGAACACCTGCGATTCCAAAAATTACTAATTTCTGCGGCACTTTTACCGCCTCCGTTTGTTTGATTAATCCGCCGGTCAGATATCCGATAATAACGGTTACAATTGCAGGCACAGTACTCAAAAGCCCTTCCGGTTCAAAAGGAATTCCAAAACCTTTGTACATATGACTCTCACCAAGTATTGCCTTGTCTAATGGAATTACAGCATTTCCTGACAGAGAATAGGGATCTCCCACGCCAAACCATGACAATATCCCCCAGTATAGCAACAGTATGGAAACACCCGCCAATGGTAGCCATTTCCTTGGGACAGCCAACGCGATCAAAGCAGCAAAACCGTAAGCAATTGCAATCCGCTGAAGAACCCCCATAATCCGGAGTTTGGAGAAATCGGTTAAAGCCTGCGGGAATGCATTAAGGAATAAACCAATTGCGAAAATAAGCAGTGTCCGTTTACCTATCTTTAGCAACGATTCCTTATTCAGTGAATTATTGTATTTTGAAAAGGAGAAAAACATCGATACTCCGACAACGAACAGAAAAAAGGGATATACCAGGTCTGTTGGGGTACATCCATGCCATTTCGAGTGTTCAAGGGGTGAAAAGATATATTCCCAACTACCGGGATTATTCACCGTAATCATAAAGGCAATCGTGATGCCGCGCAGAACATCAAGTGCCAGGTACCGTTGAGATGAATTCATGCTTTTCAGTATTAGTTATGTTGGTAAAATTTCACAGGTTTACTTTCCATATTTGTTTGACTTATTGCTGTAACGACATAACGATAGCGGTCGGGATCAGTTAATTCACTGAGCATATAGGTTACGGAATTATCAGAAGTAGTCAGAATAATGCGTGCAGGCTTTTTGATGTTTATTCGTTGCCACCTGTTGAACTGGTAAATAACGAATGATTTTGTGTTTTCCCCTTTCTCCCATGAAAACTCAAGCTTTCCATCAGAAACCTTTATTTGCGCATTCGCCGGAACCTGAGGAATTACAGGGCTAATCCGTTCGTTTACAGGCGCGAGGGCCGGATAGCGATATAAACGGTCCTGTAACTTCTGTTGAAGATTAAGTGGATTTTTTCGGAGGAACTTCGCACTGTAAAATATACTGCCAGAGATTGTGGAGCGTTTCCGGTTAAGTTTTACCTGGTTTACAATCTCATCCGCACTCTGCCACGATTTCTCCTTCGCTTCAGGATCCAGTTTGTACAATCCATGACCTATAAAAAGCTGGGTTCCATAGGTATTATGACTCCACCAATCGGCAATAATCTTATAGTCAGCAATCTCTTTCCCAATTTCCCAGTAAACCTGTGGTGTAACATAATCGATCCAGTGATTCTGTTCCCATTTCACGATATCGGCAAAAAGATCATCGTAATTGGTTTGTCCTGCTTTGGTTTTCGAGCCTGCAGGATCTTTGTCTGCATTTCGCCACACACCAAAAGGAGAAATTCCAAACTCAACCCACGGCTTTATAGCTTTAATACTGTCATGCAGCTGTTGAATAATGAGATCTACATTATGACGACGCCAATCATCCTTTTCGCCTGCCTTAAATCCCCGGGGATAATCCCTGAAGGACTGCTCATCGGGAAACTCAACACCTGAGATCCTGTAGGGATAAAAATAATCATCCATATGAATGGCATCGATATCGTACCGACGGACGATATCACTTACTATTTTGGTGACATAATTGCGGGTTTGGGGGAGTCCCGGATCAAATATTTTGGTCTTTCCATAGGTAATAAACCATTCCGGATGGGTATTTGAGATATGACCGGTCGATGTCCGGTTCACGTTGACATCAGATACGGCACGGTATGGATTGATCCATACGTGGAGATCGACACCTCTTTTGTGACATTCGGTTGCAGCAAACTCAAGGGGATCGTAAAATGGTTCCGGCCTCTTTCCCTGTTTTCCTGTTAGCCATTGTGACCATGGTTCAAAATCGGAAGCATAAAAAGCATCGGAAGCAGGCCTGATTTGAAAGACAACAGTGTTCATATTATAGACCTTGCACAAATCAAGTAACTCGATAAATTCCTGCTGTTGTTGTTCAGTTGTCAGATTTGAAGAGGAAGGCCAGTCAATATTGGCGATGGTCGCAATCCATACAGCTCTCATCTCTCTTTTGGGATATTTCGCAGCCATCAAATTCACTGACAATATCCATAAAATGCTCAATACGAATGCTCTTTTCATATACTAAAATTCATTTATTTTAACTTTGCAACAATAAATTATTCCTATAACTTACCCTTCGGTAACGCCCTTTTTTATACCATATTCTTTATCAATTTTAAGAAAAGGGATGATTGCCAATGTTGGAATAGCACAAATCATCACCCAAATAAAGAAGTGGTTATACCCAAGAAGTTCCTGCAACCACCCTGCTGCCATCCCGGGAAGCATCATCCCCAAAGCCATAAATCCCGTACAAATGGCATAATGAGCTGTTTTATGCTGGCCATCAGCAAAGTAAATCATAAAGAGCATATAGGCAGTAAATCCGAATCCATAACCGAAGAGTTCAATAGCTACCGCGATATTGATGAGCAGAAAACTCTCAGGGGTGAACCATGACAAATATAAGTAGGATAAATGGGGAAATGTGATACACAATGCCATAGGCCAGATCCAATATTTCAAACCTTTCCGTGAAGCAGCTATACCTCCGACTATTCCGCCAATGGTAAGTGAAATAACTCCAACCGTTCCATATACCAATCCAACCTGTCCGGTTGTAAGACCGAGTCCACCCAATTCTCTGGGATCGAGAAGAAACGGAGGTGACATTTTTACCAGCATCGCTTCACCCAAACGGTATAGCAACAAAAACGTTATTGCTAAACCTGCATTTTTCTTTTGGAAGAATGACGAAAAAGTTTTTCCAAATTCGCTGAAAATATCCGCTGTTGAATGTGTTTCAGTTGAATGGTCGGAAACCGGTCGTGGTAAGGCAAAACGGTGATAGGTGAAGATCACTGTAAAAAAGGCCGCCAGAATAAAGAAGGTTATACTCCAGGCTAACCTCAAATTTCCTGAAATACCTTTAAATTCAGAGCTTACCTGGTCCCTGAGTTTGTAATCCAGCTGTACAACGACTAAAGCAGGCTTATCCCAATTTTCATGGGTAAAAACAAACCGTTCCCCGGAAATAATGGAAATACTCTTATCACCTTCCACAAAACGTGAGTTTAGCACGACATTATCGCCCGGACCTGGTTGTTTGGTCAGACAAACTGCAACTAAACCCGCATTCCCAACTTTTCCGTTACCTCCAATCGTTTCGCCTCCTTTCTGTCCAAAATTACTTTTTATAAAATGGCCCAAAGGATGAGATACATGTTTCGTCCACCACGATTCCGATTTTTCTACACCACCAGGGGAATAACTTTCCTCATTGACGATAAAACCGTTTATGCGGTTTTGCTCAAGTGCGAAAGTTTTAATTTTCTTTAAAGAGTCAACACTTATGTTATTGACATTGATAACCAGATTGGAGGGAAATGCCATAAAGGTCATTTCAGAAGTTATGGGAACATTAAAATTTCGAGGATTCAACACGACTTCCGTCCGGCTGGTAATAGATGACTGAGCCGTAAATTGCAGAGGCTGCAATCCTGTAAAACTCTCCAGCGACCCGGCAATAATAATCAACAATCCTTGTCCGGTAATCATTGCAAGGCGGTAGAATGTGCTTCGGATGCCTACAAAGAAGGATTGTTGACCGCTATCAAGGGCAAGCATGTAAAAACCGTCGGCTGCAATATCATGAGTTGCAGAGCTGAATGCGATTAACCAAAGCACAGCCAGGGTAGTCTGAAAGAAAAACGGCATTGGAATCAAAAATGCAACACCAGCAAGTCCGGCACCAATGAGCAATTGCATAGTAACAATCCACCACCGCTTGGTTTTCAGCATATCAACAAACGGACTCCAGAACGGCTTGATCACCCATGGCAAATATAACCAGCTCGTATATAAGGTAATATCTGCATTGGAGATTCCAAGTCGTTTGTACATAATTACCACCACCGTCATCGCCACCACATAAGGAAGACCCTGTGCAAAATATAAGGTTGGTATCCATGCCCATGGATTTCGAATCTTGCCTGGCCGGCTATTATCACTCATTTTTAGTCTGTTAGTTTGCTACTACCCAAATCTGCTGCCTAATATTTCAAATCCAATCCGGTATTCGTCTTTAAAGGTAATCTACTGAAGGAATAACCTTTTTTTGCTAGCGTTTTAATGATCTGATCCAGCGAATTGTATAATTTATCACGTCGGTCCGGATGGGTACCTAAGTGAATCAAGACAATTGCCCCGTTGAGATGTTCTGAATTATCCTGTTCAAACTGAAGTAAGTGCTCTGTCAAAACTTTGGAAGATCGGTACTTCGGCATCTCCGGCGTTGTATAATCTGCATTAGTACCAACACCCGGCGTGAAATTAATTAATTGCATCTTACGATCAGCACTCCACTGACTGATTTTAGTATTATACCACTCATAAGGTGCAAGAAAGTAATTCACCTGACCGGAAGTTATGCCAAATTTCAAAAGTTCACTAAGATTAGCCGTAATATCGTTGTTAAATTGATCATGTGTAATCAGTAAGGAATCTTGCTTTTCCCACGCTGCATAAAGCAAATGACGGTCAGAATGAGGTCCGACATAATGTCCGCCGGATATCATTCGACCGGTTATATTTTCAAATCTTGGATCTCTTAAAAAATTACCAGTCAGGAAAAAAGAGCCTTTTACTTTATTCTTTGAAAGAGTTGTCAGAATCTGATCAGCACCTTCGCCAAATTCATCCGCTGAGAAAATCAGATAGATGGTTTTCTCCGTTTTTCCCAGTCTGATCAACGCCCCGTTATCATCGATAGTATTTGTTTCCATTTTAGTCTGCTGAAGCCCTTCCTTCTCCTGGGAGGAAAGATAAAAACTCAGACTCGCAGTGCCATCCATTGTAGGCTCATTGGAGGTATAATCACCCATATCGTCATGATAAACAGCTATGCCATGCTGAAATGGAGAGAATTCATCATTTTTATACAATTTAACTTCAATATGATTTTCGAAGATCAGTCGATAAACCGGGCCATCAACGAGTCCTCCATAGGTTGGCTCACCCTTGAGCCAGGTAATGGACGAGTGTGGCCAGTGGGGGAATACCCCAGAGGAAGGCAACCCAACGATCATACTTGTCCCCCAGGGATTACAACCAAATAACCAGTCTCGAAGTGCCGCCTCCATCTCAATGTAGGTAGAATCAGAGGTTGCTTCAAAATAGAGCCTGGCCTGGGTTATCGCTGCAACATTCAAATTATTCGAACACCAGATGTATGGGATCCCGTTAAGAAATGGATCTGCTTTTCCCCGTTCAAAGATCACTTTTAAACCACTGTTCATAAATCCTGCAAAGGTTTTGGACGCCGGGTTTCCGCTATTTGTAAGGTTGAAGTGACCCATATTCACAAATGGGTAATACTGATAATGACGGGCACTCCCCTTCTCCATCCATGGGGTTATCGGTTCAAGCTGACCCCAATAATTGGACTGTTGCTGGTAATAAACCTCACCGGTCAGCCGGTAAAGTTCAGAAGCGGCGAGCTCAAGGTCATCAACATAGTTGTCTTCCTCATAAAAATAGGGGGAAACGGTGCAGGCCGTTTGTGTGACTCCAAGATCGGATAATCCAAATGAATAGGCCTGTCTGGCTTTGTGAGCCAGAAGTTTGCTAAATCCAGGATCCAGTTTCTGATACACTCCTGCACCCAATGCGAAAGCAGCACTAAACTTTCCTGCTGCCGAGGAAACACCGGTGGTTCGGTTTTTATATTTTGATAAACCCTGAACTTTACCCGTCACAAAATAAACGGGACGATAGGCTCCATTGCCATAGGATGCCGTATCTTTATTTGGCAAGCGGAATCCTTTGTGATCACGATCGTCAGCAATCTGATTATACATTTCTGTGCTATCGGGATTCATTTTAATCAACCAATCCAAACCCCACCGGACTTCATTCAAAATATCCGGAACCCCATCGGCACCCGGAAGCCCTGAAGCGTTATATTGGTCTGCAAAAATTTCGGGATTTTTCAGATAAGCAAAAAGCATCTGGTAAACAGCTATTGCTGAAGTTGTTACATATTGAAGATAATCAGTTGCATCGTGCCATCCCCCTTTCACGTCAATAATCTTACCTGTCTTGGTCGGGTGATCAACAATAAACCCGTCGTGCGTATGACATGAGTCCTTGAGATAAGGATTGTAACCACATCGCTGTTGCCGCATATAATTTAAGGTATAATCGGCTGAACCCTTATAAACATCCGTTCCAATCCGGAATTCGGGTGATCGGGTTTTACCTGCTTTAACAAAGTATCGGCCGGGAATGGAAACAGAAGTGAAATTTAGCCGTGCGGCATATTTCATCGCCCATTTAGCACCATCGTAAATCACAGGGATATTTGAGAAAATAACCTTCCCGGATTCGGCGTCAATCAACTGGAAATCTTTTAAATCCTGCTGTTCATCTGAAATAAAAACGGCTACTTTAACCGATTGTGGTAAATACCCGAGCTGATTAATTCTTATCCAGGATGAGCCCCTTGATGAGAACACTGCGAAAACAAGAAAAAATATAAAAATAATTCGATTCATAATCCTGATTATCATTTATTTATATTGATTCTAATAAAAATATTGTATAGACGGGTTTGAAACCCGTCTATACAATATTTACATACTAATACATCTTCTCTATCTTAGCTCCTGGGAAATAATGAAATAAAATCTCAGCGTATGAATCTCCTTTTTCGCCCATTACAGCAGCTCCTATCTGACACAATCCAACGCCATGGCCCCATCCGGCGCCATGAAGAATAAATTTAACATTGCCAGCCTCTTCATGCTTTTCTATTATAAACGCAGAACTATACAAATGTGTTTTAGATAATGTCTTTCTGATCTCCAACTCTTTTCCAATCGTCATTGTCCGGAGAGTTCCGACAATTTTTAATTGGATAAGTCGTCCTGAAGGACCCCGTTTAAGGGGTATAAGCTCAACAATTTCGCCAAAATCTATCCCTGATCTTAATTTAACCAACTCACCCAGCTCCTCCTGTGAATAAACCACTTTCCATCGGAAGAAATCGTTCGTCTCCTGGTCATAATCATTAAGTACTTGTTTAAGTACTTTTTTATCCGTTGTATTGCAGTTAGCACCGGGATTTCCCAAAATCCATCTTCCGGCATTCTGTTCTATTGTAAGATCGGGTATGAATTTCTGTGGATGTTCACTTTTATCGGCAATACATTGAAGATAAGGATGATTGACAGGCTCCCAGACATTTTCGAATAGTTCGGTTACTCCTCCGCAACATTTCGAAAAACGGGCATCACAAATTGTCCCATTAAAAACCAGAACTTCACCGCTGGATTGAAAAACGGCATCTTCAATTAAGGGTGAAGCAGCACGTGTAACTCCCTGATATCTTTGGCAATGGTCGTCGGCACAAACATCAAACAGGAGATGGTCCTCGCGGTCATACCATCTGACTAATTCATCATCTGTATAAAAGGTGGTCTGATAATTTTTATTCCCTGTTTGCAGGAATTTATTTTTCTGAACCTGAGCCAGCAGCCAACTGCGGGAAATGACTGCATGTGCTTTTAAAAACTCAGGTGAAGATGTTGCGCTCATTTCGCTGGAAATAACGCTCAGCAAATAATCTTCAATACTTAAAATATTAACGGCATGTATCTTGTCTCCATCTGAAACAAAACTAAGCTCCCCTTTAAACTCCTGATTTTCTTTTCTTTGCCAGTGAAAATCAAGACCAATAGTAACATTTGGAAGGATAAATGTCGCAGTTTGGGGATCAACAGGAATAAGTTTAAGACTATCCCCGCATATCCAGCTCTGGGTACCCGCTTCGAAGCGAATAGCTGATTCTGTTTTTATAGCCTTACATAACCCGGTTACAATAACTGACTGTTCCCCAAAAAAATAATCACCTGTAAGTGTGAAGAGAATCTCTCTCTCCGCCATAATTCCAACTTTAATTAAGGGAATATCCATTAATATTCAACTGTTAAGGAAATATAGCGGTCAAATTTAAAGCTTATTAATAAGTGTCAGCACAGATTGCGTATCAAAACAAACCTGCTCGAATATGTCGATTACATCTTCTTCGGTAATTTTGAGAAAATCCTCCTCACGAGGAGTGACAAGCAATCCTCCCATATCCACAGAAGCCGGACTTAGTACGATCTGATTTTCTCCTGATTCATAAAATTGACGGGGACGGTGCTCGGTTCTGGGGAAAATATGGATCGTCCATGTTTTTCGATCAAAAGCAGCAATTATATTCATCATTGGTTCGGGCTCGTCGTGACGTGCAATCAATAACTGATGGTAAATCTTATTAAAAACTTCGATCAGATCAGATTTGCTATTCCCCGTAAGGGTAAGTATTCCCCTTTGATATTCAGGCCAATGAGACACTTTCACTCCATCGATTGTGCGTACTTCACGGCAACATATTTCGCTGGACAAATCATTTTCCACGGGTATAAATCCCTTAATTCCCGCCTGGAAATGGAGGTGATCAGGAGCAGAAGCTCCACATTTTGGGCCGTTATAATAAATGACAAATTTGCTCAAATGAGATGCAAGGTCAAGCATCGTTTCAAAGTTCTCAAGGATTCGCTGGTCCTTATGATTTACATTGGCAATTGTTAAATGCTCCGGGAAAATGGGAAAAGGATTCACCAATATTACAAAATCAATACCATAAGGGATCCATCGCTGAAGTTCAGGAAGGTTTTGTTTGCATAAAAAACAAGAACGCTCTTCAATCGACTTCTGGTCTACCTTAGCTACTGAGGAGACAATTCGCTCGGGGTTATACTGAACATCAATATTGAAATCACCAAAATCAAAGGTTTTGACTTTTACATTCTTTAAACCTTCATAATTCCGTCCTACCAGATCCCAATCTCTGATCTGCTCCTGAACTAATGCTCTTGCTTTTTCTGAAAAATCCATTTTGCGTTTATCTACAATTACAATATATAATAATCTTTAACTAACTTTTAATTCCCAGCACTAACCATTTGCTGACGCGCCCATAATTCAAGGGATCTTATTTTATCCTTGTAAAAATTATGACTGTTCATCACCGATATATCGAGTGATGAATCTGAATTTTCGTCCCAGCGACGACAAAGATACAACGGATTATAAATCCTACCAATCTGAAAATGGCGACAAATAGCTAAACCAATCGCATAATCTTCACCATAACTCACATTTGGCACCTGGATTTCTCGTATAACGGGAGTGTAAAATGCGCGAGGAGCCCCTAATCCATTAATTCTCAATGCATTATTTCTTCCATTTTCCGGTGTCCATTCCTTATGATCAATTATTCCAGGAGGTATTAATTCGAGTTTAAAATTAACCATCTGATAAGATCCGACAACCATGGCACAATTTTGTTTGTAAAATTCATCTACAATATTCTGTATTACCCCGTTATCGATATATAAATCGTCGCTGTCAAGCTGAATAGCAAATTTTCCGCATTGAGCGTGGTTGATTGCTTCGTTCCAGCAGCCACCGATCCCAAGGTCTTTTCGTTTGGGGATCAAATGAATAATACGTTTATCAGATTTAACAAATGCTTTGATCAGTTCTGTTGTTCCATCTGTCGAATAGTTATCAACAACAATAAGATTAAAGTCAAATTCAGTCTTTTGGCTCAATACAGAGGTAATTGCATCACTGATTGTCTTAACCCGGTTGCGGACCGGGATAACAACCGATGCTTCCAAATCGAAATCATCGTCGGAAAACATGATCTCTCTGAATAACGGAGGAAGCCAGGCACCAATAACCTTAAGATGTGAAGTGCAGGCTCGCTCCATCTCCCGCTGTTTAAAAATATTCCGAGGATCGACATAATCAAAAAGCTTCTCCCCTGAGGCCCGGGTATCCAGTTCAAGTTCGGTGTAGAGCAGCTCCGGCAGATGCAGAAGCTTGTAATTTTGCGAAACCTTTAACCTAAGGTCATAGAGTGCAGCCATTTCAAATTGCTCGTTCATTCTTCCAACCGCAGAAACCAAGGCATCGGTACGAAAAAGCATAAGAGAACCAAAATCAAAATCATCCCGTAAACTTCCATCCTGATATTCAATAACAGGATGAGGTTTGACCACACCATTTTTTTGCTCAAAATAATCGGAATAGACGATCCCGGCACCACTACTTTGAGATACCTGCATCATTCTAAACAAGGAATTCTGGGCAAGATCTAGCGGTAAGGTCTTGGTATAAAACAACGTGAATTGAGTTTTAATTTTTGGCGAAACATCCTGCAGAAAAACAGTTGACAAAATATTGCTGCCAGCCATTTTGAGGATATCAAAACCATCGACCATAAACTGCACCTCACCGACAAGAATAATCTGTGCAATCACACCAGTTGATCTTAATGTTTTAAGAGTTTTCCCAAGCTCCGTTTGATGATCAACAGGCAAAATACAGGTGATTAAATCAAGCATGACAGATAGTTATATCAGATTATTTGGATTCAAAAAAATTGATAATTTGTTGCATGAGTGTAACTTGTTGCAAGCTGTCAGATATTGTTTCAAAAGGTAATCCCATTGCCACAACACGGTATTTCCCTTTAAAAAGAATCCCCGCACTCACATTATTCTCGCTGTACCTGAAAGCACACAAGGCACTCTGACCTGCCGGTTCGATACCATCCGGAGCTTCCACCGCATAGATTGCAGGATTATAGGTAACATTGAAATTCCACTTACCGGTCAGCCATTTTCGTGCATAATCGGTTGCATAAAAATCACCCCCTTTTGAGGCATGTCCGGTACGCCAGGTAAAATGGAGCGTATTCCGAACAAATTCAGCAACTAAGGAGTCTTTATTCTCTCCAAAATCTGAGCCTATGTATGCTCCTGACAGAAAAAGATTGCCTCCTTTTTTCGTAATTTCAGTAACCTTAGCCATCAATTGGGGAGTATAAATTTTAAAATCGGTTGATTTATGATCTGATAAAGCTGGAGTAGACCGCTCCTCTCCAAAGATGATATCTGTAGCAAAAAAAGGCGAGCTATCAAATCCTGCCTTACAAAACACCTCATCGCTTGCTGAAACGAAAGAATAGCCAGCTGCCATAATCGCTTTGCCGTGGATATACGGAAAGTCGAAACTATTGCCTGGAATTACCTTCCCTTCCATATTGCCATAACTCGCTCCCCATCCCGGACTATCGTCATCAAGCCATTTTGAATTGCGGTCAAAATCGTACTGATCTCCAACAAAACTGATATCCTGATGATCAGCAACGCCACGATCTTTCCACCATGCCACACCCGACATTCCCGCATTATCAAATATAGAAGGAGCACAAATCCGGTTGAAACCATTAACAACAAGAATATTACCTTTGCTTTTACTTTTAAATCCTACAGAGAGGGTTTCACCCGGGAAACTCTCGCCTCCCGAATTAATTGCTGTAACTTTATAACTATAGATCGTATCAAACTGATCAAGTTTTAAAACAAGAACTGTATCTTCAACAAGGACACCATTATCAAAACCTTCGTCATTAATCCGCTTGTAAACCTTAAATTTATCAGCTTTTGCGGTAACTTCAGTTGGATCAGTGACTGCGTGCCAACTTAACCTTACAGAATTTGAGTCAGTTTTTACAATTGCAAAGTGGTCAACAGGAAGAGGTTGAACGATAAATGGCCTGTTTTCCTGATAAGATTGAAACTTAAGAATTCCTTTATAAATAGCTCGGCTCGCTGCAAACCGGAAGCGCGGATCCAACCCGAATCTCATATCGGCTATATTCTGATGCGAGAGTAACTCCAACAGCATTGCAGGGACATTAGGTCTCCAGGCCTCAGAATACGCTTTGTCCCATAATCCACGCCTTGTCCATTGGGGATTAAAAAGATACCGGATATCATCCACAACCTGTGTTTGAATGATGTCGCTCAAATCCCTGCTTCCCAAACGTGATTTACCATCAGGGAATAAGCCCTTATCTGGTTTGGTATTGTAGGTACTGTATATGCCGAGAGTTCCGATTATCGAATCGTTGGGGGTTATTCCGGCGTCGGTATGAAAAGCAAGAGCCAGATCTACAGGGATTTTTAAACCGCGATTTTTCCTTTCCCTTTCCGGACCATTGGGACTACCCATCAGATAGTTTACCCATTCGCCACGAGACTGATAATCATCGTTATAATCATTTTTATTATTATTCAGATTGTAGGTAAGGGTGTCCGGAAAACCTGCACTTTGAAGATAATATCTTGATCCTTCGAGGTAACGTGGCTTCCCACTTAACTTATAATTAAATGTGGTTTGGAGAGAAGCATCATTAGCAGGCCGTCGCGCAACATTCCCCTTCCCTCCCCCAAATTTAACGGCATCAACAGAAATAGCACCCTTCTGAGTACCTTCATAACTCACCGTTACCATACCGGCCTGAGAATTTTTCCCCTTTGCAAAGTCAAAGGTCCCAAGATAGATCCAGGTTCCCCCTCCAATCTTTTGATTAACTAAAAATTGAGCTTTTCCACCTGTATGATAAACCGAATAAATCACATTGGACAAGGAAGTACTGTCGCTTTGATAGGAAATGGAGACCGAATATTGTCCGGCTACATTAAAGGAGGGTATATACTGAATATCCTGATGTTTAGTGTAATCATTAAATTTCAGTGAACTCCCAAGAAGAAACGGATTTTCGCCGGAAAACAAAGTATCCTTTAAAAGATATCCCGGCTGCGACCTAGCTGAAACAAGTTCGGAGGGGATATGCAGTTCAGATCCGGCGGTTGAACGATCATTATCAACGATTACCTCTTCATTTTGCCAATCCCTTTCACGGGGAATAAAAACTGTCGCTCCGCTATTCTCAAGCATCGGGGTCAGATAGGGCAGTATAAAACTCATGGGTGACATATCTTCAACGGTTCCAAAAAGGCGGGCACGCTGCCATTTCCAACGATCCTGCTTTAATTCATAATACCAACCGTGACTATCCCATATAGCTATATTATTATTGAACAGCCCTGAAACCGGTTTATCCTTTCCAACCCGGGTAACAACCGGAATCCTGTCAGAGTGAGAATCAGACAATCGGTTTTTATCAACGGGAAAATCGATTCGCATTTTATTAGGAACCAATTCATTAACTAAATGATGATCGGAATACAAAGCCAGTTTGTATTTTCTAAACCTGCGGCCAAGAGATTTACTTACTGTTTTTTCAAGGTTACGAACGTCAATTTCCCTGATCGGAATATAGGATAGGGGTGCCGAAAAATAGATTTGAATCAGTTTTTTTTCCGTTAGCAGGGTGAGAGAATCAAATCCGATCTTGCCCAGATGCTCCCAGCCTGGCAATACACTCTTTAAATCCTTTAGTCGGTTTTCAGCTTTTAAACTCAATCCGGATCGTTTTAAAGGTTTTGAAGAACCCAAAAACGGCGTAAAAAAAAGAACAACCAGAAGAAAAACGACAGATGACCTAACAGATCTACTCATCAATAAGTTATTATAAGGGCGGCCAAAATTAGAATTAATTTTATAATAATTGTACCTTTGCCGAAGATGTTTACCAAAAAATACCAGGCGGGTCAGTACAGCATATTTACTAACAATATATTCTTGATTTACCTTGTTTCTAAAATGCTTCTAATTACATTTCAAATAGAGTAAAATTAGAAATATTTCACTTCAACTCAAAATAATTTCAATAAATAATGATCTTAATTGCAGATAGTGGCAGTACCAAAGTGGAATGGAATATCCTCTCAAAACAAGGAATAATCGAATCGGCGGTCACATCAGGAATTAATCCATTTTATCAGGATGCAGCGAACATTGAGCATATTTTACGTGAGGAATTTTCTTCACTCCAAAGGGAGTTTGACGCCATCTATTTTTATGGCGCGGGTTGCATTAATGAAGAGAAACAGGATATCGTAACATCGGCTCTGCTACGGGTTTTTAGCACCAGGGAAATTTATGTCGGCAGTGATTTAATAGCTGCCGCAAGATCGTTATGTCAGGATAAGCCAGGTATTGCCTGCATTTTAGGTACGGGTTCAAATTCATGTTATTATGATGGGGAAGTAATTACAGGTCATGTATCGCCTCTTGGATTCATACTGGGGGATGAAGGGAGCGGCGCTGTTCTGGGGAAAAAGCTGATCAGCGATATTTTAAAAAAACAACTTCCGGCTCCAATAATTCATGAATTCTTTGAAAATTATCACACTACATCAACAGAGATTCTGGAAAACGTCTATAAACGTCCCTTTCCAAGCCGGTATTTAGCCGGATTTGCCGGATTTCTCTCCAAAAACATCCTGAATCGAGAAATTGAACAAATTGTACTTACCAGCTTTCGGGATTTTGTCACACGTAACTTACTTCAATATCCTGAATCAAAATATTCTCCAATCCATTTTACCGGAAGCATAGCCTATTATTTCGAGACTCAGCTCAGAAAGGTTCTCGAAGAGCAGAACCTGAAAATTGGACAAATAAAACAGGCTCCTATGCAGGGACTTGTCTTGTACCATCAAAGAAATATTACCCAATAAATAATTAGTTTCCAATGAAGTCAAAATCGGGCACAAATATCCCCATTACTGAATCATCTTCAAACTTCGACAATCTCGATACCATGTCGGTTGAAGAGTTGCTTACCCATATTAACGAGGAGGATGCAAAGGTCCATCTGGCAGTCAGAAATGCTCTCCCCCAAATAAAGAACCTTGTTGAACAAATTGAAGTCAGAATGAAAAAAGGGGGACGGGTTTTCTATCTTGGAGCCGGCACAAGCGGACGGCTAGGAGTATTAGACGCTTCGGAGATTCCACCCACTTTTGGAGTACCTGAGAGTATGGTAATCGGGTTGATCGCAGGAGGAGATACCGCATTGCGCAAATCGGTGGAAGCCGCCGAGGATGATCAGGATAAGGCATGGGCTTCGCTTCAAGGTTTTAACATCAATCAAAACGACACAGTTATTGGAATAGCGGCCTCCGGAACTACACCCTATGTGATCGGAGGGATCAGGCATGCCAGGGACAACGGAATCCTTACCGGGTGTATAACCTGTAATCCGGATAGTGAAATTGCAGAAGTCACTGAATATCCCATTGAAGCCATTACAGGACCGGAATTTGTGACCGGGAGCACACGATTAAAGGCCGGTACTGCACAAAAGATGATTCTCAATATGATCACTACGACCATCATGATTAAATTGGGACGTGTAAAAGGGAACAAAATGGTCAATATGCAACTCACCAATAAAAAACTGATTGAGCGGGGTACCAGGATGATTGTGGATGAACTCCATATCCCCAGTGACGATGCACGCCGATTATTATTGATTCATGGATCAGTACAAAAAGTGATCGGGAATTATCAAAAATAAATACCTATTAAAGCTATTCCAGAATAAAAATCGAATTACGCTGAAATTAAGCTTACTAATTTAAAACTAAAGGTATTTTAAAATGTTAAATAAATATCAATTCGTATCTTTGTTAATCTAATTAAGTCCACATGAGTTTAAATCCACTTTTTTGCACAAAAACACCCGTTTTAAATGCAGGTAAGCCGGAAGATAAAAGGAGAGAAATACTTGACTATTTTCACAAAACATTTGATATTGACGAACAACTTTTTGAAGCATTTTCAGATCACTCTGCGATGTATCTCAAAGCAGATCCGCTACGCCATCCACTGATTTTTTATTATGGACACACGGCAACATTTTATATTAACAAACTGATTGTTAGCAAAATACTCAACACAAGAATAGATCCTAAATTTGAATCTACATTTGCTATTGGTGTTGATGAGATGTCATGGGATGACCTAAATTCCAGTCATTACGACTGGCCGAGTGTACAGGAGGTGTTAGAATACCGCAACAAAGTACGGGCAACCATCGATCACCTGATCAGGACAATCCCACTAATTATGCCCATCGGTTGGGATAACCCTTTCTGGATTATCCTGATGGCAATCGAACATGAACGAATTCATCTGGAGACTTCATCGGTCCTGATTCGTCAGGTTTCGCTAAAATATCTTAAGCCCATATCCACCTGGAATATTTGTTCCGAATCGGATGAGTCGCCTGAAAATTCGCTGATTCCAGTAAATGCTCAATTGGTAAAGCTTGGTAAATCGTTTCAGGACCCGATTTACGGATGGGACAATGAATATGGGTTGCATCAGGAAAGTGTAAGCTCTTTCAAAGCCTCCAAATACTTATGTTCCAACGGTGAGTTTTTACAATTTGTTGAATCAGGGGGCTATCAGAATCAAAAATTCTGGACCGATGAAGGTTGGAAATGGAAAGTTTACAAGGAGGCAGAACATCCGCTTTTTTGGATCAATGAAAATAACGGCTGGAAATTACGGTTGGTTTTTAATGAAATACCGATGCCATGGAACTGGCCGGTGGAAGTCAACTACCTTGAAGCTAAGGCCTTTTGCAACTGGAAAACTGAACAAACAGGTTTACCAATCAGGTTGCAATCGGAGGACGAATGGTCCGTATTGTATCAGCAGGCCAATATTCCTGACCAACCTTTTTGGGAAGTTGCTCCGGGAAATATCAACATGGAACATTTTCAGAGCCCCTGTCCTGTCGACAAATTTAAATTTGGTGAGTTTTATGACCTGGTTGGTAATATCTGGCAATGGACAGAAACCCCGATCACTGGGTTTGAGGGATTTAAAATTCATCATGTTTACGACGATTTTTCTGCTCCCACTTTCGATACGAAGCATAACCTCATTAAAGGGGGCTCTTGGATATCCACCGGCAATGAAGCAACTGCCAATGCGCGGTATGCTTTTCGTCGCCATTTTTATCAGCACTCAGGTTTTCGCTATGTGGAATCTGCGAACGAGATAGCAATCCCTCAACTGAATTATGAAACAGATCCAGAGGTAGTCCGCCATTGTGAAGCACAGTATAGTACAGATCTTTTGGGAGTTAAAAACTACTATGGAGAAATTGCAAAAATAGCAAAACAATACGCAGGAACACATAAAAAGAGTGTTTTGGATTTGGGGTGCAGAACAGGTAGAACTTCTTTTGAATTGGCCAAAGATTTTGAACAGGTAACCGGACTTGATTTCACTGCCCGAAATATCAGGGTTGCTGTCCAATTGCAGGAGAACGGAAATTTCAACTATCTCTTTCCTGAAGAAGGGGAACTTAAATCATACAATGAGCTAAATATTAATGATTTGGGATTTGCTAATATCGTAAACAAAGTCACCTTCCTTCAATCTGATGCCTCAAACATGAAGACAATCTTTGTTGGATATGATTTGGTCCTGCTTAATGATATTCTTGATCAGATGTATAACCCCCGTCACTTCCTTAAAGGGGTACATAAGCGGATTAATCCAGGCGGTATACTTATTGTTGCAACCGGATTCGACTGGAGCGAAGCATGCACGAAACGTGAAAACTGGGTTGGTGGACATCGCGAAGGTGGCGAACAGATCTGGGGAGACGATGACCTGGCCTCACTCCTTAGTCCGACATTCCGCCAAATCGATGGACCTATCCAATTACCCTCAGTCACCCGAATTAACAGAAGAAAGTACTCTTACAATACAATTGAAGTGACTATCTGGGAGAAGAGGGAAAATAATGAAGGAATGAAGGAATGAAAGAATGAAGAATGATAAGTTATGAGTTATGAGTGAGGGTAAATATTAATGGAGGAATCTTTAAATTCACCCAATACAGCAGTTTTAATCCATCCTGTAAATACGCAATACATTTCAGTTTCGGATCACCCTTGTTATCACTTTAATAATCTGAAGGCGTGACGCCATTTGTTTTCACGAAAACCCGGAATACACCAAAGCATGCAGAGTGGCTCAATTGCCCGGGCAGCTTCTGCCGATCCCATATCTTCGGTTTCAAATCCAAACAATGAAATTATTTTTGCCACTTCCTCCCTGGCAGATTGATCGTTTCCGCAAATAAACATCGATGGTCTTTCGGCTCCAAAATCCGGGCTTATCATCAGACTGCTTCCAATACAGCTAAAAGCCTTGACAAATCTCCCCTCAGGGAACTCATTCTGGAGTCGTTCCATTAACGAATTATTTAAGTCCGTAAAGAAATGGAGCACCCCATTTTCAGGTGGAGCGTCAGAAATGGGGTTCGTTGTATCAATGATGATCTTACCCGAAAGATTAACCCTTCCGGACAAATTAAGGGCCTCGGAAGCCGCAGTTCCCTTTGTTGCGAGAACAATAATATCGCCAAAACTTGCCACCTCTTCAAATGATCCGATAGATCCTCGGACACCTGCAGAAGATTGCCAATCGGCCAGTTTAGATAAATCCCTGCTCCCAATCATCACTTCGAAGCCAAATTTTAAAAATCCTGTAGCTAGTGTCTGTCCCACAGATCCTGAGCCAATAATTCCTATTTTCTTCATAACGAGGTAATTTAAGATTGTTTTATAAACAAAAAAGGAGAAGGAAAAGTTTAATACATAAGCGCTCTAAATAACTCCAAAAATGAGTTATCTCGCCTGAATTCCGATGACGTTAGGGATCTTCCAAAAATGATCATTGCGATCATTGGCATACGTTTTAGAAACATAACTACCATATTTAGAAATTACTGTATCTTTTGATTGGATATAAAGACTTGCTTCCGGACCCCCTTCAAGGTAAACAGTAGTTCTGATTTGGGGTATCAATCGGATCAAGAATCCGATCATTTGCTGATGGGTATATGGAGAACGGGTGAAGGCAAAGTAAATATTTCCTGACAGGTCGGTAGCGCCGATTACCATGCTGCATGATTGACCAGGACGTTTATCCCATGACAGAGGAGTCCCGTTTCCGTCAATCATCCGCATTCCCTGGCACAGCGAATTATAATGTAACCGTATCGATTCCCAGTTTCTGCAGGTCATATCCGTAATGATCATCGCTGTATCCGATATTTGTTTCGGGTTCATGGCCATCATCACATTATATTTACCGTTTAACCGACCATTATTTAGATGGGAATAGTTTTTAAGGTACCCTTTACTCGTTCGGTGGTTTGCCATATTAAACATTCCTGCATTTACGACAACATACATCCCGAAATCCCTGGCCCAACAATCTGCTGTTCTGTTCTGACGTTGATTTTCAGAAGCACAAAGCAGCCTAAAGCGACAATATTGCGGCTCAGCTTTCAGTAAAAAAAGCTTTGAATCATTCAGAATCGATTTTTCAGGAGCATCGGTTTCCAGAAAGGATAACCCTTTTTGTAAAGCTTGCCACTGGAGAGGTTGCTGCTTTTCCTGAGCAGAGATGCCCGAAGAATTTCCAAAAACAAAAACAATAATGAGAAGGCTATAAAAAAGCGATTCAATCACCTTACCCATTTTTCCAGTCAAATTTAACCCGTTTAAATGGGAATAGATCGTATAGCTCGCCAGAATAATAGTATTCAAAAGCGATGGCGCCAAATGAATAGGGTTTTTGACGTATCATTACCGTCGAGCCTCCAACAACGGGATTCGCCTTTGGAACAGAAACTTCAAATCCAACATTATACAGGGTGGCCAAAATTTCGGGACGATCGGCAATAGGAAATCCTGCCCTCTCCCATTGAACCTTTATCTGCTTGATATTTAAAGCTGCGTAAAGATATGAGTAAAAATGATTTTTAAAATCTGTAAGCCTCTTAAATCGCTCTACATCATAAGTATTCGTTTGAAAATCAAGCAGATTTTCATATCTCTTACCTAGGTAAAATACCGAGTTTTTGTCTTTGAGATTTCGCTCGATGGTTTGGGCGGTCGCTACTTTAATACCAGTTACACCCAATGAGAAAATTGACTCAACGGACAGCACTTTTAATGGTCCGATCCACCGCTTGTAGGCCTCACGGTCGGAATTGAAAAGCCTGATCTGCTCACCGACAAGTACAGCAACAATGAGTCTTGGTTCTACATTTGTTAGATTAGCTACTGAGTCGATAAGCGGTTTATCCTTGGCAACAGCAATTTTAAAGTCAGCCCATTCAGCGATATTCATCCACCCAAAAACACTTCCTGTGTTTCTTTGGGTTCCATCCATTAAATTTCTGTTTTCAAATTCCTGTAATTCAGAAATATAGCTCTTATTCTCCTGCATGTGCAGGTTCACCGCACTAAACATACGCTCCGCCTCGGCCAGGTTATGACTTTTCAGGTAGGCATTCAGAATATAAATGGAATTGTCCGGATAATATTTATTTAAAACGAGCACATGGTGGAAGAATATAGCCTCCCTCGTATTCACTTTAGTGCTGTCAATAAAATCTGATTTACCATATTTATCCTTTATCTCCTGAAAATAACGGTCATTATAATCGACCGCACCAGGATCGTCGGTAACATGTAATTTTATTGCAAAAAAAGCGGAAGTGAGAAAAAATCCAATCAAGGCAAAAATAATTATGAAGCCAACTCCAAAATACTTTAACCATTTTTGATGAAAAACCCGACCTATATCTAATTTCATTGAATACTAAAATCTAACTTTAAAAGTTCTGCAAAATTAGTTCAAAGTGTTCATTTTTATCCACTTTGACTCTAATTTATTTTTGCAGGTTGAATTAAATAATATTAAGGAAACATTTTGCATCAAATAGCTGAGTTTTAATCCCACACAAACCTCCATTGACCATTTTTCTGATGTTTCCAGACTGTATGAAAAATTCCGGCACTGGCATTGGAATGGCCAAGGCTATCAACAGAGGTATAGGTGTATTTCCCATAAGTATACCCCAAATCACCTGAAGCGGATACTTCTGCAAAATCAGCAGCCCATTCCAGTATAACCCCTTTAGCCGGAACAGATCTGTAATGCTCTCCAATTGCAGTCTTCCCTTTTAAGAGTAATTTACCTCTTAAAATCACTGCTGAGTCAGCAGCAAAATAGATAAAAGCCTTTTGAATTCCTTCGGCTTTTGCCATTAAACAAAATTCCTTTTCAACAGCGAATAGCTCAGATTTATATCTTTCTGATAAATGTGGTGCCGGAGCAATGTGGCACGAGAACACTGCCATGCCAAAGAGGCAGGTGAAAAGGAAGTTCTTTATTTGTCTTAATTCATCCATTTCTCCAATGTATCCATAGCCTTTCGTTTTTGGGACGGGGGCAGGGTTCCTATTCTGGTGCGGTGACTTCCGTACGGTTGAACGATTTTTAAAATCTTATGGTTTCCGCGAGTTGATGCGGCAGATGCTGTCCAGGGGTCACTTCCGCCATAAATCAATAAAATCTTTTCTGCATCCTTTTTTAAATAATTCTTCACGAGTAAACTCATAGCAGGGTCATATGTAAATTCACCCCCCGTGGGCATAAACAACCTGGGTATATAGCTCTTTGTATCAGCCAATTCCATTACCCCTTTGAAGGGTTTTGGATTGTAACCATAATAACCCAACTGCTTCAAAGCCTGGACAAAAAACGGGAAGGTCCCCTTTCCGCTCTCGATATCAAAATAGTCAGGCGGGCATACTTTAACCATATATTTAAAAAACTCCTGATCGGAAGCAGTAGATTGGGGAATTTCTTCAACTGAACGTCCCCATTGCCAAAAAGAGAAAGCAAATTCGAGTACACAATAGTCATAAATCTGGCTGGTATCAGCCCGAAAAACGTATTTTTTCTCCGTGCAGAGTTGTTTGAAAAGAGGAAGGAGAGTTTTCTTTCTTTTCAATAATTCAAGCTGACAATGAGCTACTTTTTTTCGTTCAGATACCTTTCCTGCTTTGTGCCGGATAAAGTTATCATGTCGCGTCTCTTCGGTTGAAAAATTCAGCGGTGCCACGTAAGGCACCGAAATTTCAACATCTTTCGGATATAGCGCCCTGTGATACAAAACGGTCTCTCCCCCTTTACTGATCCCTGTACTGATCCATTTCTTCCCAAAGAGTGGTTTAAAAAGTTCTACAATATGGTGGTGATCAGCAGCCGCATTTTCGACAGTAAGGAATTTCCAGTCGATCGAGTCAGGCACAGACTTTCCAAAAAAACGGTGCTCAACAAATAATTGATTGGCATCTAACAAGGGGCAGAGCTCATTCAAATATTTGGTTGTGGCACCATAATCTCCCCCATATCCCTCTGTAATGAAGACAACCGGGTGCTCAAATCCAATACTGGATAAGATAACCCGTTGTGAGAAAGTTCCAAGTTCAGGATGGAGGTGGTCGATTGGCTGCTTAACCATGATAATCATTGCCTCATTGAAAAACGGATTGGGGTCCATTTTCTCCACAGAAACGATCCCTGGCAAACTTTTTATTCGATCTGTAAGATCTTGTGAGAATGCAATTTGCCAGGCTACTAACAGCAAAACAGTCAGCAGCGATGCTCTTAGAATTTTAGTCATGTCAGTTCTAAATGGTTTTTCGAATCGGAGGTAATTAATTGCCGTGCAATATAACAACATAATTCTTTCAAAATTGTATGATTTATCACCATTTTAAAATGACATATCCATAAGAGCCAAGAATTGAACCACCCTAATAAACTTTGAATTATCCATTTTACAAGGTATGGATATAGGATGCACTAGGGGCAAACTTATCCATATCCATCTCAACAAAGAAATTCTTCACACCCCCAATTTTTGCTGTATCAAAAAAATCGTTCCAGTCTACAACACCTTTCCCGACAGCAGCCTGTTTGTGTTCAGAAGTCGACCAATCAGCAAGGTGTGCGGAAATAAATCGTCCGGGAAACTTTGTAAAATAGTCTGACGCTTTATATCCGATACTGATCACAGCAACCTGAAATTGCATTTTCACCAATACTGGATCAAATCTCTGCAGGATAGCATCATAAATCAACTCCCCGTCAATTTTTTCAAATTCCATATGATGATTATGAAATCCCATCTGAATACCTGCCTTCCTGGTTTTTAAACCAATTTCATTCAACTCATCAACCGATTTTAGCCAGTCACCCATTGTGGCACCTTTGGGTAACCAAAAACTTGAGCAGATCATTTGGGTTAAACCGAGTTTTTGGGAAAATTCAATCCGTTCATCGAGCTTGTTTTTCAATTCATCAAACGTAAAGTGGGAACTGACACATGAAAGTCCAGCATCAGTAATGATCGAGCGCATCTCTTCAGGTTTCATTTTCACAAGTGGCTCAAATCCGGAAGAGATATAGCCTGGAGGTGAGCACATCTCAACACCTTGATATCCGATGTCAGCCATCATTTTTAATGTTCCAGAAAAATCCTTCACCAACATTTCACGAATTGTATAAACCTGAAATCCGACAGGAATATTCTGTTTCGAGGTTCCCACTCCCGCATTAGCGGTAAATGGAAATTGTGTCATGAGGGCAGCAGACCCGATTCCAAGGGCACTTTTTGAAATAAATTGTCGTCTGTCAATGCTGTTCATAGCCATTATTTATAGTGTTTGAGGATTCCATCCGTTGCGATAGGTACGCGACAAATATTTATTGGCATCCGGAATATTTGTGATTTCCATTTTGGATCCATCATATTTTAGCAACCGTCCGACTCTGAGGGAAAGAGCATATAGATTAACGGCCTCGGTCAGTGCTGTTGAATCGGCAAAACTTCCCTGAATCTGTTTCCCGTTTCTACAGCCATCAAGAAATAGCTGAAATCCGGTTTTATTGGCATTTTTTGTGACTTCTGGTGCTGCCTCGATCCCTTTCATTCGCTTTTCGGGAATTAACCGTGGATTGTCGACATGAAATCCAGCCAGTATTTTCCCTTTATCCCCGACAAACATCATCCCTTCGGGATCCAGCTCCTTCCCTTCTTCAAATAGCTCATCGGGAACCTGAGGACGCATACCGCCATCATACCAGCACAAATCAACCGGGGGACGAGAGCCTTTTGCAGGATATTTAAACCGTACAGAGCAAGCCATCGGAAAGGAGAAATCGTTTTTAATCTGGAATGCAGTTGAATCCCGCAGACCACAAACGTGGCTCAGATTAGGTTCTATAATCGTGGGTGAATCGAGATCCAGGGCCATGAAGACACTCCAAAGGCTGTAGTGACCCATATCTGCCATCGATCCTCCGCCAAAATCGTACCATCCTCTGAAAACCATATTGGTATAATTCGGATGGTAAGGACGGCTGGCTTCAGGTCCCAGCCACAAATCCCAGTCAAAATCTTTTGGAACTGAGGGGGTATCGGTTGGCAGTGTTGGGTATTGAGGCCAGACAGGTCGGTTCGACCAGTTGTGAACCTCTTTAAGCGTTCCGATTTTCCCTTCATGGATCCATTTCATGACCACTTCCATGGAGCCATTATAATCCCAGGGGATCAGGTGAGTAGTTACCTTTGGATTATTTCGTGCGAGTTCAATCACCCCTTTCCCCTCCAGCAATCTGTTTGACAATGGCTTATGTATCGAAATATGTTTTCCTCTTTTTATGGCTGCAGAGGCAATAACTCCATGAAGATGATCCGGTGTCATAACCTTTACTGCATCAAGCCCCTTCTCTTTTTCAAAAAGCTCCCGAAAATCGGCATAGGCATTGCATCCATTGAGCTTTTGTTCCGGTCGTAGCTTTCGGTAATATTCATCAATGATCACTTTCCCGTTGTCACGCCCACCCGGGACAGTATTATCCCCACCCGATTTCCAGCCCGGATTGTTCAGCTTTTTCCTGATTTCATCACGGAGCCCATCTTTGCTCCAATCAAGATATCCGGTGGCAGACTTCTGCGGATCACAGACTGCAATAATTTGCAATTCAGGAATATCCAAAAGGGGCAGCAATTCCCGGAGTCCTTGCGTACCAACACCAATGTAGGCAAGGGTAGTTTTATCATTTGGAGCTACAAAACCATTCCCTCCCAATACATGCCGGGGGACAATGGTTATTGCAGCCGCAGCTGAAGTGATTGCTCCGACAAAACTTCTTCGGTTTAAGGAATTTGTTCCATCCGGAGATTCCCCCTTTCCTTTAAGAGACTCGTCAGTTCCATTTTGCGTGAATGGTTTTTCCATGGCAACTATTTTAACTAATTAAAAATATGCAGCATAAAAAATATAGTCCGAACGATTTTTGGCAGGTTCGGAATAATTGGGAGGTTAATTTTGAATACAGAATATTCAAAATTAAACATAAGAGAAGAAGAATCAAAGAATCCAGGGAAATATTTATTGCAATAAATTCAATTAACCAAATTCAAACTGTTTATTGTTGTTGAGCCTGATGAATAAGGTAAAGAGGTGCTGTAATCAACACCAATAATGAGACAGATGTGAGTGCTATTCCAAGACCAAAATGGTCAGCAAGGATACCAAGCATAGCTGAAAAAAGGGCAGAAAACAGCGTTTCGAATTGTGAAGCGGTTGAAAGGACGGTCGCCATTATGTCGGTATCGAGCTGATTGGCAGTTTCGCTGATCGCAATTGGTTTGCGCAGATTTTCAATAAGATAGATCACAATATAAAACAATACCGCTAACGCAGGATAACCTGCATAATAAGTAATTCCACTTATCGTTCCTGCCAAAAGACCTACTCCCAGGGACAACGAGAGTGCCTGCTGAAGATTTCTTGTACGCTTCGAGAACGCAGATGCCTTGCGGGAGGCGTAGCTGGTGGCCTGATAGACAAAGAAATAGACAACCCCGACGACCAGTGCACCGCGCTGTTCATCCGACCAGGAGGTCATAACCGGAAGGGTGAGTGCCAATGCGGCAAGAATGGGCTGAAGAAAATCTTTTACCCCTTTGTAATAACCCGAATAGATAGAATTATTGATCGTCGTCTTGAGAAGTCCCGGCTTTTTAAAAGAATAAAAGAACTCTTTGATATTGCGGGAATAATTGGCGCTGATTTCAGCGGGATGAAATCCTGTTTTCGAGCCATCCAGCGCTTTTGGATAGGACGCAATCAAAATAAGATCAATAAAATAGGGTATTGTTGAAAGGAGAAAAATCATGCGGTAGTTATGGGTGGCAATCACAAAACATGCCGCAAGCAATGCTGAGAGTGCTGATCCTCTTTGCGACCAGGCCCTTGTGATTCCATAATAAGCAACCTTTTCAGATTGCCATCCATGAATCTTAAGGTAGTCAAATATCATGGCCTTATGAGTCCCTGTTCGCAAGGCTTCGGCAAGCGCAAACAAAAACATCGCCAATGTAAATCCGGTGATGCCAAAGCTGAAAAAGAAAAAAATAAATGCTAAAATATAAAAAGCAAAAGAGGCCATCAATGTTCTGCGACGCCCGAGCGAGTCAGCAAGAATGCCCCCAGGGATCTCGAGAATATTTTGGGTGATCATTTGAAATCCGATGAGCAGCCCGATTTGGGTATAGTTCAGACCAGCATCCAGCAAAAACAGGATTAAAAATGGTTCGAAAAAGATGAGATTTTTCAAAAAGCCATACGCACAAAACTTCCTGAACTGGCTATCCCGGGCAAAGGTCATTTTTCAAACAAATTAGATTATTGAACGGTAACTCTTGCGACCCAGCCTCCATTATCAACCATTTTCACCTTTAAAAGATCACCCTGTTGGACTGTCTGAGTTGAAATCTTAAGATTCTTAGGGGAGCTGTTGGCATCTTCGGCGTCAGCCCAACTGGAGAGAGACGAAACTCCCGGAGCGATGAAATCCAGTTTAATCGTAACCTCCTTCATCTTGCTGTTATTCATAATCCCGATAAACCACTCATTTCCTGAACGCTTTGCAATAGCGACATAATCTCCGGGATAACCGGAAATAAAATGGATATCATCCCAGGTTGTTGGAACGATCCGGAGAAAATCGGAGCCCTGCTGATTCAGAATATGATCAGGGTGATCGCACACAACAGTAAGCGGGCTTTCGTAGATCACAAACTTAGAAAGTTCAGCTGCACGGGTATTCCATACCATCGTAGGAGTCTGATTCTTGTATTGTGCCTTTGTTACATTCAGAAAACCACCCGGAGTATAATCCATCTGTCCGGCAAGCATTCGTGTAAAGGCAAGTTTAACATTGTGCTCGGGTGACATCTTATCTGAGAACTTGTAATATTCGTTCCCCATCACCCCTTCACGTGTGATCATGTTTGGATAGGTACGGATGATCCCATCAGGTTTGTAAGCCCCATGAAAATCCACCATCAAATGGTTTTCGGCTGCACATTTAATGATGTCGTGATACCAGTTAACCATATCCTGGTCATCACGATCCATAAAATCGATCTTGATTCCGGCAATACCCCACTTTTCATAGAGGGGGAAAGCCTTTTTGTAGGCTGAATTTCGGTTCACATCACTGTTATAAAGCCAAAGGATAATTTTTACGTTTTTTGATTTTGCGTAACGAATAATTTCAGGCATATCAATCTGTGGGGCAGATTTGGTGATATCAGCTTCAGGGACCGCATATTTCCCATACCATTGCCAGTCGACTAACATATAGGGCCATCCCATTTGAGAAGCAAAATCGATATATTGCTTGATTACAGGTATTTCCATTGCAACTTCCCCACTCCACCAATGATCCCAGGCGCTAATCCCAGGTTTGATCCAGGAAGGATCGGCTAAGGCACACGGGGCATTCAGATTCTGTACGATCTCCGATTCAATAAGTTTTCCCGGGGAATCGCCAATCATAATCACCCGCCACGGGGTGCAGACCTCATCATCAAAGCGCGCTTTTACACCCGTAACCAATTCGCCGGGGAGCGGTGCCAGCTTTGTTGTCAATGCATTCCCCACCCCAGTAGTTCCGATATAAAAGGCAGGATAATTATCGATATTGGCTTCGGTAATGGCTACCCAGCACTGATTCCCGTAATCCATCAGAAAAGGCAAGCCGGCAATTGTTTTATCAGAAATATAGCTTATGGTTCGCTCAAAGAATTCGGACTCCTGGGAAGAGGAATACTTCCCATACTCGACAACCCAGGCCTTAGGATTCCCTGGGATATTAAAAGTGGTGAGCTCTTTGGTAATCTGGCGATGACCATTCTTCTCACTGCGAAATAGTTTTGTCCGAAAGGCAACCCCATCATTATAAGCACGAAAGGTGAGTTCCATCTGACGCATCAAACCCGATTTTTCTTTAACCATCAACTGCAGTTCATTACAGTTATCCACTACTTCAGCATGTTTCGATTTCACCACAGGCTTCCAGGTTTCATTGATTAGTTGTTCATGACTTTCAATTACAGCAAATCCGAAACGCATTGCGGGTTCATTCTTAAATTCGAAACCAAGGGTGGATTCCATAATTATAACTTTCCCATTGAAATTAACCGAATACCCTAAGCTGGCAGAATTGTTAATTTTCACCTCAATTTCATGATCCGGTGAATTCAGGTGATAATTCTGGGAATAGGATAAAAAGGAAACAAAAAGAAAAAGGAGGGTTAGTTTGAAACCAGTGAAATATGTGGGTTTAGAATTAGTTATCATATTTTGAGATAATTTTGAAATAACTGGAAATAAATAGAAATAGGTTGAAATTGAATACGTTGATATAATGCGGAATAAGCAGAGGTTCAAGCCTTAAAGAGAATTCTTAATTTTTTCATTTTTCATTCTTAATTACTTTGATATTTTGCAGTTAAAGGTACAAATCTCTCTTCCCTCCCAATATTTCGCTGTACTCACTCCGGAATTTCTGAAGCAGATGGGGTTTATTTTTGAAGTAATTCATCGATTCAATTTCTCCGATCTCTTTCATGATTAACGATTCACCAATCTGTCGCGTTACGTCAGAGGCGTAGTCGCTCAGATATTCGCGAAAAGTGAGAACAGCATTGAGTTTGCAAAACTTACCTTCATCACAGTGACTTAGCATCCCCATTATGGTTTCGCCGGTCCGTCCGCACCGGTAACCAGCCGTGCAAAAAGAGGCGATAAACCCCATTTTAGCCACCTCCTGGATAACCTCATCCAGGTCGCGCGGATCACCGATGGTAAACTGCTTTTTATCGATATCACTCTCCGTTTTCTGATCGCTGTACGCCCCAATTCCAATACGGGTTGATGCATCGGTTTGGGTACATCCAAGCTGAAGAACCTCTTTTTTAATCTCTGGTTTCTCTCGTGCCGTAACAATCATACCGGCGGTGGGGACAGAAAGCCTTAAGACAGCAACCAACTTTTTAAAATCTGCATCTGAAACATGCCAGGGCGAATTTGAGGACAAGGTGGAACCCGAAGCTGGAGTCATACGTGGAAACGACAGGGTGTGTGGACCAACTCCAAATTGCCTTTCAAGATCGAGCGTATGGTATAGCAAACCCATCACTTCAAACCGCCAGTCATATAAACCAAAAAGAGCTCCAATTGCAACATCGTCAAGACCAGCATCCATGGCACGATGAAGAGCATATAACCGCCATTGGTAATCCCCCTTTAACGTATTCAAAGGGTGCACTTCATGATAGGTCTGATGATGGTAGGTCTCCTGAAAAACCTGATAGGTGCCGATACCTGACTCTTTAAGTATTTTTAATTTGGCAATTTCCATTGGTGCGGCATTAATATTGACTCGCCGAATAGAAGTGGGACGCCCTGACTGGGCAGCGATCTCTTCAACGCTATAAACAGCCTTTACTGCCGAAGCCATGTAATCGACATCCGAATGCTGATGCTCTCCAAAAACCAGAATAAGCCGCTTATGACCCTCCCTTAAAACTGAAGAAGTTTCGCGTTTTATCTCATCCATCGAAAGAATACGCCTTGTCTCCAGCGCATTAGCCTCACGAAATCCGCAGTAGGCACAATTATTTACACAAAGATTCGAACAGTAGAGCGGCGCAAAAAATACAATACGGTTGTCATAAACCTTTTTCTTCACTTCAAGAGCCGTTTCAAAGATCTCCTCCCACATCTCCACAGAAGTCACATTGAGTAATAAAGCCGTTTCGTCAGGTGTTAGTGTTTTAATATCCAGAGATTTCTGAAGAATATCCCTGATTTGTTGGGGAGAAGGATCCACATTTTTTGCAAGCCTGTAAGAAATATCAGCTTCATTGATAAAATCCTTTCCATCAATAAGGTACTTATCAATCTCTTTACGGACAATGACATTTTTAACCCAATTACCGGTAGCAATTTCCTTATTCATCGATCCCAATTCGTTTACTACAAATATAGTTAAATCGAAAGCTTATTATTCCTGATTAACCTCATTTAAGGGATGAATGAAAAATAATAAATATTAAATGTCCTTTTTGTACTTTCAACCCTGATTTAAATCCTGTAATCCTTCATTTCCTGTCAGGGATAATAAGGTTATAAATATTTGTTTACCAATTAATTTAAGTTCAGTGAATACAAAAAAACTGATTGATGATGCGGAGCTATTTGTTAAAAACATTCTTGGAAGCGATGGATCCGGACATGACTGGTGGCATATCCATCGCGTCAGAACAACTGCCCTCTTAATAGCAAAGGCTGAAGGCGCTGATCTTTTTATCGTTGAACTGGCAGCACTGCTTCATGATATCGATGACTGGAAACTTGTAGGGAAGAATATCACAGAATCGAATGCGAAACGATGGCTATCTCAGAATGGCGTTGATCCCGGGATCACTGAAAAAATTTGTGCAATCATTGACGGGGTAAGTTATAAAGGGGCGAATGTGAATACTGCGACTAATGATCCGGAATGTAAGGTGGTACAAGATGCCGACAGGCTTGATGCGATAGGTGCAATTGGAATCGCGCGGACTTTCGCTTATGGGGGTAATCGTGGACGCGGAATTTATGATCCGGCCATTGCTCCGGTGATGCACGACAATTTTGCCGAATATCAAAACAGTAATGCCCCAACAATAAACCACTTCTACGAAAAGCTACTTCTCCTAAAGGATCAGATGCAAACACCAACTGGTCGGGTCATGGCTAAACAGCGACACGATTTTATGCTCCGGTTTCTGGATCAGTTTTTCGCCGAATGGGATGGGCGCAATTCCTGAAAGAATTATCCTTAAAAATTTCAGTTTAGTTAAATTATTATGTAACTTTGAGAGATTACTTAACATCTTATCTCCTATTCCCGATCTGCTTCCGGCTGTTATAGCTTAATTGATTTTATTAGTGCTGTAATTCATAATCTAAAATCTGATTTCTGATGAAAACAACGATTTTTTCGTTATTCCTTCTGGCAGGACTAATTCTTGCCGGATGTGCTCCCAAGCACCCCAAAATCGGCCTGCTCCTCCATAGTTATGATGCTCCACGCTGGCAAAACGACCAACGGTATTTTATGGAAGCGGTAAAGCAATTGGATGGAATTCCATTGGTTGAAGTTGCCAATAATGATGCAAAAAAACAATTAGCTCAGGCCAAAGACCTGATCCGAAAAGGGGCCATGGTTCTTGTTGTAATCCCTGTTGATCAGGCTACAGCATCCCAAATTGTTACGCTTGCTCACAAAAAAGAGATCCGTGTAATAGCCTATGACCGGCTTATCACTAATTGCAGGCTTGACTATTATGTATCGACAGACAATGTCAGAGTGGGAGAAATCCAGGCCCAATACCTTACAAAAATCAAACCCAAAGGCAATTATGCCTTAATTGGTGGTCCCCCAAACGACAACAACAGCAGAATGCTCTATATCGGGCAGATGAATATTTTACAACCTTTCGTGGAACGGGAGGAGATTAATGTAGTATTCCGTCAGTTTGCAAATTTCTGGACTCCTGAAGAGGGATACAGATTGGCCAAGGCTTGTCTGGACAGCACCAAAAACAAGTTGGATGCCATCATTTGCGCAAATGATGCAATGGCTATGGGAGCCATTAAAGCCCTGAAAGAAAAAGGCTTACTGAAACAAGTTTCCGTAGCAGGCCAGGATGCCGATATGGCGAATATTCAGGAAATCATGAAAGGGAATCAATCCGTAACCGTATTTAAACGGATTAAAACGATGGCTTCAACAGCTGCTGAAATTGCGATACACATCGCCAAAGGGGAACCAGTGGACCCGTATCTTTCCACAATAAGCAATGGAGAGCGACTGGTCCCATCCTATCTTGTTGATGCTGTTGCAGTCAATGAAGGGAATGTAGAGATGACCGTAATTGCGGAAGGAAACTAAATCTCCTTCCGATTAATCATAACTCCTGCGGCAGATTTTTTGCAGCATAAGTGAGTTCTTCATACCATTGGGAGCCATACGTCCTGACGAGTGGCTCCTCGAGGTACTTCCACAAGGGCATACCCTGACTTTTACCACAAATTCGTCCTGGCTTGCAAATATCAAGCTGCTGGTAATTTACGGCATCAAACCGTTTATAGGAGGTGATCCGGATTGGAAAGAGATGGCATGAAACAGGTTTCCGGAAGGCACTTTTTTTCTCAAAGTAAGCACGTTCTATGGCGCACTTCGTAATACCTCTTTCATCCACAAAGGTGAAGGCACATTCACTGTTATTCACAAGTGGGGTGACCAGATCTCCATCAGAATCAGTAACCGAGAATCCTTGTTTTTTGATTTCAGCTTTATTATGATCCGAAAGATACTCCTCAAAAACAGGGTATAACGACTCAATAAGCTGTGCCTCCTCAGGAGTAACAGGTGCGCCGCTGTCTCCAGCGACGCAACAGGCACCCTTACATTTTACAATATCACAACAAAATTCTTTCTGGATTACATCCAAACTAACAATAGCTTTTCCTATTTGCAGCATCTTACTTCTCTATCAGCACTTTTCCGGTCATATCCGATGGAATTGCAATCCCCATGATGTTAAGCAATGTTGGAGCTACATCGGCTAGGATTCCATTGGTTACTTTGGCATTAGCCTGATCAGTAACCCAAATAAATGGCACCGGATTAAGGGAGTGAGCCGTATTTTCACTGCCATCGGCATTCACAGCAAAATCGGCATTCCCATGATCTGCAATGATAACCACATCATAATTATTCGCGCGGGCTGCAGTAACAACCTCATTTACACATTGATCTATCGACTTAACGGCAGTCTGAATTGCGGTGTATACCCCCGTATGACCAACCATGTCTCCATTGGCAAAATTCAGACAGATAAAATCGGCACTTTTTGCGTTGATCTCAGCAATGATGGCTTCTTTAACCAGTGGCGCAGACATTTCAGGCTGAAGATCGTATGTCGCCACTTTGGGTGATGGGATCAATATCCGCTTTTCGCCGGGAAATTCTGTTTCGCGACCACCCGAGAAAAAGAATGTGACATGCGCATATTTCTCAGTTTCGGCAATTCGTATCTGATTAAGACCGGCCTTGGAGACCGTTTCACCCATCGTATTCTGCACATTATCCTTATTGAAGATAACATTGATCCCCTTGAACGATGATTTATAATTGGTCATCGTGTACCATTGCAATGGAATAGTGTTCATCCCTTGCTCATGATGGTTCTCCTGGGTAAAGACAATTGTAAGTTCGCGTAAACGGTCTGTCCGGTAATTGAAACAAATAACAACATCTCCCTCCTTTATGGTTGCAAGCGGCTGATCATTATCATCGGTAAAGACGATGGGGTTAATAAACTCATCTGTAATCCCCTGGTCGTAAGACTCCTGAATTGATGCGAGCACATTTTTGCTCTTCTTCCCTTCGCCTTTGGTCAGCAAGTCATAAGCCAGTTTAATCCGGTTCCAGTTCGTATCGCGATCCATACCATAATAACGACCAATCAAGGAAGCAAATTTGGCATTTGTCCCTTTCAGACCTTCCAGATCCTCTTTGACAAAATCGTAAGCCGAACGGGGATCTGTATCACGTCCATCAGTAAGACCATGGATAAAAATCTTGTCCAATCCATTCTCCGTAGCAATTTGGGCAAGGGCAATCATATGCAAACTTAGTGCATGAACCCCTCCAGGACCAATTAGACCGATCAGGTGTACCTGTTTGTTATTTTCCTTGGCATATTTATACGCTCTGAGAATTTGTGGATTGCTCCATAATGTCTTTTCCCTGATCGCTTTATTAATTTTCACAAGATCCTGGTAAAGGACCCTTCCTGCACCAATATTTAAATGTCCTACTTCTGAGTTCCCCATTTGACCATCCGGCAAACCCACATTCTCACCACTGGTAAGCAATTGACTATGTGGATATTTCTCGTACAACGAATCAATGAAAGGAGTTGGTGTAGAGTAGATTACATCAGAAGCTGTCTTGTCGCCGATTCCCCACCCATCGAGGATCATCAGCATTGTTCTTTTAATATCTGCCATATTTATCTTGTTTTGAACTAACGGTTTAATAATGCAGGCAAAAATAGCCTTTTTAAGTACAATGAAAAAATGTTTAATATAGTTGAAATCAGATTTAACGTTTTGATAGTAACAGTTGCAAAATCTGATTATACAATTGCACAAACAAGATTTTTGTTCAATAAAAAAGGTGAAACCTTCGCAAAGATTTCACCTTTTTTATACTGAAGCACCTCCTTATTTCTTTGGAGCAGGTGCTGCAACCGGCACTGGTGCAGGAGCAGGAGGATTTGGATTCGGCAATACAGTTCCTTTAATCTGTAAAACAACAGGATTGGGATCAGCATTGGTTGTCACTGTTACCGTTTTGGTGAAAATTCCGGCAGTTGCGGCATTATAGGTAGCAGAAACCATAGCGCTTTTGCCGGGAAGAATCGGTTCCTGGGAATATTTCAGGTTGGTACAACCACATGAAGCCCTGGCTGAACTAATTATTAACGGCTCTTTACCAGCATTTGTCAATGAGAACTCAGCTGTTTTAGGAACACCAAATGCAATACTTCCAAAGTCATTGACCATTTTATCCCATTTCGCAACAGGAGCATTGGGATTGACCGGAACAGCAGCTGTGGCCGGAGCAGTGGCTGTAGCCGGTGCCGCCGGATTTGTTTGAGCATTAATTTGTATGGCTGCAAACAACGGGAGAACTAACAAAAGAATTAATTTTTTCATCTTAACTTGATATTGATTATTATACATTGCAAATATGTGATATTTTTTACGTATTCGTACCTTAAAATCATTAAAACAAACCAAAACAAGTGTGAAAAATTCTAAAACAGCAAATAAACTAAAATCAAACTTCGTAATCACTTGATATACTACACTATAAAAATAAATACCATTTAATTTGAGAATTGAATAATTTTTGGGTTTTTCATCCTCTTTTAATACCTTTAAGCCTTTATAAAATAGTGCGTTGGGGAGTTTGTTATTTATTAAAGAAGAATTTAGATCATGACTTATTTAAGCAAAATTGGATTTATTCTGTTGGTTTTTACTACACTTTCGTTTGTAAATGAAAAGAAAAAATCGCCAAAAGAGACTATCGACAAACTAAAAAAACATGTTAGTTTTCTGGCATCTGATGAGTTAAAAGGGAGATTAACCGGGAGCGACGGGGATAGTCTGGCTGCAGAATACATCCGCAAACAACTCAAAAAAAGCGGATTAACTCCACTTTATGATAAAGGATTCCAGCGGTTTAGGGTAACTGATAAAATCATTAATGGCCCCAATAATAGCCTGACTATAAAAGGAATGCCACTTAAAGCAGACACCGATTTTGCCCCCTTTGCATTTTCTGAAAACAAGGTGTTTAATGGTGAGGTTGTATTTATGGGATACGGTTTTGAGATCAATGAAGATACCCTGAAATGGAATGATTATTCGGGTATTGATGTGAAAGGAAAAATTGCATTGATCCTAAGGGGTGATCCTGAAATTGAAAAAACGACCAGCCCGTTCATCAAATATAGTAAAGACCGAGATAAAGTTTTGGAAGCAAAAGATCAGGGTGCGGCAGCTGTACTATTAGTTTCCGGCAAATCTTTTGATCCGGAAGACAAATTTGAACCTCTCACTAAAGGGGATCAATCGGTTGGTATACCCGCATTCCACATTACCACGAAGATCGCTAACTTAATCCTTGAATCGCAAAAACTGACGATAGAAGATCTCGAAAAGAGGCTTAATGAGTTCCGTAAACCCTTAAGTGCTTTGACAAACGAACAAGTTTCCGGGCAGTCAGACGTCATACAAACCACCGCTCCAACACGAAATGTCGTTATGCAAATTCAGGGAGCGGATAATTCACTTAAAAATGAGTATGTTATCATTGGTGCACATTTCGACCATTTGGGAATGGGTGGTGTCAGTTCAGGTAGCCGGGTTCCCGACACTGTTGCCGTGCATCACGGAGCAGATGACAACGCCTCAGGTGTCGCCATGATGCTTGAGCTGGCACAAAAGCTGGCTGCATCGTCCAAAAAGCTTAAAAGAAGTATAGCAGTGCTCGCTTTTTCCGGAGAAGAAGAGGGTCTTCTGGGATCCAAATGGTTTGTCGATAACTCAAAATTTGACTCCAATAACATAGATGCCATGGTTAATCTCGATATGGTAGGCCGGTTAAACGAAAACTCGATGGTTCAGATCGGCGGAGTTGGAACTTCTGAAGAGTTCAAAAAATTGATTTATGCCTCATGTGATACTTCACTGCTAAAACTTACCCTGGCCGATGAAGGGTACGGTCCATCCGATCACGCCTCTTTCTACAGCAAAAATATCCCCGTATTATTTATCTCTTCAGGAGCACATCTTGATTACCACACCCCGGCCGACACCTGGGATAAAATCAATTATGACGGAATGGTGAAAATTTCCGACCTGTCGTTCCATATCATTTCGGACCTGGCCAACGAACCTAAACTTGTTTTTAAGGAAGCCGGTCCAAAAACAGGTTCTTCAGGACGCACCCGTCGAAAGGGGATTGCCCTTGGGATAATGCCAGACTTTGCCGGAAATGTTAAAAACGGGCTGCGTGCCGACTTCGTAACCGCTGGAAAACCAGCTGCACTTGGTGGAATGCAAAAGGGAGATATTATTACCTATATCAACGGTAAACCGGTAAACAATATTCAGGATTATATGTTCCGTTTAAACCAGCTCAAACGTGGTGAAAGAATCAGTGTTGAAGTACTTCGCGGAAACCAGAAAGTTGTTCTGGTCATTCAGCTTTAAAAAAATATCAACACAATTTTCCAAAACACCAATAAGGTATATTGCTTAATATTAATACATTACGAAATAATAATTGCAAATTAAATGGAACACGAAACCCGGTTTTTAGCGCTTAATCTTGAATTGCCACCTGCTCCAGAACCCAAAGGTGTATATACTCCCCTGCTCCAGGTAGGGAATCTTATTTACTTATCAGGACATTTACCCGTAAATAGTGACGGATCGCTTCATCGTGGAAAAATCGGAAAGGACATCGACCTGGAAGCTGGTAAACTGGCAGCCAGACAGGTTGGCCTTACGATTTTAGCGACATTGATCTCAAATCTGGGCTCCCTGAATAAAATTAAACGGGTAGTAAAAGTTTTTGGAATGGTAAACGCGACCACCGATTTTGAGAAACAACCCTATGTCATCAATGGATGCAGCGAGTTGTTGGTTGAAGTATTTGGTCGTGAAAACGGCATCGGTGTCCGAAGTGCCTTAGGGGTTGGAAGTCTCCCTGAAAATGTGCCGGTGGAGATTGAGGCAATCTTTGAACTTACAGAGGAATAATCAGAAACTGGAAATAGAATGCCAATTAACGCCTCATTTAATTGATCATTCACTCCCTAACAAAATGGGGCAGATCCAATGGAACTTCCATTGAAATTTCTATCACTCCACTGAAAACTCCTTTTTCGTAGAGGGGTGATTGGTGGATGATTTTTTTTACCCCCTTTTTCTCGATGGTGTAGATGTTAGTCGAAGGTTCTTTTAGCATCTCAATAAGTTTTGATCGTGAAGGTTCAGGATGACATTCAATCAAACTTGTCCCTATCAATTTGGCACCTCCATATTTTGAGAATAAATTTCTGGAGGTCTGGTTCATATAGGTGATTATTCCATCACAATTGCAAACCGTTACGGAACCTTCGAATTCATCAGACCAGTTACTCATACTTCCGAATTCTTTCTTTTCAAACACCTAACCCAGTCAATCTCAAAGTAGTGTGGAAGCGCATCTGAACTTAGGGGTTTGTGAATACTGCCAACAAAATTTAAAAATAATTCAACTGAATTTGTGGTGAACTGCTCACGATGAACCACATGATTATTGATCTTCCAAACCAGCGAGTTATTAAGCACTTCGAGTCTGTAAATATGAAAATCGCTAAAATTAAGTCCTTTAATCTGAACCAGTTTTTTGGCTGTTCCATTTCCCGGTTGTTCAATAATCCCGATTCCAACACGGTTATGGCCGCTTCTGAAAACATCAATCTGGGGAAAAGGCTCGTAACCGGTTAGTGAAAAGGCACTTGTAATTGCTGCTTCAGCCCGAAATTTAACCTTCGCCTCAATGACACCCTCCTTAAATTTAAAACTATTTCCCGTATTTAATATTGCTGAGCTATATTCAAAATTCTTAGGGATGAGACCAATGGCAGGATCCCAGACTTTCCCTTCCAATTTTTCGGCCTTCGTCACAATAGAGAGTACCTGATTTTTGATTTCAATATTCTTCACCCCTGAATAAGCCTGTAATTCTGCAGCTTGTGAAAAACTAAATCCGGCTATTTTGGCACCCCAGTAATTTTCCGGCTCCCATAGTTTGGTCGATAGATGGGGCTCTGAGAAATTCTCATCAAGAACAATATCCCATTGGTCGAAAAAGGAGAGCTCAGAACTCTTTTTAAGTTTATGATAAGTTGTGATCAGGGTACTTTTTTCCAATTCACCAAGCTCTTTTTCCAGCCTGAATTCAGCCGTTAATTCAAACCGTTTTTTATTCTTCAGAAATTCAACCCGCTGGATAAATTCAGGATTCCCGATCTTTATTCTCAATTCAAGTAGCCTGGCTAAAGCGGCTGAAGCAGCGATTTCTTTATAATTCGCATAAATTGAGGAGTTGATACATTTACGGTAAAATCGGATTTCGTCATTTTTTGACAAATTGGTATATTCCTCAAATACTTTATAATCAGAGGTTGTTTTGTACCGCTCCTTATTCATCAGATAGGCCTCATACTCGAGAAAATGTGCAGAACCTGTTTCAATTTTAAGTTGCTCAACTTTATTGGAAAGATCATGCTTCTCAACAATCAGCATATTCTTATAAGCTGCAGACTTTAAAAAATTACGGTATGTTTTAACCTTTAAATCCTCACCCTTAAAGTCTACCAGATCTCCGTTTACTGCAGGATCAAACTTCAGAAATAGATGATAATCATCAGATTTCAGGGTTTTATAATAGCGTTTTAACCTCGAATTTCGTTGTAATGACTGATATTCGTGTCTTTTGAAATACTCGGCAGATCCTTTATATCGCAACCTCTCTGTCTCCGTTTTACGTTCTATGAAATCAACCGATTGGACGATATGTTCCAGTTCCATAAAACGGGCAAGTTCAGGGCTTTTAGCAAAAAGATTTACCGTTTCAAAATCAGACGACTGTATAAACCTGAAGTAATCTTTAATTGGTTTTAATTTTTCCAGTGTTGCAAGTTCACTCAGCAAATGATTTTCGTCACTGCTTTTGAGGTTCAGGTTTTTAATTTCCCGCTTTTTTACCTGGAAATCATCCGATTGCACTATAAGTTTAAGTTCATTGTATCTGGCCAATTCAGCAGAAGCTTCAATGAAATGCAACTCATCCCTCATTTTAAAAAGTTCAGTCCATGCTGAATCAATCTTTTGAGTTTTAGGAATTAACCCCAATAAATACCGTAATCGAAATGAAAGAGACATATAATTTGTTTTTAATCTGCACTATACAAAAATAATGATAATGGACGAATATGACGGTAAAACTAAGTAAATAATGAACTGTTTTTTAGTCATCCATAGAATTTACAGCTATTTTTCGGTTTAAACCATCATTGCCACTGAAAAAGTCTATTTTTGAAATTCTATGACTTAAAACGTTAAAATGATTTTACCCGAGATATTTATCAGGAGGATGGCCAAAATCCTGGATCAGGAATTTAATGCGTTTGAACACTCTTTTGATAATGAAATAGCTACAACAATCAGAATAAATTCTTCAAAATACAAGGATATTCCGGCATTATCGCCAGTTGCCTACTGTGCTACCGGGTATTATATCCCCAAACGACCATTATTCACTATTGATCCGTTTATCCATGCCGGGGTTTATTATGTCCAGGAGCCAAGTTCCATGTTTTTGGAACAGGCTGTCCGGCAAATAAATCTGCCACCCGGAAGCAAGGTTCTCGATTTATGCGCCTCACCTGGCGGAAAATCGACGCATCTTGCATCGCTGTTATCTGAACAATGTCTTTTGGTGAGCAATGATGTAATCAGGACACGAAGTCAGATATTATCCGAGAATCTTAAAAAATGGGGGAATCCAAATGTCATTGTAACAAATAGCGATCCTCACGATTTCCAAAGAGTACCCCGGTTTTTTGATTTAATCGTGGTGGATGCCCCCTGTTCCGGAGAAGGTCTTTTCAGACGCGATTCCAATGCGGTACTGGAGTGGTCACCCGACAATGCACAGCTTTGCGCACAACGACAACAGCGTATTCTTGCCGATGTATGGCCATCGCTCAAAGAAGGGGGTACTTTGATTTACAGCACTTGCACCTTTAATCCGGCTGAGAACGAGGAAAATATTCAATGGCTCAGCGAGTTTGCCGAAATAGAACCGATCAATTTAAAGCTTGATGATTCGTGGGGAGTTACATTAACCGATGCCGCAGGTTTTCCCTGCTACCGGTTCTATCCTCATAAGGTAACCGGGGAAGGATTTTTTATGGCTGTCGTTCGAAAGGGAGGTTCAGCAGGTCAGGTTCATCAGCGAAAAAACAAGGATAATCCACTTCTGGCTACTAAAGGGGAAAAAGAATCGGCCAAACCCTTACTGATCGCTGAAAGTCTTGATATTCTGAGATTTGAAGATTCCTTACTTGCGTTCCCTGCACAGCTAGTCGCTGAATTATTGCAGATAAAAAATAATCTCAGGATTGTTCATGCGGGGGTAAAAATCGGGGAAATCAAGCAAAAGGATCTGCTGCCTGCCCACGAATTGGCCTTATCGACAATTCTGAACAGATTCCAATTCCCTGAAATTGAACTGACGATTGAAGAGGCGCTTACCTATTTAAAAAGGGACGATATCAATCCAACTTCGACTAACAAAGGTTGGAACCTGGTAACGTATCGAAAGATCCCCCTTGGATGGGTTAAAAATCTGGGGAACCGGTTTAACAGTGCCTTTCCTAAAGAGTGGAGAATCAGGATGTCGATAACAGATTTCAAGGATGAAAGACTCAGGGAAGAAATGATTAACTTTCCGCTTTAACTGTGAGTGTTTGAATTTATAAATTCTTTACTGTAGGAAAGACTATCGACTAGTCAGGCTCCTATAAAAGAATCAGTCTCCGCTAAAAATGGCCATTGGCAATCGTTTGTTTCCGAACTAAAATTCGATGTTGCCCAATCCCAATAATTACAACTCCGAACATCGCAATAACGCCTCCGGCAACCTGGTGAGTCAAAGGAAGTGTTCCAAAAAAAAGAAAGGCAATCGGAATAATAATAATTCCCTTCGTTGACTGAATAATCGTTCCGCGTGAAGCCTCAATATATCGGTATGCTTTATAGACGAACAAAATCGCCAGGACAGGATCAAGAATACCTGCAATAACCGTATTTGTAAATGCCCGTGGAGTAATCACAAAAGGAGTTCTGGTAACAATAACCCAACCTGAAAAAAAGAGAAGAAGCCAAAAAGTCCGGTTAAAAGTCAGGATTTCAGGCGATAGATCATTGACCTTTGCACGCACAATTACGGTTGCTGTAGCAGCTCCCAGACAATTCAAAACCACAAGTCCTGTACCCGGAATAAGGAAATCTTTAAAATTGAGATTTCCTGAATAGCTTGTAAGCGCTGCCCCGACAAAGACTACAAATATTCCAACGCTTTCCAAAAATGAAAATCGTTCCTTCAAAAAAGCAATGCCAAGAATTGTGGTGAAAAGTGGGAAAAGATTCCCGAGAAATCCGGTTACGGCTGGTTCAGGAATCGCATTTACCGCAGCATAAAAAGTCGAGACGGTAATAATCTCCAACAATCCGAGGGTGGGGAAAATCCACCACATGGCTCGGGGCGTAGATTTCAGTTTTGTAAAACCTCCTTTTACCGCCATAATAATCACATTGATAAGAAATCCGGCAGCACACATAATAAACAGGAAAAGCGGCAGTGAGATCTCATTCAAGGCAGCCTTACTAAAAACATAAACATTGCTAAAGGCAAGAGTAGCTAGAGCAATGTAAATATATCCATTCGTAATCTTATTATTCACAATATCAGTCGGTATTAAATGGTCGTTAACAGATTAAGTAATAAAATCAATAAAATGTCGTAATTAATATTTTCTTCTCTGGACCTCCCCCAACCCAGACCTCCCCCAACCCAAACCTCCTTCTCCCCTCCAGAGGAGGAGAGAAGGAGGGCAGTAAGGCACTGGATGCGGGCCAAAAGCCTCCTCTTTGGGGAGATTTAGAGGGGTCAAAAAGGAGAAAACCGCAATTTTAAGTAGTACATTATATCTTACCTATTACTTATTATCAATTTGGCATCTGTTCATAGGGGCGAAATTACAATTCATTTTTGGTGAATGATGACTCCCCATTTAATTTTAAAAAAAAGGCCGCCCTCTCAGACAGCCTTCTTAAAAATTTCATGTTGCAAGACAACCTACTTCTTTTCAGGTTTTGCCGCCGCTTTTTTATTGCAATTTTTTAAACAAAGCAATCAACCTGTAGGATGAAATTTAGTCGGAAGTCGATTATAACATTCAAAAATTAAACAACATCCGGAACAATATATGGCTTCCGGTATTCACGGGTAAGCATCTTGTCTGCCTCTTTATCCTTTACAAATTTCTCCTTCAGACCGTCAAAGGTAAGCTCGCGCCCTAACCGGTAAGAGATATTAGCCAGTGCAGGGAGTGCTGACGACATATATCCATCTTCAATATCACAATGAAGATCTTCATTCTTCCCCGAACGAATGGCGTCAATCAGGTTAGCGTAGTGGCTACCGCCACCCGGAGGGGCGAGAAAGGTTGGATCTGCCGGTTTTTCGTTTACACCCGACCCTGCAAATGGTTTCTCTTCGCGTTTGCGGTAAGCTTTCCAGTTTCCTCCGTCGATTTCGAGATACCCGTCGGTGCCATAAAACATGTTTCCAATCCGGATTCCCATACCGGACTCCGTATTGGTATAGCGCCCGCGGGTTTCAAACTCAAGGATTTTACCATCACTGTATTTGAGCAAGGAAGTTTGAGTGTTTGGAGTTTCCTGTTCACACTCTTTAGGATTAATACCAAAAATATTTCCAGCAGAATAGACCGAAACGGGATGTTCATTTTTATTCATCCCCCAACGCGCAATGTCAAACTGATGTGGTCCCTGATTTCCGGTATCGCCCGCTCCCGTCTGCCAGAACCAATGCCAGTTATAGTGACCTTTCTTTTCGTTGTAAGGTCTCCATTGACAAGGCCCAAGCCAGTAATCGTAATGGAGCGATGCCGGAGGTTCGCTATTTTCGGTTCGGCCAAAGGAATCACGCGGCTTAAAACACAAACCCTTAGCCATAAAGACATCACCGATTCCACCCTCATGCAGAAATTTCATCGCTTCCATAACACCGGGAATTGAACGGTTTTGAAAGCCGGTCTGAACCCTTACATTATACTTTCGTGAGGCATCTATCATTCGCCTTCCTTCAAACAAATTGTGACATGCCGGTTTTTCGACATATACATGTTTACCGGCCTGGCATGCCCAGATCGTTGCAAGCGCATGCCAGAAATTGGGAATAGCCAGCGAAACGGCGTCAATCTCCTTATCCTCAAAGACCCGTCTCATATCCCAAACCGTTGTTGGTACATCACCAGTCAGGGATTTAACAGTCTTTAAACGGTCAGCAAAATACTGCTCGTCAGCATCACAGAGGGTTTTCAGACGGACATTTTTACTCTCTTTAAGTTCGCACCAACTTTTAATGTGGGTACCTCCCTGTCCGCGAATACCGATAACAGCGACATTCACACGTTCGTTTGAACCCATAATCGAATTATAGGAGTTCCTGCCAAAGCTGCTTGCTCCAATTGAGATGCCGGCACTTCCCAAAACACTTTTCTGAATAAATTCTCTTCGGTTTGTCATTGAATTATTTTTAAAGGATTTTCATACACTTTTATAATTTGTTTTATTGATTGTCGAATTTTAAAATTTGACATTAAAAGTATAATTAACAATGGTGATATCCGAGAATTTCAGAAAATTATTTTTTTGAAATTCCACATTAAATTATCGATCCTTGATACCTTTGTAATCTGGCGATCTAAAACTGATTTAAAGCATTCGGAATTTTGCTTCAAATAATAGCAACGGCTTCATTTCTATGTATTAATGTCACGATCCAAAATCTTTAATATGTTGCAAAGCTTCATAAACCAATACTAAGATGGCAAGTAGAGATAATAAATCAAGACGGAGCTTTATAAAAAAGGCAGGATTAGTAAACGCAGGGTTAGTTTTAGGACTACAGCTACGCAGTTCCAACAAAAATCCGACAAGTGATTTAAGGCTCACCAATGTTGCTGGAATTAAAATAGAATTGCTGAATTCCGCCAATGGATTGGGTCTTGGTACAATCTCCTTAAACGGGCAAAAACTGGAATCCTTACCAATGGAAGGTATTATGTTTCTCCGAAACATTGCCAACGGTGAAATCAGATGGCTAAAAGGAGATGAATTGAAACAAATAAACCCTCGGAATGTGATTCTGAGTGGCAGCATGGTTGTTGATGGAGTTACATTTGCAGGCAAATTGGAAATTGCAGTTGACGAAACGCTTGCAGCCATCAGATTAACACCCTCATGGTCTGTCTCACACGATTTGCAAGGGTGGGAAATTGGTCTAACCTATCAAAACTGGGGCAGTAGAGATTGGCGGGTACAGAGTTACCCTTTTGCCGGAAATAGCGAAAAGGTTACCATTACTCCAATGCGCTACTGCGGAATACCCGGTGTTCTTGTTTATGACCAGGAGTTATCATTGACAGTGCTATTTGCACTAGATAGTCAATCCGATTATCTGAATCCAACGACCTGGAAAGGAAAAACAAATTTTGTATTTGAAAATGGCAAAACTCCGCCGCAGTTTCTGATTGGCGGAGGAAATTTGTCCGCCAAAACAGACTACCAGTTACCATTACAACTGTTTCTGAGTGACGCAGGGAGTTTTACTCCAACAATTTCCGAAATTATGCGAACCTGGATGAGGGTAAATGAGTATAAAGTTGACACTTCGCTCCATGTTCGTTCGCCGCAAGAGGCATTTGACCTTGCGGTCACAGGTCGGCGCAACATGAGGAGCTGGCGCCCGGGATGCGGCTATGAGCACCATAAGGACACACCATTTATTTATATCGCGAATAATCCATACATCGCTTACTTTGAGTATTTGCTTTTTGGCATTACGAAGGAGAAAATCTGGAGAGACAGGGCTTTTGAACAGATTGATTTCTTACTCAAAGGACAACAGGAAAGTGGAGTATTTCATACCTGCTGGTACTTTAAAAAGCTCAAAAATGCAGATAGCTTTTGTAGCTGGGATTGGGATCATGACGGGTATAAAGTGGATATGAACCTTTGGGCTTCCCGATATATTCTTCAAACGTGGCAGCTTCTAAAGGAGAAAGAGGGTATTGACAGACAAGATTGGTACAACGCAGCTATCAGGTCACTTTCGTGGATAGTGGCGCAACAGAATCCGGATGGCGGACTCCCCCAGGTGGTAGAGATAAATACAGGAAAGAAATCACAGTCAGTCGTTATGGCCCGATCTTTAGTCGGTTTTCCAATTATTGCAAAAATAACCGGTGATGAACGATATCTAAAACTGAGTCTTGATCTGGAAAAATTTCTCAGAAAGAATGTTGAGAATAAATTCTGGTATACAGGCATGCATCCGGATCTTCCTCCCGGGGATTTTGAACAGGATAGCATTTATGGAGTAGTGGAATATTGGTTGGATAAATATGACCGGACAGGAGAGAAGGAATGTCTTGATCACGCAGAAGCGAATGCCTTTTATGCGCTTTTATATTGGTGTCCAACGCAGCTGAATTGGGTCAAAAATCCCACCCAATGTGCACATAGTGAACAACAAAATTTCAATCAATATTCGGTTTATAATTATGGAAATCGTAAAATACAGTGTCTTGACAGGTTGTACAAAAAAACAAAGAATCCTCTGTTTGAATCCCTTAAAAATCGTGTGATACAACTAAATTTCTTCACCCAGGTAACCGAAGGGGCCTATCGCGGAGCGGTAACGGAAGCAATTGCTGACCCCTGGCTTGAGCGCGAAGATGGCTTTGAATATCAGGGTAATCCCTACACAAGCGAATTGGTCGCAGATCTGATGATCCAATTAATTGAGTTGGGATTAGTCAAATAAAAAAACACACGATTTACACTTATCAGGTGTAAAATCGTGTGTAGATTTCGTAATCAATTGATATTAAATCTTTATTGCGGAGAGAGTGGGATTCGAACCCACGGTACCCTTTTGGAGTACACACACTTTCCAGGCGTGCTCCTTCGACCACTCGGACATCTCTCCTGGTCAAATACAACTGAAACAAATTCCCATTTCAATTGTGGCACAAAAGTAGGAGAATTTTTCAGTTTGTGACCACTTAAACAATAAAAACCTCTTCCAAAAACAAAATCATCGCTGACCTACTGGAAAATAAACGAATCCAGTCGTTAAAAAGTGTTCGTAAACGTACATGACATATTCAGAACCGGACAATAATTATACCTAAAAAAAATACCTATAAATCTATCATTAAGGCAATTAAAAGAAATGGCACATTACTTGTCATATTACCATTATTGATTCTCAAACACACTAAATTCATTCAGTCATGAAAAAAATTTCCGCGTTTATTTATCTGCTGGCAATCACTTTATGTGCGTTCCAGGCAAATGCTTCTGACCTACAGAATAATTCCATTAATCTGAAAGGTAACTCCAATACCAGCCTGGGTAATTATGAAATAAAAGAACTTCCCGTGATTAACCAAAATGGTGAAACCATGCGTGCATTTGAACTAACTTATGAAAAAGCTCAAAAAAAGGTCACGATTTATTTGGATGAACGGGCAAATTGCAAAGATTATATTGTCCGCTCGAAAAACCTTGAGGTGGCCTACAGGTGCAAAAAAAACTCATTTGGAGTGCAAATGGTCCCCTACAAACATCTGACATTGAAACCAGAGTTAAATGCCAGGTTTCTGGCCTTACCCGAATTTGGTAAACAGCAGGTAATTGCAGAGGGAGGTCTGCCTCTGGAGTCTACACTTGATTTGATCGCAAGCTATTATCCTAACCTGCTAATCAGTCCTGATCTGCTTAATTAATATTATTCATTTCAATTTCAATCCCATTTTCAACTTAAAAAGTATAATTGTAAAGAGACCTGTCAAACTCCAATCTGACGGGTTTCTTTGTTGAACATATAAGCAATGAGAACAATAAAATGTCCCATGTTCGCTGAGCGATCTGTCCCCGCTATGCGGCTGGGATTTTTGTATTTCCGCCATTTTACCAAACTAGCGGTATGATGCACCTATACTCTAAAAAGCCGTGTAACGGCGTAAGTTTGGTAAAAAGGATCATTAGAGTAAGAGTTAGTAAGCCGCTTCGCGGCGACAGAGTTGATTACTAACCAACGTTCATTTATAAATACAACAATAAATTATTCTCGTAACTTATCTCCGGATCCCGATTAAATTAACATGTCATTATTTTAGGTTGATCTGATTTAATTAAAGTCAAATAACTAATTTTAACGCCATAATTTTCTGGTCTTTAAAATCAAATAATTTTTACGATGAGAACAGCTATTCGATTCCTTTTCACGTTGCTGCTTGCGGGCATATTATTCTCCTGCGCAAAGGAGAACTTTACCAAAGAGGTAAAAACCGATAAAAACGGTTTTACCTATGAACAGGTAAAGAATGATCCTTTAAATACAAGGATCTACACCTTGAAAAATGGACTGACAGTCTATCTTTCTGTGAATAAGGACGAACCACGAGCCATGGGGCTTATTGGAGTTAGGGCTGGTTCGATCAACGATCCTTCTGAAACCACAGGATTGGCGCATTACCTGGAGCATATGATGTTCAAAGGGACAGATAATTTTGGAACAACGAACTGGCCAGCCGAGAAGGTATTGCTCGATAGCATCTCAAATCTTTTCGAACAATACAAAGGCGAAACTTCACCAGTTCGAAAAAAGGAGATCTATAAAGTCATTGACCGTATTTCTCTGGCGGCTTCAAAATTTGCAATTCCCAATGAGTTTGATAAGATGTGCGCTTCAATCGGAGCAAAAGGAACTAATGCCTTTACAAATTATGACGTAACTGCATACATGAACGATATTCCCGTTAACGAACTCACAAAATGGGTAGAAATGGAATCGGAACGATTTCGCAATCCGGTACTCCGGCTTTTTCATACCGAGCTTGAAACAGTTTACGAAGAGTTCAATATGTACCAGGATATGGATAACATGCGACTCAACAATGCCGTTATGAAAGGACTTTTCCCTACCCATCCGCTTGGTCGCGATATCATCGGATATCCTGAGCACCTCAAAAACCCTTCGATGGTGAATATTATGAAGTTTTACAGAACCTGGTATGTACCTAACAATATGGTATTTGTGCTAAGTGGAGACCTTAATTGTGAAGAGACTATTCAACTGATCGATCGTAATTTCGGAAAATTTGAATCAAAAGAGGTTCCGAAAATTGATTTCCCCAAAGAGGCTGCTATTTCTGCGCCAGTTATAAAAGAGGTAGTTGGTCCGGAGGGCGAGCAGGTTCAACTGGCATTCCGGTTTAAGGGTTACAGCTCCGAAGATCGTCCTTTTGTAACGATGATCGATTATATCCTCTCAAATTCTGTTGCAGGATTGATTGATCTTGATTTAAATCAGCAACAAAAAGTACTTAAAGCGGGTAGCTCAAGCAATTTTGAAATGGATTATGGCTATCACCTCTTTTTTGGCAAACCACGTCAGGGTCAGAAACCAGAGGAGGTAAAAGAGTTGCTGCTTTCTGAAATTGAAAAGGTAAAAAAAGGGGAATTCGACGATTGGATGTTACAAGCTTCTGTCAACAACCTCAAATTAGAATGGACAAAACGGAATGAGAGCAATCAAAGGGCATTCACTTTTCTGGAATCATTTGTCAAAAAATCAGATTGGTTAACCGAATTAAAATTCAATGACCAGCTCGCCAAAATTACAAAAGCCCAATTGGTCGAATTTGCGAAAGCTAACTACAAAGATAATTACGTTACTGTTTTTAAAAGAAACGGTGTTGCCAAAGATCTTGTAAAGGTCGAAAAGCCAGCAATCACCCCATTAGCAATTAACCGTGCAGACCAGTCAGCTTTTCTTAAAACATTTATTTCCAAAAGTTCTGCACCTCTGGAACCCGTTTTTGTAAATTATGCTACAGCCATTAAAGAGGATAAGTTAAATGACAATGTCAATTTTGATTATATTCAGAACGCTACCAACAATCTCTTCTCTCTGAATTATACAACAGAAATTGGGAGTAATCACAATCTCAAACTTGCACTTGCTGTAAAATATCTCCCTTACCTTGGAACAGAAAAGTTCACTGCCGAACAAATTAAAAAAGAGTTATACAAACTGGGAATTTCGTTAAGTGTAAATACAGGACTGGATCGGTCTGACATTGTCATCAGTGGATTGGATCAGAATAAGGAAGCGGGAATCCAGATGCTCGAACAACTGCTGGCCGGAGCAAAACCAGATAAGGAAGCTTATAAAAAGCTGGTTGAAGGGATTTTAAAAGAGCGGCAGGATCAGAAAAAAAATCAGAATGCTATTTCCAGTGCATTACGCGACTATGGCAAGTATGGCAAAGATTCGCCTTTTACAAATATCCTTTCCGAAGAGGTATTAAAAGCAATCAACCCGTTGGAATTAACAGAAATCATACACCAATTCTGTGATTATCCACACCGGGTATTTTATTACGGCCCAACCGATTTTGTAACCGCGTCAGCCATGATCAAAGTGAATCATAAGTTGCCAAAGGTTACCTTATCCATACCAGATGAAAAAAGATTTGCAGAACAGGTCACCGATCAAAACAAGGTATTTTTTGTTGATTACGATAAATCTCAGGTGAACGTGGTAATGATGTCACGGGATAATCCGTTTGATTCAAAAACGCTGGTTAAATCCCGTGTCTTCAATGAATATTATGGAAATTCAATGAGTTCAGTGGTTTTTCAGGAGATTCGTGAAGCGCGGGCACTCGCATATTCGGCATGGGCTAATTACATGCGTCCAGCCAAAAAAGAGAATTCCTTCTATATTTATGGTGCCGTTTATACCCAGGCTAATAAAATGATGGATGCAATCGGGGCAATGAATGGACTTCTTACGAAAATGGTTGTTGATGAGAAATCGTTCGGAATAGCAAAAGAGAGTGTGGTAAAAAGCATTCAAACCGAGCGAATCATTAAGACGAACCTCTATTCAACCTGGCTTCAGAACAAAAAACTGGGTATTGACTATGACATCCGAAAAGACTATTACGATGAAGCCCGCAAAGTAACCATCTCCGATGTCCAACAATTCTTTGATGAGCATGTAAAAGACAAGAAATACAGCTACATTATTGTTGGGAACAAGAAAGATGCTGATCTGAATAAGCTCAAAGGCATCGGTCCGACTAATGAATTAACTCTCAGCGATATATTTAATTACTAAACAGTTTTGCAGCTTTTATTTAAGCCGGATCGGTTATTCGCGCACCGTAAAAGGGACACTTTTCGAAAAAACTGAGTAGAAAAGAAAAAAGGTATTAAGTTTGCAGCATTCATAGATTATTAAATATTTGGCTTAAAGAATAATATCATATGACTCATATACAGACTATTCTAATTGCAATAGTAGAAGGACTAACTGAATTTCTGCCCGTATCATCAACCGGTCACATGATCATTGCGCAAAAGATATTGATGATACCAAGCACCGACTTTGTCAAAGAATTCACCGTCAACATTCAATTTGGTGCAATTTTATCGGTGGTTGTCCTCTATTGGGGTCGTTTTTTTCAGACCTGGGATTTTTACTGGAAACTGTTGATTGCTGTAACACCTGCTTTGGTCATTGGCTTTCTGTTGCATGAGAAAATTGATGCATTACTCGAAAATGTGAATGTAGTTGCAACGATGCTCGTAATCGGTGGGGTCTTGATGTTGTTTGTCGACAAATGGTTCAATCATGCTCAGGAGGATCAGACTATGGACTGGAAACGGTCACTGAAGATTGGATTCTATCAATGTATTGCAATGATTCCCGGTGTTTCCCGTTCGATGGCAACGATCGTAGGGGGTATGTCAACAAAACTGACCCGAAAAAATGCTGCGGAATTTTCATTTTTTCTCGCTGTGCCGACCATGGCAGCTGCCTCTGGTTATAAATTACTTAAACTGGTCAAAGATCCCCAAACCGCCTCTATGTTATCCGACAATCTGGCAACTTTGCTAATTGGAAATTTAGTGGCTTTTGTGGTTGCCTTGGTGGCCATTAAATTTTTTATTAATTTTCTGACCAAACATGGATTTAAGGCCTTTGGCTATTATCGCATAGTTGTGGGATTGATAATTATCATAATGAGCCTTTTAGGTTATGATTTGAGTATACTTTAGTTTTAAAATAATATAGTTGGAATATCATGGCAATAATTGTTAAGACCGAAAACCCTGAAGGGTTATTAAATGAAATTAAGCGGGTAATCGACGAGCGGACAACCGAATTATGGAGTTATGACTCATCGGGAGATTTTTCTCATACACCCGACAGTTGGATTAACCGGGCCTGGCTCAGGCCTGAAGTAGGTGAGGGTGAATTGAGATTCGGAATTCTGGGAACTAAGGATGTTGGAATGACTGCTTCATTATACAGCGCCTATCACGCCTACTTTATCGAGTTATTGCTCACCCATTTGGATAAATATTTTGTTACCGCAGCTGCTACAGCCAAAAAAACTGCTCCTGATTATTTCTAAATGGCCGAAATTGGAAAGTATAATAGCCTTAGGGTTATCAAGGAAGTAGATTTTGGAGTGTATCTCGACGGAGAGAAAGAGGGTGAGATCTTAATGCCCATCCGGTATGTCCCCAAGGATTGTAAGGTAGGAGATTATGTTGATATATTTCTTTACCTCGATTCAGAGGACCGGCCAGTTGCAACCACTGAAAAACCATTTGCCCAGGTTGGAGAATTTGCCATGCTTAGGGTCCAATCGGTAAATAAAATCGGAACATTTCTCGACTGGGGAATCATGAAGGATTTATTGGTCCCCTTTCGGGAACAAAAAGTGACGATGACAGAGGGGCGCTCATACCTGGTCTATATTTACGTGGATGAAGACACTCAACGGATTGTAGCTTCAGCCAAACTAAATAAGTTTCTGGATAAATCCTTACCTGATTACGCGGTTGGGCAGGAGGTTGAGCTGATCATTGAAAGCGAGACAGACCTGGGGTATAAGGCGATCGTCAACCACAAACACTGGGGTATCCTGTACGAAAATGAAGTTTTTGAACAACTTGCCAAAGGACTAAAAATCAAGGGATTTATTAAAAAAATAAGAACCGACAACAAGATTGATCTCTCACTTCATCCGTTAGGGTACGAAAAGGTGGATCCGCTAACCCAAATGATCCTGGATGAGCTTAAAAAAGAGGGTGGGTTTATTCCGGTTTCCGACAAAAGTGATGCTGAAGAGGTATACCGTGTTTTTGGAATCAGCAAGAAATCGTTTAAACAGGCGCTTGGTGCTTTATACAAACGCCGCTTGATCACTATCAGCCCGGAAGGTATTCGGTTAAATTATCCTTCCACTTAAACCATTTCCAATGAGTATCATCTAAGCATTGTATTTAAAATTTTACGAAGATGAAAAAATTACTATTAATTGCATTAGTCGCTTTCATGGCCTTGGGCACTGCTTTTGGTCAACGTGAGCAACGTGATCCGGCAGCCAGACTTCAAAAAGAGATTGACAATCTTACCACAGAGTTGAGTTTGTCAAAAGAACAGGTTGCTCAGGTCACTCCGATTATTAGCGAAAACCAGAAAAAACAAGGTGAACTTTTCGCCAAAATGCGTGAAGGTGGTGGAAACATCGATCGCGAGCAAATGCGTGATGAGAGGATGAAGATGAGGGCCGAAACAGACCAGAAATTAAAAGCGGTACTCACCCCCGATCAATTTATGAAACTTAAAGCCTACCGTAAAAAACAGATGGAAGAGCGACGTGCTCAGGGTGGACCGCAATTATAAAACGGTCTTATTTAGTTTCAAATTTCAGCAAGGAGCATCAAAGGGTTAAAATTTCTTTGATGCTTCTTTTTTTGCGTATATTTAAAAGAAAATCTGTGAGTTCACCCCGTCAGATCCAATGACGCAGAATTGGTTGATTCATAACTGCTTTTTATCATAGTTGAATCCTGAACGTAGCACTATTTTTGCAAAATCGAACGAAACACAAACCGGAATTATGTCTGCCAAAAAACTTACCGATATTTTCGAGTTACTAAAGGGGAAACCTGTTAAAAAGCTTATTGTAGTATGTGCTAATGATGAACATACAATTTTGGCAGTAGGCCAGGCGATGGAACATAACCTTGTTGAAGGAATACTGATTGGAGATGAGACAGAAATTATCCGAATCTGCAAATCATCAGAGATCGAAAGTGGCCTTTTTACAATTATTCATCAACCTCTTGAGGAGGTTGCAGCACAACTGGCTGTAGCAATGATTAATCGTGGCGAAGGGGATATTTTAATGAAAGGTTTGATTTCAACCGATAAATTCATGCGGGCCATTCTCAATAAGGAGAAGGGTCTTACTGAGCAAGGAAAGATCGTGAGTCATGTAACGATAATTGAAAATGAAAACTACCCAAAACTACTGATTGTCTCGGATGTGGCCGTGATACCCCTGCCCGATTTAAATCAAAAAATCCAGATGATCAGGTACCTGGTCGAAGTGGCCAATCAGTTAAAAATAACTGTTCCTAAAATTGCTATTATTGCACCAAGTGAACTGGTGATTCCATCTATTGTGTCAACAACAGAAGCTTCACTGCTAGCCAAAATGGGCGACCGCGACCAAATAAAAGGATGTATTATTGACGGACCATTAGCCCTTGATGTCGCCATTGACCGTGAGGCTGCCTCCATTAAAGGGTTAAAATCGGCTGTGGCAGGAGACGCTGATTGTTTGCTGTTTCCAAATATTGAGTCGGGCAATGTATTTTATAAGACAAATACCAAGCTGGCACGTTCGGAGTCGGCTGCAATCCTGGTTGGAACCCGCGCTCCGGTTGTTCTGGCATCACGTGGTGACAGCACCCGTGTTAAACTCTTCTCGATTGCGCTTGGTGCTTTAATGGCTCAGAAAGTTGAGCAACCATAAAATAAAATCAACAGTTAAACTGAACTAATTTATAATAAAATCACAAACACCAATTTTTTAATGGATTAATAAACCTACTTAATCTAACCATTTAATTAAATTAAAAATATTTCCCATGAAATTCTCCAGAATACTTGTGATTAATCCCGGATCGACATCAACAAAATTCGCGGTTTACGATAATACGGTATGTTCCTTATTGAAGACCCTTCACCATTCGATGGCTGAGTTATCCCCTTTTAAAACAATCAGCGACCAGTTTGAATTCAGAAAAAATCTGATATTAAGTGAATTAAAACACGATCGTATAGATCTTGATTCCATTAACATTATTATTGGAAGGGGTGGATTAACCTATCCGCTAAAATCGGGGGTCTACTACATTAATGAACTCATGGTTGAGCATTGCCGCAAAGGGGTGATGGGAGAACATGCTTCAAATCTTGGGTCGTTGATTGCCTACGATATTGCGCAGATGCATCCCGGCACGATTGCCCTCGTTGCGGATCCGGTGGTCACCGATGAGATGGACGATATAGCCCGGGTATCAGGACATCCGTTGTTTCAGCGAATGTCGATCTTTCATGCTTTAAATCAAAAAGCTGTGGCCAGACAACATGCCGCCAAAATTGGGAAACATTACGAAGAACTCAATCTGATTGTGGTCCATCTGGGTGGAGGAATTACTATCGGAGCTCATCACAGAGGCCGGGTGATCGACGTTAATAACGGGCTGGACGGTGAAGGACCATTTTCCCCTGAGCGAAGCGGCACCTTACCTGTCGGAGCTTTGGTTGAATTATGCTTCAGCGGGAAACACACCAAAGCTGAAATCCATACCATGGTTTCCGGCCAGGGTGGACTTGTCGCCTACCTGGGAACCAACGATGCCCGTGAAGTTGAAATTGCAGTAAACCATGGAGATGAAAAAGCAGCTTTTTATCTCGAAGCTTTGGCCTATCAGGTCTCAAAATCAATCGGCGAGATGGCTACCGTTTTAAAAGGATTCGTTGATGGAATCCTAATTACCGGTGGGATAGCCTATGACAGAAGACTAATGGCACAAATACGTGAACGGGTCGAATTTATCGCACCAGTTTCCATATATCCGGGTCAGGACGAATTAAAATCACTGGCTATGAACGCATTAATGGTTGCCCGAGGTGAAGTGGAAGCCTTTGTTTATGACAAAACTTCTTTGATCTAAAGAGAAACGCGTTACTTAAAACCAGGTCCAATTTTAGTGGCCCCGGGAAATGTATTAAGTGACTTGTCTGTTGACCCATTTCTACTTATTTCTACTTATTTCAACTTATTTCTAATATTAATCATCGATGAAGCCAACTATTTGCATCCTGCTGTTTCTACTGATTTACAACTACTCCCCTGCACAGCAATTTATTGCAAATTACGATGAAGCCAAAATACCGGCCTATACCTTACCGGACCCGTTGATGTTAAATGATGGGTCCAAGGTTACCTCTTTAAAAGACTGGGAAAAAAGAAGAATGGAAATTTACCGGCTGTTCGGGAAAGAGGTCTTTGGAGCAATCCCGGAATGGAAGGGAAGTGTAAAATCAACTGTCGTATCTTCAAAACCGAATGCGCTCCAGGGATTGGCAAAACGGAAAGAGGTTGTTTTAGAATTTGTGCACGGAAATCAAAAATGTGCGCTGACAATTTTGATCTACCTTCCTCCGAATTCGAAAAATGCCCCTGTTTTTTTAGGATATAATTTTGATGGAAATCAGACCACAACAACAGAACCAGATGTGTTAATTCCTGATTCATGGGTAAATAACAACAAGGAACTTGGGATTTCAGATCATCATGCCAATGCAAACGGACGAGGAAGCGCTGCTTCGAGATGGCCGGTCAAAGAGATTATTTCGCGTGGATTTGGCGTTGCTACAGTTTATTACGGCGATGTGGATCCCGATTTTGACGACGGATTTAAAAACGGAATACACCCTCTTCTTGACACGAAGCGGGATAGTACTTCATGGGGATCTATCGCTGCCTGGTCATGGGGATTATCGCGCATAATGGATTATTTTGAAAAGGATAATGAGCTGAATAGCCGCAAGGTAATTGTCATTGGACATTCCAGGTTGGGAAAGACATCGCTTTGGGCAGGAGCCAGTGATAAACGGTTTGCCATGGTGGTTGCCAATAATTCGGGATGCGGAGGGGCGGCACTCTCAAAACGGATCTATGGTGAGACTGTGGGAAGCATGAATAAGGCTTTCCCCCATTGGTTTTGCGATAATTTTAAAAAGTACAGTACTAAGGAGGAGTTATTACCTGTTGATCAGCACGAGCTGCTCTCATTAATTGCACCCCGGCCGGTATATGTGGCAAGTGCTTTTGAAGATAAATGGGCCGATCCAAAGGGCGAATTTTTAGCCTGTGTTTTCGCCTCCCCGGTATATGAATTATTGGGGGCTAAGAAATTTGGTGCCACTGAGATGCCGCCACTAAACCGCCCGGTCATCGGAACTATTTCCTACCATATCAGGCCCGGGAAGCACGATATAACCTTGTACGACTGGAATTGTTATATGGATTTTGCATCGGACTATTTCAAGTTAAAAAACAGATAACTAACCATTATTCAAACAATATCAAAGTGTTGCCCAAATCCTGGCCAGCGAAAATCCGGGTGCTTCAATATTCAGGTCGAGGAAATACCCAAATGGGGTTTGATGGGCTGCATAACCTCCATTCTTAAGCCGTGTCTCAGCAAGATCAAAAAGCAATTTAGTGTAGTCAGCCGATCCTTTTGATTCGGACAGATGGGCAAAAGAGTGCAAAACGATGGTATTCGTAGTGTTCTTGCGGGCTGTCCATTTGAGATGATTGACGAGTTTTTTTTCTCTTCCTCCAACCTCTTTTGTTTCATCTTCCTCTTCAACCTGAATAAAAGCGACAATACAGTCGGTAAAAGTTTCACCCGATGTAACATCCTCAATATCAGATAAAGTCTTCGATGCAGGATGATAAGAGAATAATTTGCAGTAAATTACAAGTACTTTCATCTGTCTAAAATTTGTTTTTTAAAGGCCAGATGGAACTCGCCATGTTAGTCATACGCTTGTGTGAGCGAATTTTGCTCATGGCTCGTTTCATTCGAATAAATTTAATATATCTTATTACAATCGTTCGGTAAATTTTAATATTATTCAATTTCAATAATATGCAATAGATTGAAATACATAGAAATAAAGAAATATTTCAATTTACTTCCATATATTTCAACTTATTCATCATGAATTAGATACGAAAACATACCGAAGTATTGTAATACAAATGGAACCCTCAAAAATTTATTCATGTACTTTTGCCCGCATCAGTTGATAAAGGTTCATGTGAGAATAATTTGTTATATATTTGACCGTTAAGGTAATTAAATAAGGCAAATTATTGATTGGAAAAAGTATTTTTACACAAAATTTGAAGAATTGATGGTTTTGCGATATTTATTAGTTTTAACCTTATTGTCAGGATTGGTATTACGGAGTTCAGGCCAGTTGTCTTTCGGCGGAGCACCGGCATCATTTGAAGGATTAAAGTTGACCTCCTACCCTATTCCTTTCATAGAGATGGAGCCTGTTGACAATCACAAATTGCTTTTAGCAGAAAAGAAAGGCAACAGGCATCTGAAATCACTTCATTTTGCAAAAAGCTTTGACGTCGATCTCTCCCCTTCCGCTTTTGGTCAATGGATCTCAAATGGGGATATGAAAATCTGGAGACTGGGGATACGTTCAACAGGGGCATATTCACTTAATCTTATTTTCGATAAGATGATTATTCCCGATGGCGCCTCGCTGTTCATTTACAATTTAGACCACACAAAGGTGTTAGGAGCCTTTACTTCAGGCAGTGAACAATCGTCCGGACATTTTGCAACCTTTCCGATCGCAGGTGATCAGGTGGTGGTAGAATATAACGAACCTAAATCAGCCACCTACCCCGGAGAACTCCATATCTCGTCTGTGAATCACGATTTTAAAAATGCTTTTGGATCAAGGCCTCTTGGTGAATCCGGACTTTGTAATATGGATGTCTATTGTCCCGATGCAACTAAATACCTCACCGAAAAACAATCGGTCGTCTGCCTGCTAATTAATGGGAATACGCTCTGTACTGGAACTTTAATAAATAACACGAAACAAGATAATACACCCTATCTTTTAACAGCCGGTCACTGTATAGAAACTGAATCTGATGCCCAACAAACCATATTTTGTTTTAATTACGAGAGTCCCTCATGCGGCAATGGACAAAGCAGCATTAATGGGTATGTTGACCAGACTCTTTCAGGTGCCTTTTTAAAAGCGCGGTCCGATTCACTCGACTTTTCCCTTTTACTGCTTGAAACACCACCACCCGACAAATTCCGACCGTATTATGCCGGATGGGACCACTCGCTAACATCTCCATCTTCATCAGTGGCGATTTCTCACCCTTTAGGTGATGTAAAAAAAATCACGAAGGACAACAATTCTCCAACAATTGGAAGTTTTGACGTCGATTTCAAATCCAATAGTTTTTGGATTATCGGGAAATGGGAGATCGGGACCACCGAGGGGGGCTCATCAGGTTGCTCCTTGTTCAACCAGGACAATCTGATAGTCGGTACGTTAACCGGAGGAACTTCTACGTGCATTGATCCAACAAACGATATTTTTGCGATGTTTAGTAAACAGTGGGATACCAATACCTCTAAAAACTACCAGTTAAAATATTGGCTTGATCCGTTAAATACAGGTAAATCAAAGCTGGAGGGGCATAATCCGTTCGAAATTAGCGATTCCTGTTCCCTCTTTACCAATGCAAATATCGGCGATAAATATATGCTTCCATATTTACCAAAACCATTAAACGGTTATAAAACAGGGCATAATACACTTAAAATCACCAGTTATGCAGAACGGTTTACCAGAACTTCGCAAACTGTGCTCTCATCCGTTTCAATTGGTGTAGGAAAAGTGTCATCAGTAGTCTCAAACAGTTACAGTAAGATTGTCCTGAAAATCTATTCAGAGGATGCCAACACCAATCTTCCCGGCAATGAATTAATCTCCATGGATCTTCCATTTAGTCTACTCAAAGCTAAAAAGATGAATTACATTCAACTTGAGAATCCGTTAACTATAAAAGGGCGTTATTTTATTGGGTTTGATATCAACTACACGAACGTTGCCGATACTTTTGCGGTTTACTATGATTATAACAGGGTGCAAACGGATAAGAATTATGCCTATGCCAAATCGGCAGGCAGCTGGAAGCCATTTTACTGGCTTCCGGAACTCGGTATTTCAACCTCGCTAATGATTAATGCAAATGGTTGTCAAAGCACGTTAGGGACAGATACTACAACCAACATTGGAACAGGAGAGGCAAAATTCCAGGTCTTATACCCTGAATCGGGAATTTCCAACTATGTTCTTCTGCGAAATAAAGGAACCCGCGAGGATGGAGTGGTCAATATATACGACATTGCCGGACGAAAATTAGTTTCAGCATCCTATCCCGGCCTTTCAATTACTCCGCAATCGGTATCGCTGGCACAGTATCCTACAGGCATCTATTTCCTCACCGTTGAAACAACGAAGACAAGACAGACTTTTAAAATCGTTGTTAGAAACGCACAATAATTAATCCGTAAATTTAACTTCGGACAAACTTTTGCCATGTCGAGATTTTCACTCCTTCTTATCTCCAGCCTGATTTTCAGTTTATCGAATTGTGCACCGGGTAAAAATAAATCGGGTGAAAAACTCCTGTCCGGGGAAAAATTACCGCTCCACTATGCCAGAGGTTTTACGATTATCAATTATGGAAAATACCGTAAAGTCACCGTTATTAACCCCTGGGAGAAATCCGGGGGAGTGAGTTTTGAATATTTTCTTGTTGACAGGGATAAAGATATCCCGATTGAATTGGCCGACAAACGGATAATCAGAACTCCTATAAGTAAGATAATCTGTCTTTCGACCTCTCATGTGGGATTTTTAGGTGCCTTGAAAGAGATCCCAACATTACAAGCCCTCTCGGGCGCTGCATATGTTTCAGACCCCGAGGTACTGAAAGCGGTATCCACCAAAGCGATTGTGGATATTGGTTATGATCAAAGTATGAATTATGAGCTTATTCTTAGTCTGAAGCCGGATCTTATTATGGCATACGGAGTTGGAGGCGACGTAACAGGCTTCATCAATAAGCTTCAGGATTTAAAGCTGAATGTCATCTTAAACGGAGAATATCTCGAAGAGAGCCCATTAGCCAAAGCTGAATGGATAAAATTTGTTGGTGCATTTTATAACAAGGAGGATGAAGCCACTACCTATTTTTCAACAGTTGAAAAAAACTATAACTCAATTTGCAAAAAGGTAGAGGCGGCCACCAATCGCCCGTTAGTACTAACCGGATTACCCTATAAAGATGCCTGGTGGATGGCTGGCGGACATTCCAACTTAGCCGCCCTGATTCGCGATGCGGGTGGTGAATTTCTTTGGAAGGATAATAGTTCGAGGGAAGCATTTGTTGTATCGCTTGAAGAGGTTGTTGTGAGATCAGCCAAAGCCGATTTCTGGATTAACTGTGGCACAGTGAATACAATCCAGGAACTGGTCTCTACCGACAGCCGTTTTGCAGCCTTTCCACAAGTTCAAAAAAAAGTTATATTTAACAACAATTTGAGGGTTGGTCCGGGGGGTGGAAATGACTACTGGGAACAGGGAGTGGTGCGTCCCGATCTGATACTTACAGATTTGGTCAGAATTTTTCATCCCGAATGTGATAGCAGTAAGGATTTATATTTTTACAAAAGAGTTCAGGAATAGTGTCAGAGACAGCTGCAAATAAGAGGATTAAGTCTACCCGTAGTTTTAGGGTATTACTGCTGTTTTCGGCTCTTTTACCCCTCTTTTTCCTCCTCGATCTGCTAATTGGATCCTACTACATATCTGTTCCCAATATTTTAAAAGCAATTTTTCGCACCGAAAATGCAGATAGCCAGGTGCTGATGATCATCAATCAGTTTCGCATTCCCAAAGCGGTTACAGCGGTCCTTTCGGGTGCGGCATTATCTGTAGCCGGATTGCAAATGCAAACAGTCTTCCGTAACCCTTTGGCAGGACCATACATCCTGGGTGTCAGTTCAGGCGCAAGCCTGGGAGTCGCGCTACTCGTCCTTGGAACGGGAGGATTATTAGGTGGGAGTATCGTTTCAGTAGCCAGTTCCTGGGGTATTGTCGCCGCCGCCTGGATTGGCTCAGGATTAATCTTACTGCTGATTATCATGATCTCTTCGCGGATCAAAGAGATCATGACCATACTCATCCTTGGAATTCTTATCTCAAGTGCCATCTCCTCCATCGTTAATATTCTGCAATATTTCAGTAACGAATCGATGTTAAAGTCATTTGTTGTCTGGACAATGGGGAGTCTTGGCAGTGTGACCAATATCCAGCTTGCCGTATTGCTTCCGTCGGTGCTCATTGGCATCCTGATAGCCTTTCTCTCTTCAAAATTCCTCGATGCCTTCCTGCTTGGAGAGAACTATGCCCGTAGTATGGGGATGAACATCCTGTTTGCACGGATGATGGTATTTTTATCTACAGCGATCCTCGCGGGGAGTATTACAGCCTTTTGCGGTCCCATCGGGTTCATTGGGATTGCAGTGCCACATATTGCGAGAATGGCGCTGCAAACAGCCAAACACAGCCTCCTTGTTCCCGGAACAATATTAATAGGCGCTTTAATGATGCTGGTAAGCGATATTATATCGCAGCTTCCGGGATCCGAAAGGACACTCCCCGTCAATTCGGTCACCGCCTTGCTCGGAATTCCGATTGTCATCTGGATTATTATCCGGAATAAAAAAAGTGACAGATTATGAGCATCGAAAACTCCGATAAATATATTGTTCTTGACAATGCCGCTATTGGCTACAGCGGGAAAACCAGCGCTGTTAAAACTGTCAAATCAGACATATCGGTTTTTGCACTCAAAGGGGAACTTGTTGCGTTAATTGGCGAAAACGGGGTTGGCAAGAGCACCCTTTTAAGAACAATAGCCGGTTTCCATCCGCCAGTGAAAGGAGACGTCACAATTTGCGGAAGAGAGATTGGATCATATCGTGAGAAGGAGCTTGCCTTATTAATGAGCTTTGTCTCCACCGAGATCATTCGTGTTCCCAATCTTTCAGTTTTCGATCTCGTTTCTTTGGGGCGTTACCCCCATACCAACTGGTTTGGGAGATTACTTGAAGAGGATGAATACCTTATTGAGGAGGCGATTCGTTCTGTTGGACTGAATGGCTACGAAAACCGGATGGTCAATCATCTGTCGGATGGCGAACGACAAAAAGCGATGATTGCAAGAACATTGGCACAAAATACCGACATTATTGTCCTCGATGAACCAACGGCTTTTCTTGATCTTTCGAATAAATACGAAATTGTCCATATTCTTCACCAACTCGCCAGTGAAAAAGGGAAGACGATCCTCTTCTCCACACATGACCTGACCACCGCTCTGGCTGAAGCTGATCGTCTATGGATGATGCTGAAGGAAACAGTGGAGCAGGGAGCCCCTGAAGATTTAATTCTGAAAGGCAGTTTCGACGCTATATTTCAAAGTAAACATCTCTATTTCGATCAGGAAAAGGGAGATTTCAGGATCTGGAAACAGACAAAACGAACAGCTCATGTCACCGGACAGGGATTAGCCCTTGACTGGACGATCAAAGCGTTGGTTCGGAATGGATTTGAGGTGATCGATTCACCGGAACAATCAACGGTACTAATATCAGTAAATTATCCCGAATGGACCATAAATCATTTATCCGGACAAAATAAATTTGATTCGCTGCTCTCACTTTGTAGATTTCTGATCTTGAATGAAAAAAAAGTATATTTGTAAGACTAAATTATTTAAAAATCCCATTATGAAAAATAAACTAACATTATTTGTACTCTTTATTATTGGGTCAATTCTATTCTTTAGCTGCACCACTAAAAACACCGGGCAGGAGATAAAGCAAGCAAACGATGAGTTTTACGCTGCGCTTAATTCGATGTTTACCGGCGATTTGGCACCTCTGGACAATATCTGGCTTCATGAATCCACCATCACAAATATGGGACCCTTTGGCAGTTGTCTTGTTGGCTGGGACGAGGTAAACGCAGAATTCAAAAAGGAGGCTGCCATGAAACTTGGCGGCAAAGTAATATGTAAAGACCTACATATTTATTCTGGAAAGGATATGGGATATACTGTTTGTGTAGAAGAGGGGCTGAACATGAGTGCAGAAGGACAACCTGTTACAGTCAATCATCGCGCAACCAATATTTTTCAACTGAAAGAAGGGAAATGGAAGCTGATTCATCACCATACCGATCTCTCTCCGCAACTGGAAAAAGCTATTGAGAAAAACATCAAATAATTCATTGGATTAATCCAAAGAGCATATACCTTTTCATTTTTATAATTTACAACCATGAAAACACTTTACACTATTTTAACAGGGATATTCATAATTATATTTTCTTCATGCAATGAAAAAGACACAGCCCAGGATCTGAATAAAGCCAACGATCAGTTTTATGCTGCCCTAAACGCAATGTTTACAGGTGAAGCCGACCCTGTTCTTGAAATATGGTCACATGAAAACAACATCACTTATCTGGGCCCTTTTGGTGGATATCTGAAAGGATGGGAAGCCATTGGCACTGAATTCAAAAAAAATGCTGCCATGAAACTAGGTGGCAAAATTGTTTGTAAGGAGAGTCATCTCTTTCCTGGAAAAGAGATAGGATATGTGGTTTGTGTGGAGGAAGGGATCAATGTAACGGCTGAAGGTAAAACGGTAACTGTCAGCCACAGGGCTACCAATATATTCAATCTTCAAAATGGAAAATGGAAGCTTGTACATCATCACACAGATCTTTCGCCCCAGTTGGAAGATGCATTTGATAAAAAATTAAAATAATTCAGATTATCGGTCAAATTTCATTTTCTTGGATCAATTAGAAAAACGAAGAAATTTTACACCATTAGAACTGCAACTATGAGCGGGTGAGTATTCAGATTTTGAATATTGACCCGCTTATAGTTTATGATTTTTCTGTTGTTCAGACATTGATCAAAAGTCCATAGCTTTGTAATGAATTCTTTTTGTATTTTTATATTCATAAGCAAATCATCTAAACTCCTCAAATGAAAATCAAAATAATCTCCTGTCTCTTTTTTCTTATGCTAATGGGGAGTACTTCCATTACCCAAAGCCAGTCCTTATGGTACCGTCAGGCAGCACAAAACTGGAACGAGGCGCTCCCGCTTGGAAACGGACAACTCGGTGCAATGGTCTTTGGAACTGTTGACAATGAAATTATTCCGTTAAATATCAACACACTTTGGGCAGGATCACCCCATAACTATTCTGATCCGGAAGCCTTCAAAAGTCTGCCCGAAATACGCCGTATGCTATTTAGCGGTCAAGAAATGGAGGCGACTGAATTTGCAGGTAAGACATTTATGGGGAATCCAAGATATCAGGCCGCTTATCAGCCCTTGGGTGAACTTCGCTTACTCTTTCCTTCATCATCTCGCAATGAGTATTACAAACGTTCACTCGATCTTAAAAATGGGATAGCCACGGTTGTTTTCAGGAATCATGGTATAACCTTTAAAAGAGAGTGTTTAATATCCAACCCCGATCGTGTGATGGTAATCCATCTGACAGCCGATAAACCCGGAAAGATCTCGCTGGATGTCAGTTTAGGATGTGAATTCCCCAATTCCGTGATCGTTCACGGAGGAAACAGACTGGTTCTGGAGGGAAGATGGCAGGATGACGGAAAGAGTAAGGACTGGAGCGCAACATGGAAAGATCCGGGAATCCGTTTTTCAACTGCTGTACAGGTTCAAAACAAAGGGGGAATGGTTACCCTAAAGGGGAATACGATTCAGATCGTTAACGCAAACGAAGTCACCCTTTATCTCGCCGCCGGGACGAGTTTTGTGAATTATCACGACATCACTGGCGATCTTTCGGCAGAATGGCCCAAAGCACTGGATGCCGCGGTGATTAAAAAATATACCACACTCCGCGAACGTCATATCCACGATTTTTCAGGATTGATGAAACGGGTTAGAATTAACATCGAAAGTCCAAAATCGCTGGAATCCCAACCAACGGATAAGCGGTTAAGTGCGGTCAAAAAAGGGGAAGACGACCCCTCGTTAGCTGCCCTCTATTTTCAATATGGAAGATATCTTCTGGCAGCCTGTTCCAGATCGGGTTCACAGCCAGCCAACCTGCAGGGGATCTGGAATAAAGAGACTTCACCCGGATGGGGAAGCAAATACACGACCAATATCAATCTGGAGATGAACTATTGGCCGGCAGAGGTAACCAACTTATCCGATTGCAGTACGCCTGTCTACGATCTTATTGACGACCTGATGGTTACAGGAGCCATTGCAGCCAAAGATTATTATGGCTGCCGTGGATGGGTGTTGCACCACAACACAGACCTTTGGCGCGGAGCCGCCCCTGTCGATGGAGTCTGGGGGATCTGGCCAATGGGAGGAGCCTGGTTAGTGAGGCATTCGTGGGAACATTACCTCTATACAAAAGACAGAAAATTCCTTGAAACACGTGCATGGCCACAAATGAAAGGGGCTGCCCGGTTTATCCTGGACTTCCTGGTTGAAGCGCCCCAGGGCTCATTAATGGCAGGCAAATTAATCACCTGCCCCTCCAATTCGCCCGAAAATGCCTATGATCTGAAGGATGGCTCGATGGTTGGATTTACCTATGGGGCTACGATGGACCTCGAGATTATCACTGATCTGTTCCGAAATTGTCTGAGTGCCTTGGATGAATTAGGAAAAGCGAACGCCCTTTATGATCCGGCTTTCCGGGCTGAGATCGAAGCAGCGGCATCGAAATTGGCGCCACTGCAAATAAATCCGAAAACAGGGAGGTTGCAGGAGTGGATAGGCGATTACAAGGAACATGAGCTGGGGCACCGGCATATGTCGCACCTTTACGGCTTATATCCTGCTTCGCTGTTCACTCCCGATGCCAATCCTGAACTTGCCCTGGCTGCACAAAAGAGTCTTGAATTCCGTATCGAAAACGGCGGCGGAAGTACCGGATGGAGCCGCGCATGGTTAATCTCCCTATTTGCCAGACTTCATAATGGAGATGAGTCATACAAACACATCAAGAGGCTGTTATCAGAATACACGCTGCCAAATCTTTTTGATGATGGGCCACCATTTCAGATTGATGGAAATTTCGGGGGAACTGCCGGTATTGCAGAGATGTTGCTCCAATCGCACAACGGGATTATTTCGCTCCTCCCCGCCTTGCCCACTGCCTGGGCCAATGGTGATGTCAAGGGTTTATGTGCCCGCGGAGGTTTTGAAGTAAGTATGCAGTGGAAAAAGAACCAGCTGACCCAGGCGACCATTTTCTCAAAAAAGGGGGGAACATGTGAATTAGTTTATCATCTGAAGCGGCAAAAAGTAACGCTAAAACCCGGACAACGAATTCCGATTCAATTTTAATCCGTTAGATCAGTGTCATCTGTGTTCTGATTTTATTTTGAGATAATAATTATGGAACGCTGATGACACTGATTCTACAGATGAACACAGATTAAAATCACGCAATGGCGCCAAGACGCTAAGAAATAAAACTTTGCGACTTTGCGGCTTAGCGTGATATTAAGAGCTATTTAGGAGAGCGAAAAATTTTACTCGAACATATCCTTCACCTTATCAAAGAAACCTTTGTCACTGTTGCTTTGAGGCGATGCAAAATTTGGTGACATCTGAAGTTTTTCAAGTGTTTTGCGCTCTTCAGGAGTGAGCTTTTGCGGAACCCAGCCGTGTATTTTAACTAAAAGGTCACCTTTTCCATAGCCATTAACGTCGGGCAATCCTTTACCGCGAAGGCGCAGGATTTTTTCCGGTTGTGTTCCTGATTCTATTTTTACTTTTACTTTCCCGTCGATGGTTGGGATTTCGGTTGTTAACCCAAGGGCTATATCGGGGAAAGAGAGGTAAAGGTTATAGATCAGATCGTTTTCATCACGGGTAAGTTCAGGATGCTCCTCTTCGGAGATCAGAATAAGCAGGTCGCCGGGTATTCCTCCACGACGCGCTCCATTTCCTTTCCCTTCCAGTGAAAGCTGCATCCCTTCGGCAACACCGGCAGGTATTTTGACCGTGATAACCTCTTCGCCCTGAATGATCCCTTCGCCGTAGCAGCTATCGCATTTTTGGGTAATGATCTTCCCGTCTCCGCCGCAGGTTGGACAGGTAGAGGTGGTTTGCATCTGTCCAAGAAAGGTGTTGCTAACACGGGTTACCTGGCCTGAACCGCGACAGCTCGAGCAGGTTGTAAATCCGCTGCTCCCCTTTGCACCGCTGCCATGGCAGGTTGTACAGGTGACGTATTTCTTAACTTTAAGTTTTTTCTCCGCTCCATGCGCAATTTCGCTAAGGTCAAGGCTCACCTTTACCCGAAGATTAGAGCCCCGGTTGACCCGCTGGGACCGGCCACCTGAACTGAATCCGCCAAAACCGCCAAAGCCACCACCACCAAAGATATCGCCGAACATGGAGAAGATGTCGTCCATTGACCTTCCACCTCCGCCGCCAAATCCACCCTGGTTGCCCAATCCGGCATGTCCAAACTGGTCGTAACGCTGTTTTTTCTCAGCACTGCTCAGAACTTCATAAGCTTCAGCAGCTTCCTTAAATTTCTCTTCCGAGGGTTTATCGCCCGGGTTCTTATCGGGATGATATTGTATTGCCTTTTTTCGGAAGGCCTTTTTTATCTCTTCGGCACTTGCATCTTTGCTTACACCTAAAACTTCGTAGTAATCTCTTTTAGCCATGATTCGTTTATTGTGAGGTTTTAACCTGTATCTAGTTATTCGCCCACCACAACTTTGGCAAATCGTATAACCTTATCGTTCAAATAATATCCTTTTTGAATTACGTGAACAATCTTTCCTTTTAAATCTTCAGTTGGTGCCGGAATTTTTGTCAATGCCTCATGCAGATCAGTATCAAATACCTGCCCTACCGCATCAATTTCAGTAATTCCATTTTGCTTGCTAAACTCATTGAATTTATTATATATCAATAAGATACCTTCTTTTGTTGCTTCAAAATCCAAACCTTGTTCAATAGATTGCATAGCCCGTTCAAAATCGTCAATCACCGGTAAAACACCAATTAGGACTGACTCGCTTGCCGTTTTTGTCAGTTCCATTCGCTCACGGAGTGTCCGTTTCCTGTAATTGTCAAATTCTGCTGACAACCGAAGATATTTATCATTCATATCTTTTACGGAACCTTCCAATTCTGTCACTTTGGCCTCCAATATGGCTTTTTCGTCAGGAATTAAGAATACCTCCTCCGTCCCAGAAGGCTCTTCACCTTCCATGGAAATCGCTTCAGAATCCGGGCCAGATTGCTGATTTTCAGATTTTAAATCAGCTGTTTTATCTTTAATAACTTTTGAATTTTCTTTATGTTCCTTCTTTTTCATTCCTGAATCGTTATCTTTAAAAAAATTGAATATCATTGTTGTTAAATAGCCCCTTCCGGATAAAATCAGAGAATAATAACCTCTGTTTATTCTAATTTAATCGTTTAAAAAATATCTTTAATTTCAAAACAAAAATTTTGCCAATTACGATGAATAGACAAAATGGCATATTTCTCAAAAATTATTGTCAAAATAATCTCAGAAATAGCACTCTGCAATGAATTATCGAAAATATTTACTTTTTCAGTAATGCCAGTTTTTGTTCGAGAGCATCGCCTTTAAGATTAATGGCCAGGATTACCCCTTCCCCATCAATTAAGTAATTCGTTGGAATCATACTTAACGTATAACTTTGCATATAAGGTGCATTGCTATTGATCACACAAACATGATTTTTCCAGGTCAGCTGATCGGCCTCAATAGCACTCTTCCAGGCAGAAGAGTCTTTATCCAGCGAAACACTAAAAACTGTAAATCCAGTTCCATTTTTGAAATCCACATCCCTAAACTTTTCATAAGTTGCGACTAAAGCCGGATTCCCTTTTCTGCAAGGCTTGCACCAGGAAGCCCAGAAATCAATCAGTACTATTTTCCCGGAAAGTGAGGAAAGTTTCAAAGAAGCTCCATTTGTTGAGATTTCAACAATTTCAGGAGCTCTGTTCCCTATTTGTATCCCTTGTTGAATAGTCGATTGACTTTGTGTCTGAGCGACACAAAAGGATGAGAAAAGCACGATAAGAATAATAGGTATATATTTCAATTTAAATGTTTTAGTGTGTGCTAATTGTATGATCAGACCAAATACCCGAATAATTATTCACGGGTGATTTTTGCGCCAATGGCATTCAGCCTAAGGTCGATGGCTTCATAACCACGATCAATTTGTTCGATGTAGTCAATAGTCGATTTCCCGGTTGCAGAAAGTGCTGCAATCAGAAGTGATACTCCTGCCCTGATATCTGGCGAACTCATCCTTATTCCGCGAAGCGGATGGGCTTTGTCAAGTCCGATAACAGTTGCCCTATGCGGATCACAGAGGATAATCTTGGCACCCATATCGATTAAGCGGTCAACAAAGAAGAGGCGGCTTTCGAACATCTTCTGGTGAATCAGCACGCTCCCCTTTGCCTGGGTGGCAATTACGAGGAAAATACTCAATAAATCGGGAGTTAGTCCTGGCCAAGGGGCATCAGCAACCGTAAGAATTGAACCATCAATAAATGATTCAATCTCGTAATGTTCCTGGGCAGGAATGTGCAAATCGTCACCAATGAGATTCATTTGAATACCGAAGCGACGAAATGATTCCGGAATAATTCCAAGCTGATCGTACCCCACATTTTTAATGGTAATATCTGAAGCTGTCATGGCAGCCAGACCGATGAAGCTACCAACTTCAATCATATCCGGCAGTAAAACATGGGTGCATCCTGACAAGGAAGTAACACCTGTAATGGTTAAAAGATTTGAACCAACGCCCTGGATTCTGGCTCCCATTGCGATTAGCATCTTGCACAATTGCTGCAGATAAGGTTCGCAAGCAGCATTATAAATGGTTGTTGTACCCTGAGCCATTGTTGCTGCCATAATCAGGTTTGCAGTACCGGTAACAGATGCTTCGTCGAGCAGCATATAGCACCCTTTAAGCTGTTTTGCCTCAACACGATAGGATGATTCAGCCTCATCGTACGTAAATTTGGCACCAAGGGCCTCGAACCCCCGGAAATGAGTATCGAGCCTCCTTCTTCCTATTTTATCTCCTCCGGGCTGGGGGATAATTCCAATACCAAAGCGGGCGAGCAGTGGGCCAACAATCATCAATGATCCCCTAAGACTTCCGGCCTGCGAGAAATATTGGGCTGATTTAAGATGATCGATTTGGATTGTGTCCGATTGAAAAGTAAAAACTCCTTTGGCCAACTGATCTACCGTTGTTCCGAGAAAACGGAGAATTTCTATTAATTTCAGTACATCACTGATCTCCGGAATATTAGAGATAGTTACCTTATGTGAGGTAAGAAGTGTGGCACAAATAACCTGCAATGCTTCATTCTTGGCACCCTGGGGTGACAATTCGCCTTTTAGAGGTGTACCACCTTCAATAATAAACCTGGCCATGCTAAGTTATGGACTATTTATGTTTTCGTGATTGACTGGATATCGTGGTGATTTTACCTTTTTTTGCCTGTTGTTTGAAAATTTCGTTGACCTCCTGTAAGTGCAGATCCGGGTCTGGCTTTAGTTTGCCATGAGACAGGAATACCATATCATTCAATATTTTGGAGTCCTCAACAGCATCTTTATTCCAAACGAGGTACGTTTTTTTCATTTGATTAGCCAGCAATTCAGTATTAACCGACTTGGCAGGATTTTCATCTTCCAGCTGAGCTGTGGCAGCAATATAATTTTCCATGATCTTCCCATAGTGACGGAACTTAATATCACTCTGAGAATAAGGGATTAACTTAGGCTTTTCGATGAAGGTTTCCGGTTTTGGCGGATCGTACGGATAGTCGATATCCAGTTTGAAATCAGACATGATGGCAATATGATCCCAAAGCTTGTGTTTGAATTCGTTGATGTCACGCAGGTAGGGATACATCATCCCCATCACATCAATCACCCCTTTTACAGCAAGGATTCGCTCTTCGCGGTTTTCAATCTGCATGATATGATCAACCATTTTGTGAATACTCCTCCCGTACTCGGGTAGTTTCATCTTCTTGCGCTGGGTGTTATAATCGCGTTCTATCATTGTTTTTTGCTATTTATTGAATAAGAGCGAAGGTTTCGATCCTATCCGTTTTTTCCAACCACAAAGCTAATCGTTTTTAATGGTTAATTCAAACATCCTAAAATATTCCTCAAATTCGTATGAAAATTAGCCACTTCTATTGTAAAACCTTCATTACAACGCGCCTGTTTTTAGCCCTCCCTTCAGATGTCGTATTGTCAGCAAATGGTAATGAAGAGCCGTAACCTTTTGCAATTAGCCGATTCGCATCAATCCCGTTTTTAGTCAGGTATTCCACGACACTATTGGCTCGTGACTGGCTCAGTCGGTTATTTAAAGAGGCACTCCCCTTATTGTCGGTATGACCCTGAATCTCAAGTTTAGCATCCGGGTTATCTTTGAGGAATTGAATTAGCTTATCAAGATCTGAGGAAACAGAAGTGTTCAGATTCGCTTTTCCAACCTCGAAATAGATATTATTGAGTTGAATACTCTGGCCAACTTTAGCCTCTTCGATAGCTAATTCAAGTTTCACATAGAGGGTTGTGCTTCTATTCAACCCTTTGGTGCTGATTTTCTCGATATTGGAAATGTAATTCACCTTTTTCCCAACCAACGTAAAGTCGCTGCCACTTTTGAGCTGAGTCCGGAATACCCCATCAACTGCCTGGCTTTGAATAGTAACCAGCGTACGATCTTGTTCATTTGTGACATTGACATCAGCGCCACCCTCGGGGAGATTTTTGGTCTTGTTGATCACCACTCCGGCAAGGGTAAATCGCGGATCGTTGTGGGTTAAGACAATATCGATTTGATTTTCAACACCTGCAAAATTTTCTTTTTTAATGTTTTTCACCGTTGAATTGATCTGATTCAGTGATCCGCTAACGGTATAATCGGCAGGATTTAAAGCGCTGAATGTCACTCTGCCATACTCATCGGTTGAGCCATAATGCCTTTTGCCATCGGCTCCGCTCACTGTCACTGCAGCGAAAGGGAGTGGCTGCCCTGTAGCCTCATCCATTACTGAAACAATAAAGTCTTTTGCCGGTATTACAACCTCCTGCTTAACAGGTTCAGGCTTTGGCGGAATGATAACCTTTGCCTGCTTAACCTTCTTTTTGCCGATATTTGTGGCAATACCAATGCTGTAATAGAGCTGATTACTTAGGTTGTGACTTATAGCTGCCCGGTATTCAATGGTAGCAAGGACAAAAATTTCCTTAAACATATTAACTTGCATCCCGGCACCTGGAGCCAGACTAAAGCCATGCAAATCCCGGTAAGAGGTGTAGTCCCCTTTTGCGATAAGAAAGGGGCTGAAAATATGGTTGTCGCTTAACAGCTTAACATGAACCCCTGCATTTAGATCCAGCAGAAAATTACTGCTACCGTAAAACGTATTACCCGGCAACAAATAATCTACCCAACTTCCATTTAAGGTTCCAATAAAATCAAGATTTTTATTTAAACCCTGCATATAATCAACGCCAAAGCCCCCCTGCATATTTTGTGGCTTGTTCCACAATTTATTTTTAAGCACATTGCTTAAACTACTTGAATTAATCAGCTGTGCTGTTTTAAAATCGTTATAAAAAAGGTGGAGACCAAGTGTTGGCTTTTTTATTTGCAGTGAATCCTGAGCGCGAACGCCACTGATCAGGGATGCAGCCAACAAAATGAAGATAGTATATATAATTTTCATCGCTTAGTAATTTGTTTTTTTAAAAGCCAAACGGCCTACCCTTAATTCTCATTATCAACTGATTGTTATCATTTTTCCCAGAATCAGCTTTTACTGTAATATTAAAGCTTCCGGTCTGATGAACAATCAGCTCCGGATTCACCCTTATCATGTTTTAGCTGATCACAGACACCAAAAACCCTGGGTTCACTGCGTCCCTGGTTATTTTCATCCGTTGAAGGGACAGGAATACCTTTACTGTCCAGGGTTTGAACTGTCCAGATAAAAACATGGGCGTTACCATCTTTGAAACTTAACTGCGGACGCCAGAAATATTGTGTCGTTCCGCGAACATCGGTTTCGAGAATTGGCTGATTCCCGCGAAAAGCCTGCATGGGTTGCTGACCTGGTAATATTTCAAACACCTGAAGACGGTATACGACTCCCTCCCGGTTCATAGGAACCAGACTGCTCCATCGGAATGTGATTAATGACTGGGCGATGTTTGCGTCAAGCCACCCTTTGTCAGTGGGTAAAAGCAGGTATGGCAGCTGGTAATTGATCTGAACAAAAGGACGGCAAACGGGTACTTTGGTAAGACTGACATCGCTTGTTCCACCTAAAAGTTCAACACACAACGTGTAATTGTCAGCCGGCAGTTTTCCGCTGGTCTGGACCCTGTTGATAATTGATCCATCAATAAACTGAAGGTTATCGAGTTGTAAAACCTTATCGAGGGTAAAAGTCGAGGCACCAGACCTGATTGTATAGACTCTGGCCGTAGCATCCTTACTGGCCGCAATAACAGTTCCATTTGAATTTTGCAATTGTGTTCTGAATTTAACCAACGTTGCTTCCTGCTGTCCGGCAGAATTCAAAACCACGGTAACCATTCCAGCTCTGCTGTTACTCCAGTCACTCAGATAGGTGGGGGCCGGATAACTGATATTGAGCGTAACTGTTAGCTGGGCTAATACAGCATGACTACTCAGTGTGATGATGAGAACCAGAAGAATAAATATTCTTTTCATATTGCTTATTTAAAATAAGTTATTTCAATTGCCAAATTTATAGAGCAAGGCTGTCTTCAGTATGCTTTCCCTGTATCTTGCCCCCAAGAGTGCTAAAGGGGGAGAAAGTTCGTTGCCATATTTAAATAAATTAACGCTCATACTGGTATTCCATGTTAATCTTCTGGACAGATTCCAATCGGCACCCATTGTTGCCAAAATATTCTTACTTGCTGTAAAAGGATCAATTGTTGTGATATTGTATTGCAACTGCCCCTTCATGTTGATGTTCTGTTTCGGGAAACGGTAGCCGATGCTGCTGCTTAAGGTGTAAATTTTCAGTTTAGTCATCGAAGGTGTTGTGGTATTCTGAAAATACATCGCACTAAAATCAGTACTCAGGTTTGGCTTATCAAAAAAAGTGGGTACATACATGAGCATTGCCGTATGGCTGTTGTTACTTGTCAGTGTATTACTTGGGAAAACAGTTTCATCATATTTGCTCCAATTATAGGTAAGGCTCAACAGATTATTCATGGACGTAGAACTCCAGTTATAGGATGGATTAACACCAAGATCATTCCCCACATTTTTAATACCGGTCAATCCCGGGGTTTGAAACCCAAAGTTATTGTAATTGGCATTCAAACTGAAGTGTTCATTAAACTGAGTGAATATATTGGTATTTGCAATAATTTGTTTGGTACGGCTTGCTGAATTACTCCAGTTGCCAAAACGTTCACCGATACTTGCCACCACATTCATTTTCTTTTTCCAGGCATTAAAGCGGGTATTCAACGTATAATCGAGCCTGTCATTTTGGACAAAGGAGTAACCCATTGTGTAATAACCCGCTCCGAGCCATTTCGTAGTAATTCCGATATCCCAGTCTTTCCCTTTTTTCCCAAACCCCATTTGCGCAGCATGGTCCCTGAAACTGCTTAAATTGGTCGAAATGTAGGGTTTGAAATCCTTCAGAAGCGGATTTGGTCCTAATGCGGTTATGTCTCTGGTGGAGATCGTTGTACCGAATTCGGTTTGTCCGTACCACCCTTTCTCCGTATTGAATTTGGTTACAAAACTAAGTACAAAATTCTCTGCAGGTTTTGGTGTGGAAGGGATGCCGGTCAAAGGTGTCGCTATACTCCCGACATCGTCATGGCTTTTAACGAGGTTAAAACCGGCAAAGTATTTACCATCCTGCTCAAACCCGATCTGCCCCATCGAGACGGTCCGTTTGTAGGCTCCCACAAAGGTAGCCGGTGGAGCAAGGCTCACAAAAGGCTGATACGATTGCTGACTTACACCGCTAAAATATTTCAGTCGGATTTTACCCGGTTTTAAACTGAATCCATAACCAAATATTCCAAGATCACCGGTACTCAGATCACTGTATTTAATGAATTGAGTCCCTAATTGCAGTTCTACCCATTTATAGGATGGGTTTAAACCTAAGCTGTTCATTGGGTTTGTGAGCCACTGCTTAAAGTTTTGCTTTGGAAAGCCGGGTAAACTGCCGAACCCATAAGGGGGTGATCCAAAATTATTGCGCATCGGGCTAAAGTTGAAATTAAACGGCAACTTGAATTCCCCGAAACTTATGACAGGTTGAAACGTAAACCGGACTAAATTGGTGGGCTTACGGGCGGCATAAAACGACGGAGTTGATGGATTCGTCGTCAGGGAGTACCCCTCGTAGGAGACTCCCATATTTCCAGTTATGGAAAATTTGGGGGTCTCCTGGGCATTCGCAGAGAGTGCCTGTAGCAGGAAAAGGACAATTGCACCTCTTTTAAATGACAGATATTGCATTTGTTTTTTCATCTTAAAATGAATTTACTTTTTTGGTTTTGCTCTGTCCTTGGATGCTGCTAATTGTTTTTCGAGTACGGGAAGCAGTTCCACATCTCCCCTTTTTACTCCGCTATCCTTTAATTTTTTAAGTTCATTAATTTTTTGCTCCATATTTTTAGCCGTCACCTCATCGGTGGCCGGCTCTGAAGGCGAGGTTAAGCCTGCACTTTTACTGATCAGCGCATCCGTTGCGCTGCTATTAACAGCGCTGGCGTTTGAACTGGCATTCCCGCAGGTGGCACAACCCCCACTTTGAGTCGTGTTCATCACAGGCAAATCCTTTGGGGTATTGTCAGCCGGCAATACTACGCCTGTACCATTATTGGGTGATGGAGGGGGAATGGTAACAGTAAAACATGAGATCACTTCACACTCTTTGCAATTTCGGTCACGGAAGGTGAACTTCACACAGATCCGGGCATAGAGGGTACAGCATCCAATCAGGGACGGATGAGGCAACACAAACTGGATGTTCAGTGATGCAGGCAACGTAAAGCCACTATAATTGCCCCAGATCGTCTCTCTCGGATTTTGATAAGTATTACCAGGAACCGGAGTAAACTGGACTACAGGAGGATTCGGCCCCATCGTGATACTATCAGCCACCGCAGCATTGGTATTGATATCCGTTGCATTGTAGATACTTCCCCAGGTATATGGTGAATTTTTACAGCTGATACATTCATTATTGCTGTTATCGGTAAGATTAAAACTCACCACCTCTGCCCTCACCTGGGTAAACAACGCACCTGCCGGAGCAGTGATGGCAAATGCCTGATTATACAAGGAGTATTTTGGATCGGTATCGATAACATTCAGCGAGTTTTTGCCCGGCTTCACACCCAACTTATATTCGCAAGGACAGATCGGGCAAATTACTTTGAACTTAAATACGCAACTATCGCAGGTTTTATTTCCACATTTACCGTAGATGTTAACCGTATAATATCCAGCGTCATTAGTTGTAAAACTTGCAGTATTGGTAAAGGTGGAGACACCTCCCAGCGGATTATGGATTACGATCTGTGTTGATCCACATTTCGGTTTATTGCAAATGTAATTAGCTGTGAAATTATAGGTCGTTTTGCATTGCAGTGTAATTGAATCCTTCTTACCGCAATTAAGTTGCAGTGAGAAATTACCATTCGGAATAGCTCCGCCCTGAGACCCGCCAATTGAATTGGTGGATGCAGATTGCTTGTTCAGCTTGTTAACAGGCATTGCATCAAAATTGTGGGGATTATCAACAATAATCTGACTGTCGTTGATATTGATCCCACCCCAATGACTCTGATCACAATTACAGCCGTCATCTAAAACCAATCCGATATCCAGGTCATTATTATCCTGGCAGTTGAACTGGAAATTGGCAGATAATCCGGTATTCGGTATGATATCGCTGTTCAATGCCGGATTTGTATTGTTTTGAATGGTTAACATATATCCAGCCGGTGGTGTGACCTGAAGATGATAGGTTCCTGCCGTTAATCCGCAGAACTGATAATAACCTGGTTGCCCACCAATGTTATTGGTAGAAATATGGGGTAATCCAACCTGATTATTTAATGCATCAAACAAGGTTATTGTACAGCCATTAATACCGACCTCACCAACATCCTGCAATCCGTTTCCATTGGCATCGAACCACACGAAGTTGCCAATACATCCGCAACCTGCATCGACGATATTGACACAAACTTTTCGCGATTCTGCTCCTAAAGTCGTAACAGTATTTTGGGAAGCGTTTGCAGCAAAACTGTTCCATCCAACTGAACCCACTGATGCACCCGGAGGTACCTGGGCAGAGAAGAAATAAGTTTCAGTCTGGCCTGCCGCGAGGACATAGGCGGCAAAATCAATTCTGATTGCCTTTTGATTTTGGATAGCAGCAGGAATTCCGGGAATCAAACCATACGAAAGCCAGGTGGCCGGGGTACTGCAAGACCCTGTATAATCAGGAATTACATTGAGATAAGTTCCCCTTAATGGGGAAGAATTGGTAGAATATTCTATTGTGCTCGCATTTCCAAGTGGTAAGGCACTGGTTAAGTAAATCGGAATAGTACTCCCGCGACTGGTGCAATTAACCACATACTTATCACCTGGTGTTGGCAATAAATCCATCATTTTTATTTGTGAAAACGGAACGTTACCAGCGTTCTTCACTTTCAACCGGTAATAAACTGTAGCTCCCGGAGAAACAGAAACACAACTATCCCATGTTACATTATTCGCACTTACCTCCTTGGTGAGTTCCAGTGGTACTTTTCGTTCACAAATATAGATGTAGGCATTGTTGTTCCAGTAATTATACTCTGACACAACCAGACTATTTCCATCATAACAATCTTCATGATTAGTCAATACACCTGCCGGTGCTAAAGTTGTAACAACCGCCTTGAAATTAATCACATACCAATCACTTCCTTTGTCGCAGTCGGCGTTTAAAGCCGGTAAATTCCACTGCAGGTTTGTGGTATTTGTTGCTTCAGCGTGAACAACCGAGATCCCCGTTGTAAGCTGATTCGTTGCATTGCATTTGGTATACGCTGTATACTTACCAAAAGTGCTGCTATTGGGTACATACTGCAATCCCACAGGAAGCACATCCCGGATACTTCCACCCGTGAAATTTCCTGTCCCATAATTTTGAACGGCAATGGAATACTTAATTGTGTCACCTGGATTCAGACAACTGTAGTAATTGTAATAGTTGCAAAAATCCTTAACCGTTTCAATCTTAGGGAATTTAATGCTTGTGACAAAAGAAGGGGTACAACCATAGCTTCCGTTAGAGGAGTTATAGGCAGCACCTGTCATCGTTACTGTTGTACCGGCAAGGACCGCAGCATTTGTATTCCAGGTATTGGTTAGAACCGTAAAATACAATTGTCCAAAATTTTGAATGCCGTTTCCCGTAAAGCCCATGTTGGAGGTGAGGTTAAAATTGGTGATCACACAAGCCCCTGGTATATTAAAAGGAGCGGCATAAAAATTGATTGTTGTTGCCGGCATTGCACCATTGAAGGTTTGGGTATATGGACCACATGTAGTATTGACTGTTATAGTTACTGTTTTTCCGGCAGGAATGGCAGACATTTTAAATGAATCGACATGCATCTGGACCGGAATCGGAGCATTGTAACCAATGTTATTCAGCGTTGTTGTACTGCCGGCACACTGGTTGCTTTGTGCAAGGCTGATATTTAACCATGCAGGGCAACCGATGAAATAGTAGGGAATATTCGAATAGTACTGATTAACATAGTAATAGGGCGTATCAAATGCACCGCACGCTGTTCCCGGAGTGGCACCGATTAAGGTGATACATTCAGAAGCAGAGGTGACCGTTTTTGCGGCAAGGGTACAGACGTTTGTTCCGTTTAATGTGGCAGAATTACATTTAATCATACCTAAGTTTGATACCGGGAAGGTCACATGGATATAATAATCGTAAGCATACGAATTGACATCCAAAGTATTTGACAGGTTTCCAACATTCCAGGTTACAGTGCCCGGTCCGGTTGTCGAAGGAATCTGATTTAAACCGGTAGTTGGCCAGCCGGTATGCACATCAACTGCTGTTACACCTGCAGGCAGATTGTCGGTAATTGATGCACCGGAAAGATTAACACATCCTGCGTTTGCAACGCGAACATGATAGTAAACATCAACGAAACTGCCACAAATAGAAACGGTATATGCAAAAGGGCTACCGGCAGTATAGCCATATAACCACTGGTTATAGCTTGTTGCAATATATTTGGTAATTGTCCATCCTTCGTTCACAACAGCAGTAAGCGTTAAGGGGGAACTTATTTCGGGAAGAGGGTGTTCTGTTGTTGAAATTTTCGCTGTGAGGACTCCACTGGTCCCATTACAGGTTGTCCCAGGTTTAAACCTAACCTGGTAACTGACACTGTTAGCGCTGGTAGGTTGATTACCCAAATTAAAGGTTAGTGTTGTGGTTGTTCCAAGGGATGATGGTGCTCCTCCGCCATAACTGCAAACTTCAAATACATTATTTGGAAAGGTACAGACTATTGTGGTTCCGGTAGCGGCCAAATTACTGATAGAGTATTGCACCGTGATTGTATAACAGACACCACAGCTGTTGCCGGGATTACCCGATTGGCTTTGGTTGATCCCCAGAGTTTGTATTTGTGCCGAGGCTGTTGAGAACAGGAAAAAAGCGGCACAGATTGCGAATATATATTTTAGTTTTTTCATCGTCGTATGTATAAGGTATTTGCCATATTAGTTTTTAGGACAACCGGTAATTTTGTAAGTATAACAATCCAATAAATTGCAAACCGTACAATCCTCAAAAGTGATGATATAGCGGATACAAAAGTTTACCGTCGCATTACAACAGCTAACCAAAGGGGGTATGTTCAATGAAAATTTTATTGGAATCCCATTGCTGATATCGACATTCCCAAGAGCGTCGAGCTGCGCTGTATGTCCAGCTGTAACGCCACCAGAGAAATTAGTGTTCGTTGTGGTAGCCGTACTGAAATTACCAAATGTGTTACTCGATTTATTGCATACCAGACAATTATCATCATCTGCCTTCATGTCAAAATAGACCAGATCTGCCTTAATCCGTTTAACTTTCTTTGGTCCGGCCGTAAGATTAACACCAAATCCTAAACTTCCATTCCCGTTGTTTTTTATTTCACCGGACAACGCTGCAGAAATATGTATATCATCGCAGGCACTGCAAGGGCACTGCGGATATTTAAGACTGTCAATTTCGTTTCTGGCATTTCGGTTGGCTTTATCTTTTAAGGCATCGTCAACTAAACCATAATAAGTAAATTGAACCGGAGTGTTCGTTGTGGTTAAGAAATCAAACTGGAAATTGTGAATCGAATTTGGAGCGAGTGATGCCGGTGTGGAGATCGATGCAGGAGTTGGGCTGATATTTGTTATTGTTCCGGAACTCGATTCCAGTATATCATTCATCGTCAAAGCCCCATTGTAGGATCCTGACTTCATACGGATATTGTTCCGAAGATTCAATCCTGTTCCCGGGTTAGGATTCACCGGATAACCGGCAAAAGACTGAATATCATTTAAAAGAATATTATTTACGCTTCCTGTCAGGTTGCTGTAATGGGCAAATATGTGATATTTAAACTGTCCGTTTTCTTTCCGGAGACAAACGGCTGAATCAAGTTTAAATTCAGCATTGGCACCACCCATCATCATTTGAGGTGACGGCGGATTGTCATTATTTGTATTCGGATTATCTGCCATTTTAAAAGCAAATAGTTCACTTGTACCTTTATTGCTGCCGACAGCTTTGCCTTCCCTGTTTAATGCCTGCACATTCCACACAAAATCGCAAAGATAGGGTGGCCTGCAAGGCCCGGTAATCAGATTGCTTACAACTACCTGGGTAAGATTGTCAACATCTTTGGTGAAAATTGGTTGATTAGCTTTCAAAGCCTGGGTTCCGGTCTGACCCTGCATGAGCTGCCAAACCGACAATCTGTAGGTCACCGGCTGCTGTGGCCGGGGGACTAACGGTGTCCAGCGAAAACTCACCGGCATTTTAGCATCTGCCGCACTTAACTTAGTGCCATTAGCCGGGCTGATAGGTTGCGGTGGCTGATAAGTCAGATCCTCCTTCCCCTGGATCGAGAAAGATTTGCATTTCTCTTCGCTTAATGGGACCATACCTGTGGTTCCATAGCCGAAAAACTGAACACAGATTTCATAGTCGCCCGGAGTCAACGCACACTCTTTACCCAAAAAGGAGACCGCATTGGTACCACTCCAAACTTTTGTCGGGGTATTGAAATTTGATTGAGGCGCCGATTTACTGTTAAAGGATCCACATGCCACTGCACCACCCTTTTTTATTGTGACTAATATCCTGCTCTCCATGACGGAGCCGTCGATCCTGCCATTCTGCCCCTTGGAGCTGGCACTAATTGTCAGCATCGAAGTTCCGGTGCCCCAATTTGCAGTGTTCGCATCAGGACTTGCAGGAAGACTTATATTAATACTTGTGATGGGGTAATTCTGTGCAAACATTTGCAGTGAAAGTACCACCAATAGAATTGTGAGAGTTTTTTTCATTGTTTGCTACTTTAGGAATTTTTAAGATTATATAGATGTTGGCTTCAAGGAGAAAATGTTACTTAGACAGCTTCTAAATAATGTAAACAAACTTTACCCGATTTAGTTTTTCAATCGATGTTTTAAATTACTAAATATTATTATCATATTTTTCTAATACTTAATTAAATTAAATTTTACACATTGATATTGAATATTTTAATAATAATATTATCAGCAATTTATGATACATTAAAAATAGCACATTACTAATTTTTTAACATTTCAAACCTTAATTCAATATAATCATAATATATTTTAGATTTCTCAAGGCATAACAGGACATTCCGCAGGTGATGCAGAAATGGTGAACCAGGATAACTGAATTATTCCTTGGAGTCGGAAATTTTAAGTTTGGCAAATTTTAGCAGGAGATTTTTTTCACCTGCATTAGGGAAGAACACTCGCGCCTTAAGGTCAGGCAATTTTCCTTCAACATTTAAGACCTTACCTCTGCCGAACCGTTCATGTTCCACCATCATCCCAATGGTTATGGATTCCGGATTATCGCCCTGAAAAGGCTGACCGGAGCCTGAGGGCAAAACACTCTTTGCGATTTGAAGGCGCTGACCCGGCAATTCTGTTTTGCGTGGTGTCTGGAAAATATCCTCTTCCCGCTGAAGATGCCGGTTATTCTTATCTTTATTGATCTCCTGGTTTCGAAATTGCGGAAACATCCGGCTATTTTGGATGTCTAGATACTGGTGATCAATCTCTCCGATAAAGCGGCTTGGATTGCAGAATTCAGCTTTACCCCACCGGAATCGTTGTTGTGCAAACGACAGCCAGGCCTGGTTTTCGGAACGGGTTAATGCGACATAAAACAGCCTCCTCTCCTCTTCCAGTTCAGACAAGGTAAGTGTCCCGGAGAAGCCGGATGGAAAAAGGTTTTCTTCAAGGCCTACAATAAAAACATTCTTAAACTCGAGCCCTTTGGACGAGTGAACCGTCATAAGGGTTACTTTGTCGGCATTTGTGTCCTTGTCGGTATCCTGGTCGGTCAGAAGTGCGACGTCCTCCATAAATACCTGTAATCCACTGGGACGACCCTCCTCAATGGCTGTAAGGGAGAAATCCTGGATTGCATTTAGCAATTCCTGGGTATTTTCGTAACGACTAAGATTTTCGGGTGATTTATCCTGATACAATTCAGTCAGAATTCCCGATTCAGAGGCAATTTTATTAGCCATTTCATAAGCATCTGTGGTGGCAAACTGCTCTGTAAATTTGTTGATCAGCTGCGTAAAAGCACTGATTTTCCGGATAACACCGGCATTCAACCCGGCAAGCAACATTCTTTCCGGGTAATTGGCAACTTCAAAAATACTTGTTCCAGAAGCGGCAGCAGCCTCTTCAAGCCGGTTAAGGGTAGTTGATCCAATCCCCCGTGCAGGATAGTTAATGATTCGTTTGAATGATTCATCATCCAGCGGATTAATGATTAACCGAAAATAGGAGAGAATATCTTTAATCTCCTTACGTTGGTAAAACGATAATCCACCATAAATTTTATAGGGAATATTTCTCTTGCGCAGAATCTCCTCAAAGACGCGCGATTGGGCATTTGTACGATAAAGAATGGCAAAATCAGAATAGTCTTCCCGCTCTTTCATCCGGTGATCAAATATTTCGTTTGCGACCAGATAGCCCTCCTCGTGTTCGTTCATCGCCGTTAGAACCTTAATCCGGTTTCCAACAGCATTTTCACTGAAAACGGTTTTTTGCAACTGATGTTTATTTTTTGCGATCAGGCTGTTGGCAGCATCTACGATAATCTGTGTCGAGCGGTAATTTTGTTCCAGTTTATAGGTGTTGTAACCCGGATAGTCATTTTTAAAATTGAGGATATTTTCAATGCGGGCCCCCCTGAAGGAGTAGATACTTTGCGCATCATCACCAACAACACAAATATTCTGATGGTGTTCAGCAAGTCGTTTAACGATCAGGTATTGCGAAAAATTGGTATCCTGGTACTCATCAACTAAAATATAACGAAACATTTGCTGGTATTTGGCAAGAATTTCGGGATGATTTTTAAACAGGATGTTGGTCATCAGCAATAAATCATCGAAATCCATTGCACCGGCATTCTTACATCGCTTTGTGTATTCAAGATAGATTTCGGCGGTCTTAGGGATACGGGCAGCCTGATCAGCCTCCCGTTGCAGCGCATTTTGATGGTATGCCACTGCAGTTATCAGGTTGTTCTTTGCCGTTGAGATTCTGCCAAGGATAACCCCGGGTTTATAGGTATTATCTTCAAGATTCATGCTTTTGATGATTGATTTAAGCAGACTCTTGGAATCCTGGGTGTCATAGATGGTAAAGGTGCTTGGATATCCGATTATAGCAGACTCCACACGCAATATCCGGGAAAAAACCGAGTGGAAAGTTCCCATCCACAGGTACCTGGAAACTGAGTTCCCAACTTCACTTTCAATGCGCGCCTTCATCTCTCTTGCGGCTTTGTTGGTAAAGGTCAGAGCCAGAATTGAGGAGGGTTGAACTCCGTTTCTTAAAAGGTGTGCAATGCGATAGGTAAGCACCCTGGTTTTTCCGGATCCGGCACCGGCGATCACGAGTGAAGCTCCTTCCGTATTGATAACAGCTTCACGTTGTGCGCTGTTCAGACTTTCAAGATAATTTGACAATGCGTTGAATTTTAATTACTTCTGAAATTATAATTCAGGATTAACCACTGAATTGTGCAAATTTAAACAAATATTCCTATTTCGGTTTGATGGTACAGTGGTTTGTATAGACGCACCGCGAAACGTCTCTATAAAATATCAAAAATCGGTAGCCAGTCAATAATATAAGTAATGAGAATAAATAATTGTCGTATTTTAGATTCAAAAGGATTATCGGGATTGGAAATACTAAAAATGCCACAATGGCTCTAAGACTCAAAGCGACACAAAGTATATTTCTTTATATTTCAATACTTTGAGAACCTTAGTGACTTGGTGACTTAGTGGCATTTTTAATACTTTCTATTTTATTTTGTAACAAGTTTACAATAATCAAAATACAACATTTTATACTTGCATCTACTTATTTCCCCAAGCTGATACAGAATAATTTTGTAATATTGTACATCGTTAACTGCAATTGATAATTGATGGAATATGTGAGCATGGTAAGGTGGAGAATAATTTTGTCAGTAATCATACTGTTTTCTGTGGAATTTGTTTCAGGACAATCGCTAACATCTACTTCTGCATCATATTCCGAGCAAACATCCTATCCTGTTTTCGCAGGTAAAGACAACATTTATTATTATTGCGGAACCAGCGAACACCAAAGTGGTTCCTTAACAGCCGCCTCCTCCGGAGGATCGGTGACATTTACCTGGGACAAGTTTACACCCTCATCGGGATCCTTCAGTTTCTATTCAAATGAAACGGGCGTAACCTCAGTAATAAACGGGCTGTCCGATGGATGTTACCGGGTTAGCTTCCGGGATAACGGAGTGGATTATCAGCTCAGAGCATGGGTAATGAACAGTTGGATCACACCCACACCAACGATCACAGATTCCAATTGCCAGTCTTTCACACTCAATGGAAGTGTCACCGGGGCCAACTACTCATACTCAGATCTATCGACAAATCAGCCTGTTCCCGTAAATCCAGGGTACAAATATATTTGGGAAAGCAATACAATTCTAATGGCTACCATCCAGAATCCCGTTATTGTCAATCCCCCTTCAGTGACTACAATTTACCAGTTTCAGGTAACTGATCGTGCAGGTTGCACGCAGAGTAGCCAGGCAACCTACGAGTCGATAGTTCCCAAAGCACAATTTTCGTGGAAAACGAGTCAGCCTTCTGAGGCTCAGTTTGTCAACCATGAAGCTCCCCTGGAGGTGGCATTTGTGAATGAATCGGTAAATGCGGATGTCGACAAATATGAATGGTTCCTGTTCAAGGAAAAATCGGAGATTCAAAAAGAGGCGGCAGGTGGTGCCAAAGTTGACTCAATTATGGATATGATCTACCTCGAAAACCCATCCTACACCTATAATCATACCGGAAGTTACATGGTTAAACTGGTAGCAGCTAAACAAACCACCGGATATACCTGTCGGGATACCTTTTATCTCAAAGATTATATTGTTATCGATACTTCGCTTGTTAAAGTGGCACCTGCATTTACGCCCAATGGTGATGGCATAAACGACATTTTAACTATTGTAACCAGATCGCTGGAATCTCTTGATTTTCAGGTTTTCAACAGATGGGGTCGGGTTGTTCACCATTACCGTAAGATCGGATTTATTCCGGGCGATTCGAAATTGGCAGCCTGGGATGGAAAAATAAACGGCAAACTTGCATCTCCTGGTGTTTATTTTTATGTAGCTGATGCTGAGGGACGGGATGGGAAGCGACGGCGAAAAAAAGGATTTGTCGAAATGATACATTAATATGAAGCAAAATATTGATAAATTCAGGGAGTTGCTGGCTGACAACGAACAATGGCCATTGCTCTATTATTTTAAGTTTATTGTTCAAAATAATCAGGAAAAACTGAACCAGGTGAAAGGGTTATTTCAAGATCCGGAAACGATAAGCTATAAAACATCACGTGACATTAAATTTATAGGGATGTCATGCAAACAATTGATGCCCGACCCCGAATCGATTATTGCCATTTATGAAAAAGCAAGCCTGGTTGATGGACTGATTGCACTTTAGAAACATTGCCTAATTTCAATGATACACATGATGAAAAATTTTCTGATTAAATATCGCATTAAAATCATATTTACTGTTCTGGGTGCGCTTGGTGGTTTTCTCTATTGGAAATTTGTCGGATGTTCGTCAGGGACCTGTCCGATAACATCACACTGGTATACCATGGGGAGCTATGGTATCATCATGGGTTATCTCATTGGGGATATGATCACGGGAAAGCCTAAGAAAAACAATGAGACTGCAGCTGGCAGTTAGCAACTGGCTATTGGCGGCTGGCTACTGGCAGTTAGCGGCTGGCAAACTACTGGAGAATTTGAAATATAGCTAATTGAGATCACTTCTACCTGAAAATTTAAAAAACAATTTAAATACCGTTGGCTGCAATAATAGTTGCCAACCGCAAGAAACAAATTGCAAGCTGCCAACCGCCTGTTGCAAGAAGCCAGAAGCCAGTAGCCAGCCGCCAGCAGCCTGCAGCCCCTCTACCTCCCCTGCTCTATCCGCAGTATCGTTTTAGTTTGTGGTGTGATTTTATACCGGTCATCAAGACGATGTCCGACAATCCAAACGACCTGTTCGCCATTTGCAACGATCCACACCTTCTCTTTCTTCGGAAGACTAAACTTCTGATCAATAAAAAAATCACTTATCTTTTTAAACCCTTCCATTCCCAGGGGGCGAAAATAATCGCCCTGTTGCCACTTCCTGACCAGCAATGGAAATTGAACTTTGTCGCGATCAATACAGGCAACTTCTCTGGCATCAGGAATTTTAAATGAACTTTGCCTGCTGGAAACATCTATTTTGAGGTGAACCGGATTTAGCAGCTCCTTCATCTCCTCTTCGAGGTAAAAAAGCTTTCTGTTTTCCGAAAGCAGTGGCGCAAGAATCAATGAATCACGATTATGCACAACCCGGTGCGTCTGCGAGATAAATTGCTTTCCGGATATTCCATCCAATGCTGAAAGAATGTCGATGACAACATCGCTATTAAATCCATAGGATTTGAGAAATTCAAAAAGATAGGTTGGGAGCGGATTCAATAACTTCAATTCAGAAATTGAAATCAGATAGTCGCTCCCCTTACGGACGGCAACCCGTTCCCAGGCCTGACCCACGGCATCGTTAAAAATTTTTGACACATCATCAAGGTAACCCATTGTCCGGATGAGTCCTTCACGAAAGCTCGGATTCAACGTCTCCATAACGGGCAATAACGTATGCCTGATTTTATTACGCTGATAGTCGAGGTCCTGATTGGATTTATCTTCACGAAAATCGAGAAAATTTTTACGGCGATAATGTTCAATCTCCGCGCGGGATGCAAAAAGCAAAGGACGGACAATTTTCCCGTTTACAGGATGCATCCCTGTTAATCCGGTAAGTCCGGTCCCTCTGGCTAAATTCAAAAAGAATGTTTCGAGCTGATCATCGCGGTGGTGAGCCACTGCAATCCAGTCGAAGTGATGAGTTGAACGGATGGTTTCAAACCATTGATAACGAAGATCGCGGGCAGCCATCTCAACCGAAATTTTATTTTCCCTGGCATACTCAGCAGTATCGAAAGCTGTTTTAAAAAGTGGTGCATCATATTTCCTGGCCAGATCTGTAACAAGCTCTTCATCTGCATCAGACTCAGTATTACGCAACCGGAAATTACAATGAGCAATGGCCATCGAAAAACCACCCTTCTCCAGCAGATCGAGCAAAACGACTGAATCGATGCCGCCACTCACCCCAACCAGGATCGTATCGTTCTGATTAAATAGTTGGTTCTCTTGAATATAGTGGATAAATCGCTGAAGCATTGCCCGTTAAATTATGGCTAAAGATATTAAAAGGTTTCGTGAAAATCAAAAAAATCAGATCTCCAACCGCTGGATGAGCCGTTCAAAAAATCGGGATTTTATCTGCTCACTGGCCATCACCTGTTTAATCGGAGGAAGTTTCAGTAAAACCCCCAATACAGCAGCAAGTGCTCTGTGACTAAACAGTACCCTGTTATCAAAAATCAGGTGCTGCAATTTACCCCTTTCAAGGGCCATCACTACCGCTTTGTGCACACCGTTCATTGGAGTAAGAACCCTCCTGGTACGTGATTTCAACAGGATACTATTTGAGGTACAATTTCGCGCACAGACACCACATCCAAGACATCTCTCTTCGTTGAGCACAGCCTTTTTACGACCAGGATGGTGCGGATCATTGGCAGAAACCAGAGTCATCGCCTCGACCGGGCAAACAGTTACACATTTAGTACATCCATTGCATTTAGACTCGTTAATGGAAGGAATAAAATTGGTTGTATGGACTGGATTTAAAATTGCAAACCGTCGGGCAGCAATCATTGCCTCGCAACAACAGCCACAACAATTGCAGATAAAATTAACCTCTTCACGCACATTTTCGCCAAATTGAACCAAATTGTAAGCATAAGCCTGTTGCAATAGATCAAGGCATTCACTACGATCAATCTGGCGGGCATGACCATATTTGGTAAGCGATGCTGCTGTAGTATTAAATGTCATACAGATCTCCATCGGAGCATCACAGCTTTTGCCAACATGCGACATTTTATGACGGCAATAACACAACCCCACGCCGATGTGATGAGCAGTTTGAATCACTTCAGTAGCTCGTTCATAATCGAGGACATGCAAGGCATTTTCCGCTGACAAAGCTGATTCGTTCACAAAAACCCGCCCAAGCTGTGTCTCGCCGCGGGTAAAAAGCTCACGGATAAAATCCTCTTCGACATTCATGTACTGGTAGAAAAGTTCACTTAGCATTTTCTGATCAATATCATTCCGAATGCGCATCATTGAAAACTCGAAGAATCCGGCCATTGGCGGGGGAAGCGTATAATACTGCTCACCGTTTTGTTCGATATCGACAAGTAAAGCGCGCCCTGCCAG
>CAIVCR010000013.1 GCA_903904515.1 uncultured Bacteroidia bacterium
ACCGAGATCTACACAGGCGAAGACACTCTTTCCCTACACGACGCTCTCCGATCTAAAAGATCAGCGGGTAACCTCAGTTTTGATTGGCGCCAGTTCAGTCCAACAGTTGAAAGACAACCTTGCCTCAACAAATAACCTGACCTTCACCGGTGCAGAGTTAAACCAAATTGAGGAGATTTTAAAAGCTTAATCTAAATAACAGGAAGAAATTAATGTAAAATGAAAAGTTCAAAATGCAATATTCAAAACTGAAGTTGTCCTTTAAAATAGCAGATGCGTTGTTCTTTGCATTTTACATTTTGCTCTTTACATTTTGAATTTTTTATACTCTCCATGAGCTCCTTTTTCCTCGCAGCCAACTCGATATTGCCACTGTTTCTAATCATTCTTTTGGGTTTTGTGATGATGCGGACAGAGGTTGTCCGCCCCGGATGGGTGGATATCCTGAATAAATATGCCTTATGGATTGGGTTGCCTTCACTGATCTTTGTGGCCCTTATCAGACTTGATTTTAAGTTTAGCGAATATGGAAGCCTGATTTTTCTTAATTCGGCGTACCTGATATGCTGCATTCTGCTGGCCTTTCCGGTTAGTACGGTTTTCAAAACGTCCCTTCAAACCAGGCGAACGCTGTTTCTGTTACTTGGATTCGGAAATATATCCTATCTTGGAATTCCCTTATTATCCAGCGCATTGGGTCCGGAAGCGCTCGGCCCGGCCATACTGCTTTCGGCTGTTTATCCATTCTGGATGTTTACTTTTGCGATTGGATTGATTGAAATCACCGGCCAGGAGAAGGTGCATATCCTGGTTATCCTCAAGAGATTGGTTACAAATCCACTGCTGATCTCTGTTTTCCTGGGAATTGTCGTCTCGTGGCTGAAAATTCCCGTTCATGGATCCCTGATAAAAACGCTTGATCTTTTTGGTCAGTCGGTTACCGCAGTTGTCTTATTTTCACTCGGGATCTTTCTGGGTGCCCAGCAAATTGGAACCCGTAAACAATGGTTGCCGGTTTTAGGGCTTTCGCTTGTCATTTTGATCGTTCTTCCCGGAATTCTCTATTTTGCAGCGAAGGGATCGGGGATGTCAGCCGTCCAGTTTAGATCTTCGGTCCTTGATGCTGCAATGCCAATGGGACTTACAGCCTATGCGATGACCGAACAATATGAATTAAATGCCTTATTAACCGGGAGATTGGTTATTCTCTCCACCGCTCTCTCCGCAATTATTCTACCCTTCTGGATCGTATTTACCTCCTGATTTATATCTCTCAGAAATCAACGAATGGTTAAACAACTGTTATCCTTCCCCCTCAAACACTTTTTGAAAGTATCGGATCGCACAATCCTGAAGAGTTTTGAGTTTGCGTTCTTCGGTAATTGCCGGTGCGAGAGCATTCTGATGAAAGAGTGGCCAACCATCCGCATCGGTTCCGCTGCGTGTTACCAATCCCATCTCCTGATAGAGCGTGCAACTCCCAAGATTTATCAGGTTGATTTTTTCCTCTTTCGTGAAGGGCTGAAACGATAAACCCCGCTCGCGTATCCCCACCAAAAAGAGAACCCCGTTTAAATCGACTTCAATACCAAAAAGGTCATTGAGGGTTTTACATAAATCATTCCAATTTTCGGGCGCTTTCATTTTCCGGGTTTTTACAAAAGTACTATTTTATGAACTATTTGATTTGAGGGTGAAAATAAAGGGTTAATTTAGCAGATAACTTCTCAATTAATCTCTTCTATCATGAAAAATGCAAGCCAAGGATTTAGCCTCCTGATCGCATCAGGATTGGTTTTAGTTCTAAATTTTAGTTATGCCCAAAAAGCCAGCTATCCCATTGATAAAAAGGTTGTCACAACCGTTGAACGAATGGTTAATCCCGTTCCGGTACCTCTAACAGCGGCAAAGATTTTCCCGTACGAGATTTCCAAATATTCGCAAAATGGCTATGGCAAATGGGAATTTGGCAAAGGGCTCCCTTATGAGAAAAGATTGGACCTGATGCCTGACTCGTATGCAGCTATTTCAGTACGAAATACCGCAAAACTGCTGAATTTTTTCGCGATGACCGATATCCATATCACCGATAAAGAATCCCCTGCACAGGCCATTTATTTTGGTTTTAAAGGGGGGATAATTTCGGCCTATTCAGGAATTATGCTTTATACAACGCATGTTCTGGATGCTGCTGTCCAAACCGTAAATGCTCTTCACAAAACCAACCCGATTGATTTTGGTATCTCATTGGGTGATGATGCCAACAATTCGCAATATAACGAGACCAGATGGTTTATCGACATTCTTGACGGGAAGCTTATAAACCCCGATTCGGGTCTTAAAGATGATCCTATTCCCGGAACTCACAATGATTACCAGGATGAGTTCCAGGCAGCTGGGCTTGATAAGTCGATTCCCTGGTACCAGGCAGTTGGTAATCACGATCATAACTGGATGGGTTGTTTTCCGAAAGACGATTATATTCAAAAGAGCTATATCGGCGATAGTATTATTAAAATGGGAAAAAACATTTTCGCTCCCGGGGGTACTACCGAACGGACACTTTATATGGGTGTGATGGATGGTAGAACAATCTATGGTGATATTATTGGCATAGGGCCGGTAAGTACCACAAAGCCGGTGATTATAGCAGCCGATCCAAACCGCCGTTCTCTTTCATCGATCGGGTGGTCAAACGAATTTTTTAATACAACCTCAAATCCTGTAGGACATGGGTTTGATAAAGCCGACGCTGCCAGGGGATTTGCCTGCTATGCTTTCGAACCAAAGCCGGATGTTCCGCTTAAGGTTATAGTTCTTGATGATACGCAGAAAGACGGTGATCCAAGCAAAGATGTTCACGGGCATAGTTTTCTTGACCAGGAACGTTACAACTGGCTGGTAAAAGAACTGGACAAAGGACAGGCTGAGGGGAAGCTGATGGTTATTGCTGCTCATATCCCTATAGGGTTAAAATCGGTTGACCCTGAACTGGGTTGGGATCCTAATGCTCCATTATCTGAGGCGACTTTGGTTGCCAAACTTCATACCTATCCAAATCTTATCCTCTGGGTTGCTGGTCACCGCCATCTTAATACGGTCACTGCCTTAAAATCGCCCGATACCACTCATCCTGAACTGGGGTTCTGGGAGGTTGAAACCCCTTCACTTAGAGAGTTCCCTCAGCAGTTTCGTACTTTCAACATTGTCCGCAACAGTGACAATACTATTTCGATTTTTGCAACCGATATTGATCCTGCCGTTCAGGAAGGGTCGTTTGCTGCCGCATCGTGTTCCTACGCCATCGCTGCCTATGAGATTTTTAAAATGGAACCGATCGGTTCATACAATGCGGAACTTGTAAAACAACTTACTCCGGAGATGCAGCTTAAGATCAGGAACTATGGAATACCTGTAAACAAGTAATAGTTATTTGGAAACAGTAGATGTTATTAAGAAATTATATTAAAAGGCAGGGCATTCTAACAGGCTTCCTGGTTTGTGTAGCAACTTCGTTCAGTCTCATAAGTGGATGCAGGAAAGATGTTAGTTCTTTAGATCCTCCAGGAACCAGGGTCTTTACAACACTTGACAGGACCATTATTCCTGCAAATGTGGCATCACAACCTGTACTATATCCCTACGAAATTTCCAAATTTTCCACTTTCACGGGTTATGGAATCTGGAGTTATGGTCCTGGGCTTGATTGTCAGAAAAGGCTGGATCTTATGTCTACGGGATATACAGGTGCCTCAGTTACAAAAACTGCCAGACTATTGAACTTTTTTGCGATAAGTGATGTACATATTACCGATGAGGAATCACCAGCGTCTGCATTGTATTTTGGGTACAAAGGGGGTTTTATTGGAGGATATTCACCGGTTCTGTTATATTCTACGCAGGTTTTTAACGCTGCAATTCAGACCATCAATATTCTTCACCATGAAAATTCTTTTGATTTCGGGATCTCTCTGGGTGATGCCTGCAACAACACGCAGTATAACGAACTCCGATGGTATATCGATATTCTTGACGGTAAGCGGATAATTCCGGATTCAGGCATAAAGGATGATCCGATACCTGGTCCCGGGAATGATTACCAGGATGAATTCCAGGCGGAAGGGCTTGATAAGACCATTTCCTGGTACCAGACGCAGGGCAACCATGATCAATTCTGGACAGGTATACTTCCCTCTACTGAGGTGGTCAGAAATAGTTACACTCAGGATGAAATCCTCAATATTGGCAATATTTTTGCAAACCCCAACGATCCTATCCCTTTCGACAGCAGGGGAATCTATATGGGTTCCATCGATGGCACTACACCTATGGGTGAAATAATGGGTATCGGAGCTATGGGTAACTTTCCAACACCACCCAAAGTCCGAGCTGCTGATCCTGATCGTCGTTCATTATTTAAAGAAGAGTGGATAAACGAATTTTTCAACACATCTTCAAATCCAGTTGGACATGGGTTCAGCAAGGCCTGCGCAACCGCTGGATTTGCCTGTTATTCATTTGAACCGAAGGCTGACATACCAATCAAAGTAATCGTTTTGGATGATACTCAAAACAATGACGATCCTCATCTTAGCTTTTATGCGCATAGCTCCATAGATATGGCCCGTTATGCCTGGCTGGTGAACGAATTAGAGACGGGTCAGTCGGAAGGTAAGCTGATGATTATTTCGTCACATATCCCGATTGGAGTTTTACCTCCGGATAATGGCATGGGTTGGAGCGCCAGCGCTGCCGTTACGGAAGGCGATTTTATTGCAAAACTTCACACCTTCCCAAATCTCATTTTATGGATCGCAGGTCATCGGCATGTAAATCAGGTTACACCATTCCCATCGGCTGACCCGGCCCATCCTGAAAACGGTTTCTGGGAAGTAGAAAGTAAATCACTACGAGATTTTCCTCAGCAATTTAGACTTTTTGAAATTGCGCGTAACAGCGATAATACCGTTTCAATAATCACTACCAACGTTGATCCGATAATGAAAGCGGGTTCTTTGGCCGCGAAATCGCGTTATTATGCCGTTGCGGCTCAACAGATATTCAATGTTCTGAAGCCTTATGCCCCCTCTTTTTCGTACAATGGCGAGCTCGTTAAACAACTGACAACCGCGATGCAGGTTAAAATTCAAAACTGCGGGACACAGTTTAGCAATTAAAAGGTTCTCATACAGGCTAATACAATTGAAAATTATGAAAAAATATTTTCTCGATTCTAAATATTATAATCATTAAGAAATGGCAAAGAAAATTAAATTCAGCCCACTCCTGATAATCGGCTTGGTAACTATCCTGACAGTTAGTTGCAAAAAGGAAGATAGTATATCGGTTAACTCACTGAATCTGTTGAACTGGTCGGAGAAGAACTATTCTGTCTTGAATCAGTTAATAGAGGACTATGGAACAGGCGGGAAATACTACGATGAAAAAAAGGCCCCTTATGCCGTATTTAATTGGGACCAAACCTGTGCTCATTTCGATGTTGAGGAGGCGGTAATGCGTTATCAACTTGTTAATATTCTGTTTAAAATGACCAAGGATCAGTTCCGAAACGACCTGCTCAAAGCGACCATCAACGGCGTAACAAAATTATCCGAGGCATATAAAAGTGTGAATCTGACAGATATTAATACAGACCTTATAAATGATTATAATTTCCTGTATGATAATTTTATAGGATCGGGAAGCACCATGACGCTTAATGAAATTCAGGCAACATCGCAGTATAAGGACTTTATTGCAAAAATCCCTTTTTTGTACAATGGCTATTGCGAGACCACTGGAATCGGCGCTGAATATGGGTATCCATGGCAGCACAGTTTGTTGGCAGGGCATACCATTGTGGAAGTAAACCTTCTTGCTAAAGAGGCTATTGATTATGAGCTGGGTAACAAATTGAGCAAACAAACCTGGCAATCACCTGCAGGTTTTCAGACAAGCACTGGTATTATTAGTTATTCCTACATAACGGGTTTGCGGGTTTTCCCTGAAATTCAGAACCTGATATCAAACTTCAAAAGTCATGGAATTGAAGTTTTTATTGTTTCGGCAAGTTATAAGCCTGTCGTAGAGGTGTTTTCAGGCATTGGGAATTATGGTTACAATGTCCCCGCTGATCATGTGATTGCCATGGAGTTGGCAACTTCCGGAGATGGTAAGATTCTGCCACAGTACAAAGCGGGATGGATTATAACGCAAAGGCAGGGTAAAGTAGATGCGATTAACAGGGTCATAAAACAGGAGCTGGGAAAAAATTGGGATCCACTCTTCTCTGCCGGTGACAGTGATGGGGATTATGAGATGTTAACAATGTTTCCGGATATGAAGTTGACACTGATCTGGAACAGGGTGAAAGGGGGAGATATCGGAAAACTTTGCAAACAGGCTGTTGATGAATCGAATTTTGCCATGCCACGATATATCCTTCAGGGTCGAAATGAGAATACCGGTCTTGTAATCCCTTGTTCCGAATCGATCCTTTTGGGGTCGACTGTGCTGCAATTATTGGCCCAATGATGCGGCTGTACACAAGGTTAAAAAACAGAAACTGAAATACCACAATACATAATGTAAAAGATGCCCCATCCTTTTCGTACAATGCTGAACTTGTAAAACAGCTGACTCCGGAAATGCAGAAAAGCTTTACTTTGCTGCGAAATATCTTTAGTACTAAGTAATGGCGAAAATTTTACCGAATATGAGGGATCGCGAATCTATCCATCCGTTGGATAAATTGAATTGGTCTGAAAGAAACTATTCTGTCTTGACCCAGCTGATCTGTGATTATGGGATTGGTGGAAAATATTACGATCAATCCAAACCTCCCTTTGCCGTTTTGGATTGGGATCAGACGTGTGCCCATTTCGATGTGGAAGAGGCAGTTATGCATTATCAGTTGTTCAATCTTCGGTTTAAACTCTCAAAGGAACAATTCAGAACTATTTTAAAGGATGATATTAACGGAGTAACCCAATTATCGGCCGATTATCAGCATGTAATTCTTGCAGCGATTAACAGTGATCTTATTGAGGATTACGATTTTCTGCATGATAATTTTTCAGGTCTAAGCGGGACAATGAGCCTTGCTGAAATCATTTTGACACCTCAATATGCCGATTTTATTGCCAAGATCCCTTTTCTGTACGCCGGATATTGTGCAACTCCCGGAATTACCGATTATTATGGTTATCCCTGGATCACTTTTTTACTCGCAGGACATACGATTGCCGAGGTTCAAATACTGGCTAAGGAGGCTATAACATTAGAGCTCGGATACGAACTAGCGAAACAAACACTTTATTCTCCTGTAACTTCTAAAGTCAGAGTTAATGGGATTAGCGTGAGCTTTAATAAGGGATTACGCGTTCTTCCCGAAATGCAAAACCTGATTCAAACTTTTAGTGGGTGCGGAATTGATGTATTTATTGTTTCTGCCAGTAATAAGCATGTCGTTGAGGTGTTTTCCGGATTGGAATGTTTCGGATATAATATTCCCCCCGAAAATGTGATTGGTATGGAGCTTGAGACCTCTGATGATGGCAAACTTCTGCCTGAATATAAACATGATTGGGTTAAAACATTCAGGAAGGGGAAAGTTGAAGCAATAAACCGGGTGATAAAAGGGGAACTCGGCAAAAGCCGGGATCCTCTGTTCGCTGCCATCGACAGTGATGGCGATTATGAAATGGCAACTGATTTCCCGGATATGAAGCTTGTATTGATCTGGAACAGGATAAAAGGAGGAGATACCGGGAGACTTTGCAAACAGGCAGTAAGCGAATTCAACACCCAGACACCCAGGTATATTCTGCAGGGTCGTAATGAGAATACCGGGCTGGCAATCCCTTGTTCCGAATCGATCCTTTTGGGGAGTAGAGAGTTGCAACTACTAAATGGTTAGTTAGGAGAGTTAAGGATCACGGAGGCTAAGTGTTTTTACTTCATTGTTAAGAATCAAAAGATTCAGCCTGGAATGGTTTGTTTACGGGGCAAAAATTTTACTTTTGTGGTTTGGTAATTCAAATAAAGGAATTCCCTGAGCATTTTACAAGCTAGAAGAGATAAGATGAAGAACTTACGGATTGTTGATATTTTAAAATCGGGGCAGGTGGGCACCGAGATAACAGTAAAAGGGTGGGTACGTACCCGCCGGGGGAGTAAAAATGTCAGTTTTATTGCCTTGAATGATGGCTCAACGATTCATAATTTGCAGGTTGTGGCTGAGGTGGAGAGCTTTGGTGAGGAGATTTTGAAACTAATCAACACCGGTGCTGCGATAGGTGTTACAGGAAAACTGGTTGAATCGAGTGGCTCGGGTCAGTCGGTTGAATTGCAGGCTTCTGCCCTGGAGGTGATAGGGGTTGCAGATCCTGAAAAATACCCTATTCAGCCCAAGCGTCACTCGCTTGAATTTCTGCGTGAAATGGCGCATCTGCGTCCGCGCACTGCCACTTTCAGCGCGATTTTCCGGATGCGTCATGCAATGATATTTGCAATCCACAGCTTTTTCAACGAAAGAGGCTTTTATAATGTCCACACCCCTATAATTACGAGTTCAGATGCTGAAGGAGCGGGAGAGATGTTCCGCGTATCAACACTTCCGGCCAAAGATGCCCCATTGGATGAAGCGGGGAATATCGATTATTCCCAGGATTTCTTTGGTAAAGCTGCCAATCTGACTGTTTCTGGTCAGCTCGAAGGGGAACTTTTTGCTATGGCTTTATCCCGAATCTATACTTTTGGTCCGACATTTAGGGCTGAGAATTCCAATACTTCCCGACACCTTGCCGAGTTCTGGATGATTGAACCCGAAGTTGCCTTCTTCGATCTGAACGACAACATGGATCTGGCAGAAGAGTTTCTTAAATACCTGATTCGGTATGCTCTCGATCATTGCATGGACGACCTTGTTTTCCTGAGTGGCAGACTGGCTGAAGAGGAGAAAAATAAACCAGCCGATCAGCGCTCAATGGAGTTGATCGAGAAACTTAAATTTGTTGCTGACAACGATTTTATCCGGCTTACCTATACCCAAGCGATTGAAATTCTTAAAAACTCCAAGCAGAATAAAAAGGGAAAATTCCAGTATCCGATAACGGGCTACGGGACTGATCTTCAAAGCGAACACGAGCGGTTCCTCGTTGAGGTGGAGTTTAAGAAACCGGTGATCCTTACTAATTATCCAAAGGAGATCAAGGCTTTCTATATGCGGATGGATGACAATGGTAAAACTGTTTCAGCGATGGATGTGTTATTCCCGCAAATCGGTGAAATTATTGGGGGTTCACAGCGTGAAGAGAGGCTTGACTTTCTGGAGCGCCGTATGGATGAAATGAACATTCCGAAAGAGGATATGGAATGGTATCTTGATACCCGCAGATTCGGAGGTTGTCCGCATGCCGGATTTGGTCTTGGGTTTGAAAGACTTCTCCTTTTTGTTACAGGAATGACTAATATTCGCGATGTTATCCCTTTTGCCCGTACCCCTAAAAATTGCGAGTTTTAAAACTTCGCAGGGAAAGATTCAAAATAGGTATTTGCGTTAATAATACAATCGAAATAAATTGACCCCGGAGAATTAAATTCTACCGGGGTTTCTGTGGTTAATGGGGTGCATAAATTTTTTTTACTACCTTTAGAACGGAAAAAGGGTATACAGAATTATGCAGAAATTAAGTCTCCAACAGAAATTACTTCAGAAGCTTTCGCCACAGCAAATACAGGTTATAAAGCTGTTGGAACTGCCTGGTTTGTTACTTGAACAACGGATCAAGAAGGAGCTGGAGGAGAACCCTGTCCTGGAGATTGAAAACGAAGAGTATGGGGATTCAGACGAAGAGTTTTCCAATGAATTAAAAACGAATGAGGATCACGATAACGAAGAGTTTTCGGTGAGTGATTATCTCAATGAAGAGGATTATCCTTCCTATCGTTACAATGCACAGAACACTTCGAAAGATGATAAAGTGACTGACATCCCTTTTTCAGATGGTACCTCATTCCATGAATACCTTCAGGAACAGGTTAGTATGGAGATGCTCAATTCACGCGAGAGTATTCTGGCAGAGCATATTATTGGCAATATTGATGAAGACGGCTATTTGCGTCGCGATATTTCAGCCATTGTTGATGATCTTGAATTTTCTCAAAATATTAAAACCAACGAAACTGAACTGATCGGAATCCTAAGAAAGATTCAGGAGCTTGATCCTCCTGGTGTTGGTGCCCGAAATTTAAGGGAATGCCTGCGACTGCAGATTACCCGGAAGGGGGATCTAAGACCAGAGCTTAAGCTTGCAGGGCTAATTCTGAAAGAGGCCTTCGATGAGTTTACCCGAAAGCATTTTGACAAGATCGGCCGGAAATTTGCAGTTGATGATGAGACCCTTAAAGATGCGATTGACGAAATCCTTAAATTAAATCCAAAACCGGGAAGCTCCTTCAGCAACAATATCAGTCAGGGTAATCAGGCGATTATTCCCGATTTTATTCTCGAAATTGTGGAGGACGAGATGCAACTTAGTCTCAACCAGCGTAATGTGCCGGAACTTAACATTAGTCGCCACTATACAAACATGCTCCGGTCATACCAGGATAACCGGAAGTCAATGACCCGTGATCTTAAAGAGGCTGTCCTTTTTGTCAAGCAAAAAATTGATTCTGCCAAGTGGTTTATCGACGCAATCAGACAGCGGCAGGAGACCCTGATGCTGGTAATGACTGAGATCCTGATGTACCAAAAGGAATATTTTCTGGAAGGGGATGAAACAAAAATGCGCCCAATGATCCTCAAAGATATTGCCGATCGGACAGGGCTCGATATTTCGACAATTTCGAGAGTCTCAAACAGTAAATACATCCAGACTCATTTTGGAATTTATCCGTTAAAATACTTCTTTTCCGAATCGATGCAGAAGGATAACGGTGAAGAGGTCTCGACACGAGAGATTAAATCGATATTACAGGAGTGTATCGATAACGAAAATAAGCAAAAGCCGCTCAACGATGACCTGCTAACCCAAATTTTGAATGACAAGGGTTATGAAATAGCACGCAGGACAGTCGCCAAATATAGGGAGCAACTTGATATCCCTGTGGCCAGGATGCGCAAGGAACTTTAGGTGAATGATAAGTTATGAGTTATGAGTTATGAGTTAACCTAGGAGGTAAAGTTTATCCCCTTCACTTATCTCCTATCAATCATCGCCTTATCACTCTTAACTCATCATTTATAACTTATGAAGGATACGTAATCCAAGGGAGTAGAGAGTTAAATTTTGTGAAATCCCTTTGCACTCATCACTTATAACTCAGGTAATAAACTTATAACCAATTCCTTTCAGCGTCCTGATATGGTCATTTCCGATTTTCTCACGCAATTTTCTGATATGTACATCAATCGTACGATCTCCAACAATCACGTTATTTCCCCAAACTGATTTGTAAATTTCGTCCCGGGTAAAGACTTTATCCGGCTTGGAAACAAGTAAAGAGAGCAATTCGAATTCCTTACGGGGTAATGTAAGTTCTTTTTCATCAATGATCAGAATGTACCGTTCTTTGTCAATTACGATATCCCCGATCGTCAATATTTTGCTATTGTCCGCACTATCGGAAGCGACTCCACCTGTTCGTTTTAGCAAGGCTTTAACGCGGCTAATCAGCACTTTGGGGCGAACCGGTTTTGTGATATAATCATCTGCACCCGCTTCGAAACCTGCTATCTGGGAATAATCCTCTCCGCGGGCAGTCAAAAAGGCGATGACCACATTTTTGCAACTGGGAAGTTTTCTGATCTCTTCACAGGCAGCAATTCCATCCATTTCGGGCATCATAACATCCAGTATAACAAGGTCTGGTTTAACCTTACCCGCCATCTCTATGGCTTCTACACCATTTCGGGCAGAATATACCCTAAATCCCTCACGTTGAAGATTGTAGCTAACGAATTCCAAAATATCCTCTTCGTCATCGACAAGAAGGATTCGTGGTGTATTATCCTTTTCTACCATTGGTTTTTAATAAATTGGATGCATTAATTTCAATGAACTAAATATAGGTATTTTTTAGAAATTGAAGTTATAGATGGTTTTTTTTATTTATTATACTTTTCAAGCATAAAGGTAAATATTGTTCCTTTATCAACCTGGCTTTTAACGTGAATGGTTTGTTCGTGTGCTTCAATGATATGTTTAACAATTGATAGTCCCAGACCTGTCCCTCCCTGGATCCTTGATCTGCTCTTATCGACGCGGTAAAAACGTTCAAAGATGCGGATCAGATCCTTCTTTTCTATACCGATGCCGTCGTCACTTACTTCAATAAGCACCATTTTATCCATATCGTAAAAGGCGACATTTACGTTCCCCCCCTTTTTGCCGTATTTAATGGCATTCCCTACCAGATTACTGATCACTTCGAAGATGCGTTTCTTATCAGCCATGACAAAAACAGGCTTATTCGCAGAACTTACAAGGTTCATGCTGATTCTCCGTTCCTTTGAATCGCGTAACTCAAATTCAAAAACCTCTTCGGTAAGTTTTACAATATCAAAGGGTTCCATTTTTATTTTGAGTTCGCCTGATTCGAGTTTCGTGATCGATTCGAGATCTTCCACCACACTGATCATCCGGTCGATACTTTTTTCTGTCCGTTCGAGGTAGAGCCGGTTGATTTTCGGGTCCTCCAATCCACCATCAAGAAGTGTCAGAATGTATCCCTGGATGTTGAAAATGGGGGTCTTGAGCTCATGTGAAACATTTCCCACAAAATCTTTCCTGTATTTCTCGAGTTCGCGTAACCGGTCGATCTCGGCCAGTTTATCCTCTGCCCACAGCTTTACCTCCTGATCGACCTCCCCGATAATATCTCTGTTCCCATGGATAAGTTTGGTCATTCGTTTCATTTCGATCGGAACTTCGCGGATTGTCTTATAGATGGGTGTGATTTTATCATTTATAAGTATAGAGAGCATGTAAAGGGTTGTAAAGTAGGAGATCAGAAACAGGATCGGAATAAATATTGCCGACCAGACAGACCAGCCCAGCCAATGTGCCGCCCCCAGCAATATAGCGCCAAAGACGGTAATTATAAAGGAAGAGGTGATGGAAAGTTTCTGGGGAGTGCTTGTTTTTAAAGGAACCATCAGTTGAATTATTAGAATTCTGGGGGGCAAAGTTAAATTTATTTGCTCTTTCTTCCAATTTTTCGCCGTTATTCACTAATTAACATTTATTTAATACACTATGTGCACTTTAGATGACCGCTCAGAAATACATTTGTCAACTGGAAAAAGTTAACTGTTTAATGGAAAGATTCTATCCTTTTTTTTCGTTTATTCTTGGATTGGTGACAGCGTGGATAATAGTAATTATTTCACGTCGTCCAAAGAGTGTTCGTAAAAGTGATTCTGTTGTATCCGAGATGGATGAATTTTCAGAACCCTTGATAAAGGCTGAAAATGTGCTGGTAAAAACAACTGAAGACTCTTCCAATGCTATAATAATGATTTCAAAGGCGTATTATTTGGGGATTTCCGGTTTTCACTCCCAAAATATTAAGCTGCTAGAGGAGATTGAGGTGGAGATCGAAGAGTTTAATCAGAGAGCCCGAAAGCTAAAAGCAAATACTTATCGGGTTATTCAGGAACTTCAGCACGATTCAATTGAAACAGGTCATTACTACGTTCAGATCGTTGATTATTTGCGCGAAATGGCCCACTCGATAAAGTATGTGGTACGACCGCTTCATGTACACCTTGTGAGCGATCACCGCCCTTTTGCCGAGGATCAAAATAGTGAACTTATTGAATTCAGCAATCAGGTCACCGATTTCCTGAATTTTGCCCTTCATATGATTAAGGTTTCACGGTTTGAGCAAATTGACGAGCTGATTCTGAAACGGAAAGAGGTTCTTGGATTGATGTATGAGCAGGAAAACAGGCAAATCCGTAGGATTAAAAGAAAGGGAACAAACAGCCGAAATTCCATTTTGTATTTTGGAGTGATGTCTGAAACCAAGCATCTTCTGCTGCAGACAGTTAATCTGGTTAAGGCGACACGCGATTTCGTGTCGTATACCAAGTCCTGAAAATTGTAGTTTAGCCTAATTCTCTGCTATTTAAAGCTGGCAATTATTTTTTTGTCCAATTCGGTTAAAAATTCTCCTTCTAAATTAGAAATTGGTGAATCCTCCACGATAAAGTTATAAATTTGCGCACTTTTAATGCTCAAACTAATTAAACCATTCATGTTATGATGCTGGACAAAATATTCGGATTTCTTGTTCCAAAAGATCGCAAGTTCTTTCCTTTATTTATTGAAGCCGCAGACAATCTGGTTGTTTCTTCAGATTTACTGATTAAATTGATGGGTGAAAATGATTTGAATGAACGTGAGGTTTATATCAAATTAATCAAGGAGGCGGAACATAAAGGGGATGTGATTACCCATCAGTTACTTATCGAATTGAACGGAACCTTTATCACCCCATTTGACAGGGAGGATATTCATCTCCTGATCTCAACAATTGATGATGTGGTTGACTATATCCATACGGCAGCCATCAGGACCCACTTTTACAAGCTCCCAACTTTCCCGGAGGAGTTTAGTAAGATCGCAGAGTATATTCATGCTGCCAATAAAGAGATTCAACTGGTTTTACGCAGCGTAAAGAATGCATCCGATTTTTTGAAATTTGCGGAGTCTTGCGCAACGATCAGCACTTATGAAAGCGAAGTGGACTATTTATATCAGGAATACCTCTCCAATCTGTTTGAACTGGAAACAAATGCGATAAACCTGATTAAGAAACGGGATATTCTCGCCTCACTCGAAAAGGCGATTGACAAATGTGATGATGTAGCAAATGTCTTTTCATCGATCATCGTAAAAATATCATAAGAATTTATGAATTTTACTCTGTTAATTGCCATTATTATATTGGCATTTATTTTTGATTTTATCAATGGCTTTCATGATGCGGCCAACTCAATTGCAACGGTTGTATCCACTAAGGTATTAACACCATTGCAGGCTGTGATCTGGGCTGCATTCTTTAATTTTGCCGCTTACGCCATTTTTGAGCTTCACATTGTAGATACTATTGCCAAAGTTGTAGATACCTCGGCAATAAATCTGCAGGTCATATTAGCTGGGGTAATCGCTGCAATTATATGGAATTTGATTACCTGGTATTTAGGTATCCCTTCTAGCTCATCGCATACCCTCGTTGGTGGCTTTGCCGGAGCAGCGATTGCATTCTCCGGTTGGGGAGTTGTCCATTCGGATAAGATTATTAAAATCGCAGCCTTTATCTTTCTTGCTCCACTTATTGGAATGCTCCTTTCCTATTTCTTATCTATCGCGTTGCTATGGATCTTTAAAAGTTTTAACCCGTTCAGATTAAAACGATGGTTTAAGATTGGCCAGTTGATCTCATCAGCTTTGTTCAGTCTTGGGCATGGGGGTAACGATGCACAAAAGGTAATGGGAATTATTTCTGCCTCTTTATTGGTCTATTTCAAAACAGTAGACCCTGCACTAATTCCTCATTGGGCTCATATCACTTTTGTGGATGGGAAAATACATGCTATTCCACTTTGGATTGTTTATGGATGTTATACCGCTATTTCCGCAGGTACTTTACTTGGAGGTTGGCGGATCATCCGGACCATGGGGGGTAAGATCACCAAATTGACACCTTTTGAAGGAGTAGCAGCTGAAGGTGCTGGTGCTATCATGTTATTTGGAACAGAAGCATTTGGAATTCCTGTCAGTACTACCCACACAATCACCGGAGCTATTATGGGTGTTGGGTTAACAAAAAGGGTTTCCGCCGTGCGTTGGGGTGTTACAGTAAATCTGCTTTATGCCTGGATTCTTACAATCCCTGTTTCAATGGCTCTCGCAGCTGGCATCTATTGGATATTTAAGTTGCTGAATTTCGGTTGACGCCAGCGGCTTAACAAGACACAAAAAAGAGGTGAATTATTACATTTGTAATCGTTCACCTCTTTTTATTTCAAAGCCCTGACAGGGTTTTAAACCCTGTCAGGGCTAAACTTCTGATTTATTTCAACTCAAGTATCATGGATGTATTGGCAGGAACAACGATATTGTTCAGATCGTTGACCATATTCCCTGTCATGACCTCTTTGGCTGAAGTAAATCCATGGAGTGATTCCGCGAAGCGACCAGTGTTCAGGGTTTTATTTTCAGTATTGGTATTGAGGATCACCATAATGGTTTCCTTTTCGTTATACCTGAAATAGACATATAGGTTATCCATAGGGAAGTAGTGTTTCAGCCTGCCTGAATGAATCACACTTTTCCCTTTTCTCCAATTCACCAGCTTCTTCAGAAATTGCTGAAATTCTGATTGATCAGCAGTCAATCCGGTCCCTTTAAACCCATTTACCTGGTCGTCTGCCCAACCGCCGGGGAAATCTTTGCGCATTTTTCCGTCGCCGTCGCTTTTTAATCCGGTCATCAGAATCTCACCTCCATAATAAACCTGGGGAATACCACGCGTGGTCATCAGGAAAGTCATCGCTGCCTTTAATTTGGGGATATTTTCACCAATGGCTGTGAAATAACGCTCAGTATCGTGATTTTCACCAAAGATAACGAGGTTGTCGGGTTTAGGATAAAGGTAATCCTGTGCCAGAGTTTCATAAAGATGATTGAAACCCCACCCGTCGGTCATCGATTTGACCAGAGCATTTTGTATCGGGAAATCCATCAGGCTTGGAAGGTAGGAGGTATATCCGTTTGAATTGACTTTCCCTTTTTGCCAGAAAGCGACATTGGCAGGATTGATGTGCCACTCTTCACCCACGATATTGAAATTCGGGTATTCATCCAACACCTGGCGTGTCCAGTTGGCCATCATCTGTTTGTCGGGATAGGGATAGGTATCCATTCTGATTCCGTCAAGACCTACATATTCAATCCACCAGATTGAGTTCTGGATTAAGTAATTGGCCATATATGGGTTGCACTGGTTCAGATCGGGCATGCTTGGAACAAACCATCCGTCTGTAAACTCCTTTGAATCACTCTCTGAACCATAGGGATCCTGTACCGTAGCTTTTTTGTGATTCGTGATATGGTAGTTTGGATATCCGTTGATCCAGTCCTTCATCGGCAAATCTTTCATCCACCAATGACTTAACCCGCAATGGTTAAAGATCATATCCATAACCATCTTGATCCCCCTTTTTTTGGCTTCTGCACTTAATAACTGATAATCGGCATTGGATCCAAATCTGCTGTCTACTTTATAAAAATCGGTCGTCGAGTAGCCATGATAGGAGACTTGCGGCATATTGTTTTCGAGAACCGGGTTGACCCACAGTGCCGTATAGCCATTCTCCTGAATATAGTCAAGATGATCCATTATCCCTTTCAAATCACCTCCATGCCGCCCATTGGGATCAGCCCGGTTACCTTTCTCGGGCATATCATCCTTCGAGTCATTCGAAGGATCACCATTGGCAAACCGATCGGGCATAATAAGGTACATTACATCAGAGTTGTTGAATCCGATCCGTTGCGATGAACCTTTTTCACGGGACTTTAACTCGTAGCTTGAAGCAATAATCTTTTTCCCCGCCTGTTTAAAGACGATTTCAAATTTGCCGGGTTTTACCGAAGGTGACAAACGAAGATCGAGGAAAAGGTAATTCGGATTCTCAACAGTTGTTGATGAGACCAGTTCTACCCCTTCGTAGTTTATTTCCGGTTTTGTCTCAGAAATCCGTTCTCCGTAAATCATCAGCTGGAGTGAAGGATTTTTGAATCCCGTCCACCAGAAAGGGGGTTCCACCTTGTTGAGTGTTGGTTTATTGGCCGCAAGAACAGGGGTGAAGATGATTAAAGCAATTGATAATAAAGCAATTGTTTTAAATGCTAATTGTTTAATATTCATTTTACGCGTGTTTTAATTGAACTTCTGTTTTATGGTGTGCTCCGATATATTGTTCCTGATCGTAGATTAATAGCGTCAATTCAGTATCGGAAAGATTTTCGATACTCACTGTCTGTTTATTGACATTTATTCGCAGAATCGAGTTTCTGAAATTGATCCGGAAAGAGTATGAACTCCATTTATCGGGAATAAAAGGTGAAAAGGATATTTTTCCCGATTTTACCCTCATTCCTCCAAATCCTTTTACGAAAGCCATCCAGGTTCCCCCCATAGAGGTGATGTGGCATCCGTCGGCGGTATCGTTGTTGTAATCATCGAGATCGAGTCGTGCTGTCCTGATATATAATTCGTATGCTTTTTCCTCATATCCGATGGCGCTGGCCAGAATAGTGTGGATACAGGAGGAGAGGGAAGACTCATGCACCGTAAAAGGCTCATAAAAGTCGAAATGTCTTTTGATGGTTTCTTTATCGAAGTTTTCTTCGAAAAGAAACATACTCTGCAAGGTATCAGCTTGCTTAATATATGGAGAGCGCAAAATACGATCCCACGACCAATGCTGATTTATTGGACGTTCAGATGCCGGGATTTCAGCAGTTGTTTTTAATGTTTTATCAAGAAATCCATCCTGTTGCAGAAAAATATCCCTTTTAGTATCGTATGGAAAATGAATATTTGAAATAATATGATGCCATACAGCAGTCTCTGATTCTTCGTTAAAGTTTAATTTTTTCAGCAAGTGACTGTATTGTTCAAGGTGGTTTTCTTTGAGGTATTGAATGGCTTCAAGGGTAAACTCGAGCGTCCATTGTGCGATACGGTTAGTGTGGTAGTTATTGCTTACGTTGTTTTCATACTCATTTGGTCCTGTAACTCCAAGTAACACGTATTTTTGGAGCTGTTCCGACCAGTTTACGCGCTGCGCCCAGAAACGGGATATGGCAAGCAGAACTTCAAATCCATTAGGATTAAGGTATTCCCAGTCGTTAGTATACCTGATATAATCAAATATGGCATAAGCAATTGCCCCATTCCGGTGGATCTCTTCAAAGGTAATTTCCCATTCATTGTGGCACTCCTCTCCATTCATTGTAACCATAGGATAGAGGGCTGCACCGTGGTTAAAACCTAAGGTTGTGGCGTTCTCAATCGCTTTTAGCAAGTGTTTATGTCTGTATTTCAATAAATTGCGCGATACCTGGACCGGAGCGGTGGAGAGGAAAAACGGGAGGCAAAAGGCTTCAGTATCCCAGTAAGTCGAACCGCCATACTTCTCACCTGTAAATCCTTTTGGCCCGATATTTAATCGTTCATCCTCACCCGTATAGGTCTGGTGAAGCTGAAAAATATTGAACCGAATACCCTGTTGAGCAGCGTCATCCCCTTCAATAATTATATCGCTTCTCTTCCATTTCTCAAGCCATGCATTTGAATGTTCGAGTTCGAGCTGATCGAAGCCTTTATAATAAGCTGTATTTAAGTGGCTTACAGCAGCAATCATCAGTTTCTCTTTTGAAAAGTTTTCTGAGGAGACGTTAACTCCATATTTTTCGATAGTAACCGATTCACCCTCATTTAACGTAATTGGGATGATATTTGCGACATATTTTGAGCGTTTCTCAACATCAGCCGCGAACGAGCAGCTTTTCCCGTTGCGCATGATCTTTATTTTCATCCCTGAACAGACCTGAAAAAGGGTCTTTCGAACTTCCGCAATAACGTAACCTTCTCCCGGTTTTACGTTTACTTCAACTTCATCCCAGAACTTTTCATCGTAATTGGCATCTTCATTGCGTACATCAAAATCGATATAGGGTGTGAGTATTATTTTATCAGAGAAGTTTAATGCTGTTACCGTATATCTGATTGCCCCAATTTCAGAATTGACAATACTCATAAAACGGCGTGTAACAACCTTAATTTGTCTGCCGGATGGGAGTTGAGCAATAAATTCACGGTTTAAATGACCCAGCTGCATATTGAGTTCCCTTCTGAATTCAAGAATTTCAGCAGTATTGAGATCAAGGATTTCGTTACCGATTTTTACGTCAATCCCAATCCAGTTTGCAGCATTAAGTACTTTTGCAAAATATTTTGGATAACCGTTTTTCCACCAACCCACACGTGTTTTATCGGGGTAATAAACCCCTGCGACATAATTTCCCGGGAGGGTCTCTCCGGTGAATTTCTCCTCAAAATTAGCCCGGTGCCCTATTCGTCCATTACCGAGACTCATCAGGCTTTCCGTTATTTTATTATATGCAGGATGGAACGTCTCTTCGATAATTTTCCATCCGTTATGTGTGATATAATCTTTCATCTGTCTATAATTTGTTTTTAAAGGTCAGATAGCTTGCCCCGATCCATCGGGGGAACTCGCCAGGTTATTGATCTAATGAGAAAATTTCTCAAATGGCTCGTTTCATAGTATTCTCCTCTTTTACATAAAAACGCTTCCATGCGTTTACAAATACAGTGATCTTAATCGGTCGAAATTCATGTTCTCAAAACCTGGAATAATAAACTCAGCGTTTTTCAGGTTTTCAGCATGACCGACACCAATGACATGCATCCCGGCATTTCGTGCTGCATCAATTCCTGCCTGGGCATCTTCAAAAACCAGGCAGCTATTCGGATTGATGCCTAATTCGGAAGCCCCCTTTAAAAAAACTTCAGGGTCAGGTTTGGCCAGGCTAACTTTATTCCCGTCAATTACAGCATCAAATTTTTGAGTTAAATTGATCAGGTCAAGAATGGTCATCGCGTTTTTACTGGCTGACCCCAGGGCAATTAATATTTTGTTGTTGCGCAATTCATCCAGAAAAGAGATCACCCCCGGCAGAATTTCATCGGGAGTCATGCGGCTGATATACGAAACGTATAAATTATTCTTTTTATCTGCCAGAAGCTCTTTCTGATCCTGCTTAAGAGTTACTTTACCTATGGTGAGCAGGATATCCAGGGAATCCATCCGGCTGACCCCTTTAAGACGCTCATTATCATTTTCTGAAAAATGAAATCCGAGGTCCTCCGCAATCTTTTTCCAGGCTATGTAATGGTATCTGGCCGTATCAACCACCACACCATCCAAATCGAATAAACACGCTTTAATCTTCAAAATTTATGATTTAGAAGTGACAATGTGTTCCTTAACAAAAACGACTGTGAGTCCGGCGATCACCATCGATAAACCGGCAATACCCAGCATCAGAATTGCTTTATTTTCCACAAGGGTTAAAACTATTCCGCCAAGTAATCCGGCCGCTATCTGAGGAATGGTAATCGTCGCATTGAAAATACCCATGTAGACCCCCATTTTATCAGAGGGGAGTGCTGCAGAAAGAATAGCATAAGGCATTGCAAGAATGGCGGCCCAGGCAATACCAATTCCAACCATTGAGACAATTAATCCATATTGATTTTTGATGAAGATCATCGAAATGAGTCCGATTCCTCCTGCCATCAATGAAAGCATGTAGGTTGTTTTACGACCAAATTTATTGGCCAGCTTAGCCATAACGATGGAGAAGAGCGCCCCAAACAGACTGTAAACTGCAAAGATTACCCCGACCCAGTTACCGGCTTCGTTGTATCCGGCAGAAGTGGAATCTCCCGAGACTGTATTCCATACGTTTTGAGCTACTCCGGGAGTTGTGTAGACCCACATCAGAAAAAGGGCGAACCAGGAGAAAAACTGAACGATTGCCAATCGCCACATTGTTTCAGGAATCTCTTTAATCAAGGTAAGGAAAGAGCTTTTCTTCGTTGGGTCCTGCTTTAGCTGATAGTACTTTTTATACTCTTCGGGTGGAAATTCCTTAGTTCTGAAACTGGTCCATAATACAGATAGTAAAAGAGTTCCGCCACCAAGATAAAAGGCCCAGATAACCGTGGGTGCGACTTTTTCGCCTGCTGCAGGAACATTCGAAACTCCTATCCAGGTCAGTATGAATGGGAGCAGAGAACCAATAACAGCACCTGCATTGATTAAAAAACTTTGCACCGAATAACCCTGGTTTCGCTGCTCCTCTGAAACCATATCACCAACAAGTGCTCTGAATGGTTGCATGGTAATATTAAATGAGGTATCCATGAACAGGAGCATAAAGGCACCAAAAAACAGAGGAGGCAGAATGTAGGCGAAGAATTCTGAATTGGGCATAAAGAACATGGCCATAGCTGATATAATAGCTCCCAAAAGTATGTATGGAATTCGGCGCCCAAGTCTGGTCCAGGTGTTATCACTGAAAAGACCGATTATGGGTTGTACAATCAATCCGGCAAGTGGGGCAGCCAGCCAAAAATAACTCAGGTGGTGAACATCAGCCCCCAATGCAGACAGGATTCGGCTTGTATTACCATTTTGAAGTGAATAACCAATCTGGACACCCATAAAGCCAAAGCTCATATTCCAGATAGACCAAAAAGAGAGATGCGGTTTTTTTTCCATAATGAATAGTAGTTTAATAACACTCTTAAATCGGGCAATCAAATAAATAGCACTTCAATGAGTTCAACGTCACAGGGATTTGAAATCCATGAGCATTTGATCACAAAAGCAAAAATCAGCTGAACGAAAATCCAGACGAAAACAGCACCAAAATTTGGATAACAGGAAAGGATCGTAATTCGGGAAGAAAATACGATTTTGTGGGGAAAGACAATTAATATTCGGCAGCAAATATAAATTGGAAATATTATAAATGCAATAACTAAACGCTTTTAAATCAAAATAATAATTGCATAAGGTTTAAATTCCTGAATGCAAACGTTTGCGAAACATTTAATTTGTCAGATTTTTTTTGTCGATTCGCGTATCACAAGGTTGGTTTCCACGAAAAAAGTCTCTCCGGGACCTTCTCTTTTCGATTCTATCCGCTCTAAAAGTACAGTGGCTGCTTTGATACCCATTTCATATCCATGCTGATCGACTGAACTGAGGGTAGGGGTGGTAATATCGGAATAGCTTCCGGCTGAAAACCCCATTATGGCCATTTTATCAGGAATCGAAATTCCCACTTTCTGTAAAGTTTTCATAGCTCCGACAGCCGTAAGGTCATTTACTGTAAATATCCCATCAGGGGGTATTGGAAGCTGAATTAATTTTCGGGTGGCAATGGCTGCAAGGTCAAATGAATCAGCAACGATCACATAATCTTCAATATAGGGCATATTGTGCTGAAGTAATGCCTCTTTGTACCCCTCCAGCCGGTATTTCCCGATTCCCAAAGAAGTTGGGGCAGCCAGGTGCGCGATCCGTTTGCACCCCGATTCAATTAAATGACAAACCGCATTGAAGGCTGCTTTTTTATCGTCTATAATTACCCTGTCAGAATCGAAACCATCAGGAACCCTGTCGAAGAAAACCATCGGAATTCCGCTCTCAGCTAACATTTGCAGATGAGCATAATCCTGCGTCTCTTTTGAAATGGAAATCAATGCACCCTCAACCCGATTCGAAGAGAGAGCCTGGGCATTGATAATCTCCCGTTCATATTTTTCGTTTGACTGGCAGATCATTACATTATAACCGGCATCGTAAGCCACATCCTCGATACCGCTAATTACGGAGGAGAAAAAATAGTGAACCAGTTCGGGAATGATCACCCCTATCGTGTTGGTTTTACTGCTTTTGAGCGAAAGTGCAACCGCATTAGGTTTATAATGAAGTTTTTTGGCAAGATCATTTACTGCATCTTTTGTGTCCCTGCTGATGTCCGGATGATCTTTAAGAGCCCGTGAAACAGTTGACGCCGAAATGCCTAACGCCTTGGCAATATCTTTTATGGTAATTTGACTGTTCATCAAAGGATTTAGTTCAGTTGTAATATGATTTTACTAAAGTAGTAAATTAGTTTGACTAACAACTTATTTCGTTATCTATAATTATTACAAATAACAATTTTTAATGCAAATGTATAGAAAATATGCCCCCTGCAGATCCTGCATTAAATTCCGCCATTTCCTCGGTTTTTAAAAAACATGTTGTATAACATATTTGATGCAAACGTCACCGCAAACGTTTGCATAGAATTATTTGCGTTTTACCCAAATATGACATGTTAAAATTGTGTTAAAAATGTATTCTTTTGTGAAGCCAAAACGAGAAAGGGAAAGGAATTGTGGAGGCAAACAGTTAGTATTCAAATGGATATATGTTAAAAATACCTTAATTTAAGGTAAAAAATTTGAACCATGATTTATGAACCATTAATTTGAATCACATGAAATTTGAAATTGTAAAGATGAAAGCAATTTGGTTTTTTCTATTTGCACTGCTGACGCTGTCGGTAACTGCACAGGAGAGATCAATTACCGGTAAAGTTACCGATGCTACTACGAATGAGGGACTTATTGGGGTGACGGTTTTAGTCGAAGGAACCTTTACCGGCACAGTTACCGATATCGATGGAAAATTCACCCTTAAAGTTACTCCGGCAACTAAACTGGTTTTCTCATTCATCGGATATGAATCTCAGATTGTAGCTGTTGGACAGCAATCACAACTTAACATTGCCTTAAAAACAGAAACTAAAGGGCTTGATGAAGTAGTTGTTATTGGATATGGAACAGTTAAGAAATCCGATGCAACGGGAGCTGTAAGTACAGTTAGCTCCAAAGACTTCAATAAAGGAGGGATTACTTCTCCGCAGGACTTAATCGTTGGCAAGAGTGCCGGTACGGTAATCACCTCAAACAGTGGTGCTCCGGGAAGCGGATCAACGATCAGGATCCGTGGGGGCTCTTCTATGTCAGCCAGTAATGATCCTTTAATCATTATAGATGGTTTTCCAGTAAGTAATTCAGGAGTTTCCGGATTGGCAAACCCTTTATCGACAATAAATCCTAACGATATTGAGACATTTACTGTTTTGAAAGATGCTTCTGCAACAGCAATTTATGGTTCCAGAGCTTCGAATGGTGTAATTTTAATCACCACAAAAAAAGGGAATCTTGGTAAACCAATGCAGATTGATTACAACGGAACAGTTGGTGTAAGCACTGTTAATAAATATATGGATGTCCTTTCGGGAGACGAATTCAGGGCGCTCTCTTTGGATCTTGCAAAAAAGAGTGCGGTTGGTTTAAGCATGGGCGCTTTATCCCGTCTTGGAACATCAAACACAAACTGGCAAAAAGAGATTTACAGATCTGCAATTACGCATGACCATAATCTCAGCATGAGCGGTGGGATGAAGGCGATGCCTTACCGTGTGTCACTGGGATATACCGGACAGGATGGAATTCTGAAGACAACCGATATGAAACGTACCACAATGGCTGTCGGTCTTGATCCACGGTTTTTTGACGACCACCTGAAGGTAAGTGTTAACCTGAAGGGGAGTTATACCACTCAAAATTTTGGTGACGCAGGCGCAGTAGGTTCCGCAGTAGCTTTCGATCCGACACAGTCGGTGAGAAACGGGAACACTAAATTTGGCGGTTATTATACCTGGGCAAATCTTTCCGATGTTTTGGCAGACGGCTCAATGGATCCTAATGGAAGTCCAAACCCAATTGGAGTTTCAAACCCGGTTGCTTTATTGAATCAGACAGATAATACATCCGTTGTTCAGAGAAGCCTTGGAAATGCTCAGTTCGATTACAAATTCCATTTTCTTCCTGAATTACGTGCCAATATGAACGTTGGTTACGACTATTTTACCACCAAAGGACATAACAATGCCCCGGATAATGCAGCGTTTACATTCAGAAACGGAATTGGCCGGTTGAATGATTATTCACAAACAGGTAAATCGCAACTTTTCGATTTCTATCTTAATTATGTGAAGGATTTGAAATCCATAAACAGCAAGATTGATGCCACAGCAGGTTATTCATGGCAACATTTTTATAAAGACGGATCTTCATTTGTTCGCAATGGTGACGGAAAACAGATCTCTGACAATTCCAAGTTTATCAATGAGAACTACCTGGTTTCTTTCTTCGGCAGGGTGAATTACACATTCATGGACCGTTATTTACTTACAGTGACCCTTCGCGATGACGGATCTTCACGATTTTCAAAGGCAAACAGATGGGGACTTTTCCCGGCTGCAGCTTTTGCATGGAAGATCAAGGACGAATCGTTCCTGAAAGATGTTTCAACGGTTTCTGATCTTAAACTTAGGTTGGGTTATGGGATTACCGGTCAGCAGGATATCGGAAACGATTATCCCTATCTGCCAGTATATCGCGGTAGCACAGCCACTGCTCAGTATCAGTTTGGAAATACATTCTACAATACATTACGCCCAAATCCATATGATGCAAACATCAAATGGGAAGAGACAACAACTTACAATATTGGGTTAGATTATGGATTCTTAAACAACCGTATAACCGGTTCAATCGATTTATACGATCGTACAACGAAAGATTTATTGAACTTTATTCCTATTGCAGCCGGAAGTAACTTCTCGAACTTCCTTACAACAAATGTCGGAAATCTGGAAAATAAAGGGGCTGAGATCTCTATAAACGGAAGAGTTGTTGAGAGTAAAGATTGGAACTGGAGTGTTGGTTTTAATGCTGCCTACAATCAAAATAAAATCACGAAGCTGACTAAAACCGATGACCCCAATTACCCGGGTGTTGACGTCGGAGCAATTGGCGGAGGTGTAGGAAATATGATCCAAAATCAACGTGTCGGATATGCAGCCAATTCCTTTTTTGTATTTCAACAGGTATACGGATCAAACGGTATGCCAATCGAAGGTCTTTATGTTGACCGTACAGGTACAGGCGGAACTGTTACAAGCAACAACCTGAATAAATTCCATTATAAGAAACCTGCACCCGATTATACGATCGGAATTAATTCAAGGGTTTCCTATAAAAATGTTGACTTCTCTTTCTCCGGTAGGTCAAATATTGGAAACTATGCGTATAACAATGTCGCTTCCGGCGCACTTTACTCAACAGTTTACAACCAGTCAGGATTCTATAATAATCTTCCAAGGCTTGTAAACAACGCTAAATTTACAAATACCCAGTATTTCTCAGATTTCTATGTTGAGAATGCCTCTTTCTTTAAGATGGACAACATAAGTCTGGCATACAATTTTGTAAAACACCTTAAAGCGCGTGTTAGCTTTACTGTACAAAACGCCTTCACAATCACTAAATATAAAGGGCTTGATCCTGAGGTTGATGGTGGTATTGATAATAACTTCTATCCCCGTCCGAGAGTTTTTGTACTTGGCGTAAATCTTACATTCTAACTTTTATTAAGAATACGACATGAAAAATATAATAAAATCTTTAGCTGTTATTCTTGCGACACTGATGTTTACCTCTTGTGTCAAAGATCTGAATCTTGTCCCCAAGGACCCCAATATAATCACCTCCCTTACTGTCTATAGTACTCCGGCAGCCTATAAGGAGGGTTTAGCAAAATTGTATGCTACTTTTTCTGTAAGCGGACAGCAAGGTCCTTCGGGACAACCTGACATTGCCGGGATTGATGAAGGTTTCGGGAACTACCTGCGCGAATACTGGAATGTCCAGGAATTATCTACCGATGAGGCAGTAATAGCCTGGAATGATGCCTCTATCAAAGACTTTCACTGGCAGACATGGGCTCCAAATGATGTATTTATTGCAGCAATCTATTCCAGGATCATGTATACCGTCGCACTTTGTAACGAATATATCAGGGCGACTGAAGGAAAAACCGATGCTGATCTTATCAAGTATCATGCAGAGGCCAGATTCCTGCGTGCGTTGGCTTATTACCATGCAATTGATTTATTTGGTAATCCTCCGTTTGTTACTGAGGCAGATGCTCCAGGTGCCTTTTTCCCAAAGCAAACAACACGGGCTTTGTTATTTGCCTATCTTGAAAGTGAACTTAAGGCTATTGAAAATAGTTTAGGCGCTCCAAAATTTGAATATGGAAGAGCTGACCAGGGTGCTGCCTGGACCCTTTTAGCCAAGCTTTATCTGAATGCCAAAGTGTATGCAGGCGTTGAGAAAAATGCAGAGTGCGCTACATATTGCAGCAAAGTAATTGCAGCGGGGTACACGCTTAATTCAAAATATGCCAACAATTTCACCGCTGACAATAATATCAGTCCTGAAATGATCTTCCCGATAACTGCCGATGGACAACATACTCAGACTTATGGAGGTATGGTTTATCTGATCCATGCCGAAATCGGAGGAAGCATGCCCGCAGCCCAGTTTGGTGTTGGCGGTGGATGGGGAGGACTCCGTACCACCTCGGCATTGGTCAGCAAATTTACTGATCCAACCGGAGCCACCGATAAACGTGCGATGTTCTGGACTAGCGGACAGAAACTGGTGATTAATGATATTGGACAGTTCACCGATGGTTATGCAATTACCAAGTTCTCAAATCTTACCTCAACAGGCGCAGCTGCTCCTCATGCTCATCCTGACTTTGTAGATACCGATTACCCGGTATTCAGACTGGCTGATGTCTACCTGATGTATGCTGAAGCGGTTCTTAGGGCTGGCAACGCCGGAGATGCTACTGCGTTGGGATATATTAACGCCCTGCGTGACCGTGCTTATGGAAACACTACCGGACGGGTAACTTCCTATGATCTTCCTTTTATACTGGACGAACGTTCCCGCGAACTATTCTGGGAAGGACACCGCAGATCTGACCTTGTCCGTTTTGGCCAATTTACCTCCGGCTCCTACATGTGGCCCTGGAAAGGTAAAGTTGCTGAAGGGGCTGCTGTACCAAGTTACCGCGATTTGTATCCGATCCCTTCGAATGATTTAGGGGCAAATCCAACATTGAAACAAAATACTGGTTATTAATATTAAAACTTTTGAAAAATGAATAAGAAAATATTTATATATTTAACTTTCATTGGGTTGATCGGACTTTTGTTTTCATGTAAGAAGGATGAAACAAAGGCTATCTTATCTGACACCCCAATCGCTCCGGCACTTCAGACTGTTCCCGATCTGACTCTAAAAAGGGCTAATGGAACAACCGTGCTGACATTTGTCGGTACTGCAGTAAACCCAGGTTTCCAGGCTTCCGCAACATATTACCTCGAAGCTTGCCTTAAGGGGTCGAACTTTGCCGATCCAATCGCTATCCTAAGTGATAAGCAGGATCTTTCGTTGAAAATTACAGTAGCCGATCTTGATGGTATTTTACTTAAAAAATTACCTGCAGATCAGGTCTCTGCTCTTGATTTCCGGATCAGGTCCGTCCTGTCGCTAAGTAGTGGAACCGGTTCTTATGTTTATAGCTCTGCCGTTAAATCTGTTGATGTTACAACGTATGGCCCACCTGCATTAATCTTTACCGTTGCTGGAAAATCGCAGAGTGTAGTTTCTGCTGCCGATAATAAGGTATATATCGGCTGGATCTATACCGACGGAACCCCTTTTCAGTTGACAAATAATGATGATGGTAAAAAGTATGGTGGCGTACTTACTGATATAACGGCGGCATTAACCGAAAACGGACCTGCAATTGCAATTCCTGCAGGTGCATATGATGTTACAGCGGATATCAATGCCGGCAAATTGACCATGAAAATTACGGATGTTACCATTGGTATCATCGGTGACGCTGTTGGTGGCTGGAGCGATGACACTAAGATGGCCTGGGATTTCACAGACCATACCTGGAATGTTACAAAAACAGTTACAGCAGGAGGCTTTAAATTCAGGACTCACAATAGTTGGGCTGCTGTAAACGTTGCCTACAATCCTGCCGGGCACGACTTAAACAATTTATACCAAAATGACGGCAAAACGGACAGTCAGAATATCGACAATGTGGCCCCGGGTAAGTATAATATAAAATTGTTCCTGGAAACAACTCCGATGAAGGTTGTCCTCACTCCAACTAATTAAATATTAAAAATATTTTCTCATGAAAAGAAAAACTTTAAACAGCATATTAGCCATCCTTGTAATTGCGGCTTTGCTGGTTGGCGCATGTGCAAAGGAAAAATCGGACCTACGATTGGCTCCGCAGATTGCCACTTCCCAGCTTCTGAATGTAAGATCTGATTCTGCAACCATTGTCGGCTTTGTAGTCTCCGCTGGTGATGGTATTTCAGAACAAGGGGTCGTATACAATACAGCAACGGCTCCAACAGTTGCCCATAAAAAAGTAATCTTTACCGGACCGGTAAAAGGGGCTACCTTTACTGTGAAAGTTGGCGGACTTACTTATGCTACACTGTATTATGCACGTGCTTATGCCGTTGTTTCAGGCTATGTACTCTATGGCGAAGAGGTCACTTTTAGTACGCTTCCTGTTGTACCACTGCTTACCACAGATGTAATTTCTGCAATAACAGGGAATTCAGCCAAAGGCGGTGGTAATGTTACGGTCACCGGTGGTGCTGATGTAACAGCTCGTGGTGTATGTTATGCGACTACTCACAACCCGGTTATTTCAGGAACCAAGACTTCTGATGACAAAGGTGCCGGTGTTTTCGTGAGTACGCTGGCAGCTTTAAAAGGAAATACCACTTATTATGTTCGCTCCTATGCTAAAAATTCGGCAGGTACCGGATACGGCAATGAAGTCTCATTTACAACGTTGGTGGATATGCCGGTTGTAACAACTGCTGCCGCAACTGCTGTTACAAAAGTTACAGCAATTTCGGGTGGAGAAGTTACCTACGATGGTGGAGGTACGATTACTGCCAGGGGTCTGGCATGGGGTGCTTCTGCAGATCCTACCATTTCTGGGACTAAAATTGACGCAGGCACAGGAACAGGTATTTTTGTAAGTAATCTCGCTGGCCTTACCAGTAACACAGTTTATCATGTTCGTGCTTATGCAACAAATAGCAAAGGAACAGCCTACGGCGCAGATGTTCAGATTAAAACTTTGGCTGACATTCTTACCTGGAATCTTCCCGGAGATTATGTTGGTGCAAGTTACCCGGGTTCTGGCCTGGCAGACTGGTCTCCCGATAAGTCACCTCAGGTGATCAGCACTATTGCTGCAGGAGATAAACTTGAAGGGTATGTCTATATGGCAAATGCTTCGAACAACTGGAAATTTGCGTCCCAAGCCAACTGGAATGGCCCTAATTATGGTGATGACAATAAATCTGGGAAGCTTGATCCAAACGCGGCCAATAATATCGCTTCGCCTAAGGGGTATTACAAGATTAATGCCGATGCAACCGCTATGACCTACACAGCCGTTGCTACAATATGGGGATTAATTGGTGATGCTACTCCGGGAGGATGGGGTGATCAGACTAATATGCAGTATAATCCTGCCACCCAGAAATTCTTTTTGGCAATTCACCTCCTCGATGGTAAGGCCTTTAAATTCAGGGGAACTTCAGATTGGGGCGTTAATTACGGGAGCGATAAGGCTGATGGTACTTTAGGAGCAGGAGCCGGAAATATCCCGGTAACTGTAGAGTCTGATTATGGTGTTACTTTGGATTTGAGCCATCCTAACGCCTATACCTACAGCGCAAACCGATGGGGCGTCATCGGTGATGCAACTCCGGGTGGCTGGGATAATGATACCAATATGACCTGGGATACCGCAAATAATGTATTCAAGGTAACTCTTAACTTAGTCAAAGGTTCTTTTAAATTCAGGGCAAATGACGGTTGGGATATTAATTACGGAGGCACAGATCTGAATGCCCTTAAGGCAGGAGGTGACAATATTGCTATTGCTGATGCCGGTAGTTATACACTTACTTTCGATTCGATAGCTCTGAAGGCTACTGTTACGAAAAATTAAATTTATTATCTTTGAGGCTTATCCTTCCATCCCGGGAGGATAAGCCTTTTTTTTATTTCCAGCTGTATGTTATACCGAATATCCCTGCTTTTATGTCTGGTAGTATTTTGGCAGACCGCCTTAGCCCAGGTGACTACTATTCCTGCATTGCCGATTGAAAACCAGACAGTAAAAATCACTTTTGATGCCACCCAAGGTGACGCCGGCTTAAAAGATTATACAGGAGATGTTTATACCCATACAGGCGTCATTACAGATAAAAGCACTTCCTCCTCCGATTGGAAATATGTAATCGGAACCTGGGGCAATAATACACAACAACCTAAACTTACCAGAATAACAAGTAACACCTATTCTCTGCAGATTGCAACTGATATACGAAGCTTCTATGCTGTTCCCGCCGGAGAAATTATTAAACAGATGGCCTTTGTCTTCAGAAGCGCAGATGGAACTAAACAGACTAAAAATATTTTTGCGGATGTTTACTCTGCCGGATTAAATGTTGCCTTTACAAATCCAACAGCAAACACTATTTTATCTCCGGGTGCCAATATGCAGGTGAATGCCGCATCAAGTGTAACTGCAGATATTCGTCTTTTTTTAAATAAAACACAGGTCGCTATTGTTAATGGCGGAACACAGCTTTCCTTTCCGTTTAATCCTTCACAGCCGGGAGATTACTCTTTTAAAATAACTGCGACCAGCGGAACAACAGTTGTTACAGATTCTGTTTTTATAAATGTTATAGGCAGCCAGGTTGTTGAGCCCCTTCCTGCAGGAGCTAAAAAGGGGATTAATTATATTGATTCACAAACTGCAAGATTGGTTTTATGGGCCCCTTTTAAAAATACAGTCCATGTAATCGGAGATTTCAATAACTGGACACCATCCTCCAGATCCCGCATGAAAAGAGATGGCGATTATTTTTGGCTTGATATTACTGGTCTGACTCCTGGGAAGGAGTACCCTTTTCAATACCTGGTTGACGGTCACCTGAAAATTGCAGACCCATATACCGAAAAAACATCAGACCCTCAAGATGTTGAGATCACTAAAATTACCTATCCCGATTTAATTCCCTATCCGGCAGGAAAAACCGAGGGGATTGCAAGTGTCCTGCAAACCAACCAGCAGCCTTATAAGTGGCAAATTACCAGTTACGCTGCTGCTGATCCCGATACCATGATTGTTTATGAATGTCATGTGAGGGATTTTGACTCCATGCATTCGTATGCGGCGGTAATCAACCATCTCGATTATTTGAAAACATTGGGTGTTAACGTGCTTGAACTAATGCCCGTGAATGAATTTGTTGGAAATTCCAGCTGGGGGTATAATCCATCCTTTTATTTTGCTCCCGATAAATATTATGGTCCCAAAAATGATCTGAAACTCCTGGTTGATGAATGCCATAAACGGGGGATTGCCACGGTGCTTGACATGGTATTAAACCATTCCTTCGGCCAAAGTCCGTTTGTTCAGCTCTATTTTGACGGGTCCAAGCCAACAGCTCAGAATCCATGGTATAACATTATTAGTAATTTCACCAATCCTGACGCCCAGTGGGGTTTTGATTTTAACCATGAAAGTCCGTCTACCCGCCAGCTGGTTGACAGTATCAACTCTTTCTGGATGAGTGAATATAAGATCGATGGTTTCCGCTTCGATTTTACAAAAGGATTTTCAAATAATATAAAGGACTCATCCGATCCATGGGGGAGCAAATATGATCCTCAACGGATTGCAATCCTGGAGCGGATGGCAGACGAGATCTGGAAACGTAAACCCGGAGCGAAGGTTATTTTTGAGCACCTCTCCGATAATCCGGAGCAGACCGAACTGGCTGGTAAGGGGATACTCCTGTGGGGAAACTTCAATTACAATGCCTCTCAGGCGGCTATGGGATATAATGATGCAGGAAAGTCTGACTGGACCTCTGCATCCTATGCGCATCTGGGTTGGAGTAAACCCGGGCAACTCGGTTATATGGAAAGCCACGATGAGGAACGGATCATGTATCAGTGTCTTACCTATGGAAGTAGTTCCGGAACTTATGATGTTAAATCACTGCCGGTTGCTTTAAATCGTGCAGCAGCCGTTGCGGCTTTGTTTATCCCGATACCGGGACCTAAAATGATCTGGCAGTTTGAGGAACTAGGGTATGATATTTCAATCAATGTCAATGGAAGAGTAGGAGAAAAACCAATCCATTGGGAATACAAGGATAATGCTGACAGAGCCCAGTTGAACAAGGTGTTTTCACAACTATTTAATTTAAAGAAAAAGTATCCGATCTTTTCAACGACCGATTTCACGCAATCCCTGGCTACCGATATTAAATGGATAAAGCTGAACCGGAATGGCGAAAATGTATTAATTGTCGGAAATTTTGGAGTGGTGAGTGCAAATCCTGTGTTGGAATTCCAGAAAACCGGAACCTGGTATGACTTCTTTGGACAGAAAACGTTAAATGTGACCTCCACTTCTCAGTCTGTTACCCTTGCTCCGGGTGAATACAAACTTTTCTCAACCCAAAATTTAGGTTCGATTGTAACGGCTGTTCCGGTAATTAAGAGTCAAAACGAGTTGCTGATTTTTCCAAATCCTGCGACCGACAACATCAGGGTGATCTCGGTGACCGGTACTCAGCGTGCTTCACTGTTCACGCTAACAGGAGTTAAGGTTAAGGAATTTCTGCTATCAGGTGTTCAAGGGGCAGAAAACGAGCTTTATATCGGCGATCTTCACTCTGGAACATACCTTCTTCAGGCTTATAATATAAATGGAAGAAGCTCGGTCCAAAAGATAATCAAACGGCCATAGCTCTCAAAGATGTTTGCTGTATTTCTATCTGTCTGCTCTGCTTATAATAGGGTTATTATAATCTTGAAAAGCAGTAATCAGCAGCAATTTTAAGTTTACTAATAATCTCGTTTATCGCCAGGGGTTTGGATAAATAATTATTCATCCCGTTTTGAAGGCACTCTTCCCGGTCGCTAGCCATCACATTTGCTGTCATGGCAATAATATAAGGTTGCTCAATATCCATTTGACGAATAGAGCGGGTAGCTTCATAACCATCCATTACAGGCATCCTGACGTCCATTAAAATGACATTGTGCTTTTTTTTGCCAAACAACTCCAGTGCCTGTAATCCATCTGCTGCAGTCTCGGTTTGATAACCCAATTTACTCAATATTCTTTCAATAAGTTTCTGATTGACAAAATTATCATCAACAATAAGAATACTCAACGGATTCTCATCTGCAAATGACCTCGGCAGAATTCCGGTTTTAGAATCTTCCGTCTGGACCTGGATTTTATCTGGAGATAGTAACATATCAATGCTTTTATGGAGTAATATTTTTCACCAGTATAAACCCGAATTTGAATCAAATCCTAATGTGTATAAATAGCAGAAGCAAATATAATAGAATATTTACAAATGTGTTCAATTAGCATTAAAATATTTACAAAAATGGAAAAATAATTAATAAACGTAAAATATAATTACATTTAAAAGGATTTGAGATGGCTGGTTATGGATTAATTGGTGGACTGAAGGGGTATCGAATTTTGGGAAATAGTAGAGAGCGAAAAGTTAACCATTCCAGGGAATTGATTTTTCAGATCCCGATTTCTAAATTCTCTGCGGCAATTTTCAGTATAGTTAGAATCTCAGGAAGGCGCATGGGTTTGGCAATATAATTATTCATCCCCATCCTGAGGCACTCTTCCTTGTCTCCTGCCATTGCATTTGCTGTTAAAGCGATAATGTACGGCTGAATTACAGCCATCTCCCTGATGATTCGTGTAGTTTCAAATCCATCCATTTCAGGCATCTGGATATCCATTAAAATGACATGATAATTTTTGGTTTGCATGGCGAGCAATACCTGATTGCCATCCTCGACAATATCAGTCTGATACCCTAATTTTAACAGGATACTTCTGATAAGTTTCTGATTGATCAGATTATCTTCGGCAACCAGAATACTTAATGGGAAATCATTTGCGAAAGAAGCAGAGAGAATTCCTGTTTGTGACGTATCCGGAATTACAGGAATATTTTCAGGTTTCAGAATTTCAAGAAGGTTTTGAAAAAGACGATGTTGTTTGACCGGCTTTGAGAGAATCGCATCAAACAATTCGGGATGTTTTTTCCAGGTTTCATCACCTATTGGGGTCATCAATATTGTTTTGGGAGGATTTTGGACCTTTTTAATGGCTTTTGCAAAATGGATATTATGGATATCTGATAGTTGGCTGTCTGTTAGTATAGCATCAAAAGTTCCATATTCTTTGGTATTCAGAATCGCAAGGGCTTCATTTGCAGTTGCAGTAACCTGAATAATCAGGTTCCAGTTTTCGAGTTGAATTTTAAGAATTTGGAGGCTGTTCTTATTGCAACTAACGATTAAAATCTTTTTACCACTGACCCTGGAAAGCTCTTCAGGAGAAGCGGGCTGAGCGGTTAGCTTACTGACCGAACATTTTATAGTGAACATAAAAGTGGAGCCAATACCTAATTCACTTTTTACTCTGATTTCCCCTCCCATGAGTTTTACAAGCCTGTCACATATGGCCAGTCCAAGGCCAGTTCCACCATACCGGCGTGTTGTGGACGGGTCAACCTGAGTAAAGGCATCAAATAAGCTCCCGATTTTTTGATCAGGAATCCCGATCCCGGTATCTGTAACCTTAAATCCCAGGACAGCATTTTCGTTCTGCGGGTCCCGATCGGTCAGGGATACATTTAAATAAACTTCGCCTGCAGTAGTAAATTTTACTGCATTGTTAATCAGATTAATAAGAATTTGTTTTAGCCTTAGTTCATCACCTGTAACCTGCAATGGTACATCAATCTCAATCAGATAATTCAGATCAATACCTTTAATGGTTGCCTTTTGCGAAAAAAGGTCCATTACCTCTTCAATACTTTTGCGCAGATTGAAATCGGACTTCTCTAATTCCATATTCCCCGATTCTATCTTCGAGAAATCGAGAATATCATCAATTACAGAGATCAGATTTTCGCCGCAGGTTAAGATCGTATCATTGTAGTCGCGTTGTTCAATGGTTAATTTAGTTTCGCTTAAGAGTGACGACATCCCGATAACACCGTTCATTGGTGTCCGTATTTCATGGCTCATTGTTGCCAGAAAAGAGCTTTTTGCATAATTGGCATATTCTGCCTCTCTTCTGGCATGTTGTTCCATTATTTTTTGTTCCTGCAGCTCCTCCGATTGCTTCTTCAATTCAGTATTCAGTGCTTTAAGCTCTTCTGATTGCTGCGCTATGCGTGCTGTTCGCTCATTGACAAGCATTTCAAGTTTAATCCCTTTCCGGTTGATTGATTTTACCCTGTATTTGTAAAGCGTGAAAAGAACAACTCCAGCAGAAATAAGGGTAAGGATTCTGAACCACCAGGTTAACCAGAATGGGGGGACAATGGTCAAATTGAGTTTATGAATTTCGGGTGACCATTCTCCTGACCTGTTCTGACATTTTACGGTGAAGGTATATTCCCCGGGATCCAGATTCGTGTATGTGGCCGTGTTATGACTTCCAATAATGTTCCACTCCTTATCGAAACCGTTCATTTTATACGCATACACTTTGTTTTCAGGTGCAGCAAAATCAAGTGATGCAAATCCGAAAGTGAGTACAGTCGAACGGTAGGGTAGGGTAAGTACCTTAGTTTCGGAAATATCCTGTTTTAATGGTGAAGGATCATTCTCATTCAGAGCTATTGGGACAATTTTATTGAATAAATGAAAATCGGTAAGTGCAACTGAAGGATTATAGGGTTTGGCTTTTATCTGATCGGGAGAAAATGAATTATATCCGTTGATTCCACCAAAATACAGTATCCCTGATTTTCCAATAAATGCTGAATGTGGCTTAAACATTTCTCCCTGTAGGCCATCTTCTACAGAATAATTTTTAATATTCCCGGTTCCCGGATTATAACTTGAAATTCCTTTACTCGTACTTACCCAAATATTCCCATTCAAGTCTTCCAAAGCAGCATAGGTACATTCCCCTGGAAATTCAGTATTGTTTTTAACCGGAAGAAACAGCCGCTTTGAGGGATCGAAATAATCGAGACCTCCGTTGAGTGTACAGACATAAATTATTCCGGACCTTGCTTCTAAAAACTGGTGTACTGAATTGCTGTTGAGGTTATTGCTCTCTTTGTTAAATCGAATAAAACTATTGGTCTTTGGTTCGAAAAGATCGATTCCTCCATCAAATGTCCCAACCCAAAGATTCCCGGATTTATCCTCAAGCAGGTCACTGATCTCATCGCTGCTTAAACTTTTCGGATCATTACTGTTGTTCCTGAAATGGGTAAACCGGTTAAGCTTTTCATCATATATATCTAACCCACCTCCATGGGTCCCAATCAATATATTCCCATTTCGGGCAACCGCAATATCATAAATATTATTACTGCTGACTCCGGAACTACTATTTTCGTTGTTCTTAAAGTGACTGAATAGGCCGGTTTTACGATCCAGTTTTGACAGACCATTGCCCCATGTACCAATCCAGATATTGTTTTTAGAATCCTCGGCAATGGAGATAATATAGTCGCTCCCAACACTGTTTTGCGTAGGATGATTTTTATAGATTACCGATTTTCCTGTCTGAAGGTTAATTCGGTTTAAGCCGCCACCGTCAGTCCCAACCCATAACTCCTTATTCTGATCTTCCAGTATGCTAAGAACGAAGTTGTTCGAGAGACTTCCCGGGGACGAATTATGTTTGTAGTGATTAAAAAGCTCACTGTTTTTCTTATGCAGACAGATCCCTCCGGAGAATAATCCAACCCACATATTCCCATCTTTATCCTTTGTTATAACATCCGCAGAGTTTGAAGTTAAACTATTTACATCGATCTCGTCATTTACTGTAGTCGTAAAATGGTTCAATTTGAAATCGAATAGACTGATACCTCCATTTTCACTCCCAACCCAAAGTCTTGAATTATCATCCTGATTAATGGATTGTATGTTATTGGATAAGGAGTTTGTTGATGAACTATTTTTGAACACCGAAAAATTACCTGTTTCATAGTTATATCGGTTTAGTCCATTTACAGAGGTTCCAATCCATAATTGATGGTCAAAATCCTCGAAAATAGCAGTGATCCGATTTCCGGAAATTGCTCCTTCTCTTTTTGGGTCGCTCCTGTAACAGGTAAATGTATTCTTTTTTCTTACCATGCGATTTAATCCCCCGTTCAATGTCCCAAACCAAAGATTTCCGCGACTATCGGCAAATGCTGCGGTCACATTGTTATCGCTTAAAGTGGTCGGATCGGAGGGATTGTGAAAAAAAGATGTGAATCGATTTGTCGCAGGATCGAACTGATTCACCCCGTTGCTTGACGCGATCCATAGTTTACCTGTCTGGTCTTCAACTATTTTATTGAGGGTATTATCGGATATACTATTTGGGTTAACCGGATCATGAAGGTAACGGCAAAAACGGTTTTTATTGCGGTCAAATTTATTTAACCCACCACCATGAGTAGCGATCCAAATATTCCCGTGTGAATCTTCGAGAAGATTTTTCACATAATTATTACTGATACTTCCCGAATCTGTGGCATCGTTTAAGAAAACGCGAAATTGATGACCATCGTAGCGATTCAATCCATTTTCTGTCCCAATCCACATAAATCCACGACTATCCTGCATGATACACAAGATGTTCAGATCTGACAGGCCGTTTTTAGCTCCTATCCGCTCAAAACTAAGTTGCTGCTTTTGACAAAATGCAAAAAGGGAGATAAACTGAGTAAGAAAGAATAATATGTATTGGCCTCTTCTCATTCGAATATAATTTTCTTTTGGGGCTTTTGGACGGATATTTATTGTTGATTTAAACCTGCTTTGATAATGCAACAGAATTGAAAATACGAAACAAATGTAATAAATATTTACAAGAAGCGGTATTTGATAAAATATTCTTACAGCAGGACCAGGAGGATCGAAACAAGAATACCTGAAAATATAAGAATGAAATAATTGAGGAGGATTTTCCGTGTGATATTTCTGCTGCTAAGCGAAATGGCATAAATCATTTTCAGCAGGTTATTGCTATTTGTGGCATTAATAATGGCAAGAGCAATTGTCGATTCAGAGATTCCACCTGTATGCTGTAACAGATTGAGCAGAAAAGGATCAATATCGGTAACTCCAACAACGAAAGCGAGTGAGGTTACTCCGCCACTTCCATAGACCTTCATCACAAAGTCTGTAATCATGGCGAATAAAACAAACAAAACGCCAAAAAGTAAGGCTGTTTTAAACTCGAGTGGATTTTTGTTGTTTTGCAACGATTGACCCCCGTTAGCCGGTTCAGCAGCAAGTTTATCGCTTTTATCTGAAAGTCTTGAAAGTAACCAGCAGAGCGCAAAGAGCAACACGAATGGAATGGCCAGCTCTTTTGCAATGGAGGGTTTAAAAAGAAAAGCAAGGATAAGAATTCTCAGGTACATCATCCCATTTGCGATCATAATTGCTGAGATCGCCTGGTTCCCCGTATTTCCCTCTTTATCACGTCGCGCTATGATTACTGTTGTTGAAGTGCTACTGTATAGCCCGCCAAGAATTCCGGTGAGAATAATCCCGGAATTAGGGAAAATAAATTTTTTGAGCAGGTAACTGATATACGAAATTGCTGAAACAACGACTACTGCAAGCCATAAATGGTAAGGGGAAACCGGAATATGCTCCGAAATTGGATGATCTGGCAACAGTGGTAAAACCACCCCTGCAAACGCAATAAACTTAGCCAATGTTACAAACTCTTCTTCGGAAGCCTTTTTGGAAATTGTGATCAGGTCGCCTTTAAGTTCTGTAAGGACTAATATGACCACTACAAATGAGAGCAGCATCCATACCGGTTGAGTGATAACCATAATGGGCAGACAATAGGTGAGCAAGGCCAGGACAGAACTTGTTAATCCATAATAGTTTGACTGCCGGATTTTATGGAAATATTGAATGGCCAGTAAGCATCCAATTATCACTAAGCCGGTTAGAAAGGGGAGGAATGATTTTGGGTCAGCAATAAATAATACATAGCCGAATAGCCCGATAAAGGTAAAGGTCCGGTCAGTGCCGAACAATTGTGCTTCATTTTCTGCAATGTGGTGCCGTCGCTGCTCAAGACCAATAATCAAAGAGAAAACCACCACCAGCAGAAAACGGATGAATTCTTCCGGAATAAAATTCTGAATCGACATACTTGGTATGATATAAAACAAAGATAGTCATTAATTTCCGGAAAGGCAACTCTCAAAGGGCTAACAGTAACTGGCAATTACCTATAAGTTAGATCGTACCATTTTACATCTCCAATACTCCAAAGCCCACTTTCTTTAAATCCTCCCAGTATTTTGGATAGGATTTTGTAATAACCTGAGGATCCTCAATGATAATTTGCGGATAAACCAATGCTGCAAGGGCAAATGCCAGGGCCATTCGGTGATCGTGATAGGTTTTAATCACCGGCGTTTCGTGAACCAGATTCGAATCAAAGGTTCCATCCCAGGCAAGTTCGCCATTGACCGGTTCATAAAGTGTTGCACCAAATTTTGAAATTTCATTTTGTAAAGCCTTGATGCGATCGGTCTCTTTTATCTTTAAGGTCAACAACCCCTTAAAGTGGAAAGGAATTTTTTTGCAAACTGCAAGTACCGCAAAAGTCTGGGCAATATCAGGATTCTCGATGAAATCGATTTCAAGGCACCCAAAGTTCGGGAGATCGTTTTTTGTCAGACGCACGTCATTGCCCTCTTGTACTGATTGCACACCAAAATAGTTCCGGTACCATTCTGCCTGATGGGCATCCCCCTGAAGACTTTTCAGGCGCAAACCCTTAAGGATCAGATCGCAATGATCCGAAAGTGTTGCCATAGCGTACCAATAGGAGGCCCCGGACCAATCTGCTTCAACAGAAAATTGTATAGGTTGATACGGCTGCTCGTCAATCCTGATCTCGTTCCCGTTCCAGGTGTGGTGAACCCCAAATTCCCTCATCAACTCCAGGGTAAGATCGATGTAAGGTTTTGAGGTTATCTGGTTTAAAAGCCTAAGGGTTATCCCTCCCTGAACAGTAGGGGCAATCATCAGTAATGCAGAGATATACTGGCTGCTGATGCTTCCATCCAGTTCAATATTTCCACCCTTTAAAGAGCTCCCAAGGATTCGTAATGGAGGAAATCCCTCTTTTTCGGTATATTCGATCGATGCTCCAAGTTGCCGCAAAGCATCTACCAGGATTCCGATCGGCCTTTGCTGCATCCGTTCAGAACCGGTTATGGTCCATTCTCCTGCGATTTTTGACAAAAAAGCAGTCAAAAACCGCATGGCAGTTCCGGCATGGCCTATATTAAAATAATTGGTATTTGAGTTCAGAACCTCCTCCATCACTTTGGTATCATCACTATCGGAAAGATTATCAATAAGGTAGGGTGAATAGCTTAATGAATTTATAATCAATATCCTGTTACTGATACTTTTAGATGAAGGAAGGGTAACTTCCCCTTTGATCGTTTTATCGGCTTTGGTAATGACGTATTGCATAACGGGTTCTCAACAATTGATTTTTTTGAAATAATCCAATGCCTCAAAGATCAGACTTTTATCGCAATTTTGATTGATAGCTACCTCGCCGATTGCCGGGATAAGGGTGAAATTAACCCGGGTACCTTCGTTCTTCTTATCGTGCGTCATCAATTTGTAGAGTGCTTCAAACTGGCTCTCATGAATTTCATATTTCCCGTAAACATCAATCAACCAATTTGATAGTTCAGCATTTACTGTAAGGGGGAGATTACATACCTTGTGCGAAAGGTACAATTCTGCAATCATGCCATAAGCAACTGCATACCCGTGAAGGATTGGGTTTGGTGATTCCAATGCAATACTTTCAAACGCATGGCCGATTGTATGTCCGAAATTAAGGGCTTTACGAACATTCCGTTCGTTTGGATCACGAAATACAAATGAATCTTTTATGGCCACTGAACGGGCAATGATTCCGCGCAAGGACTCCAAATCCGGATTTTGCAGGTTGAAATTACGCACCTCCTTCAAATGGTCCGGTGAATTGATCAGGCCATGCTTGATCATTTCAGCATATCCCGAAATAAAATTTGGCTGATCGATGGTTTGAAGAAACCGGGTATCAATCAAGACACTAAGGGGCTGATTAATCACGCCGATCTCATTTTTTAATCCGTTAAAGTTGAAACCTGTTTTTCCACCCACTGAGGCGTCGACCTGCGCTAAAAGGGTGGTTGGAATATTCACAAAATCCATCCCTCTTTTTATCGTGGAGGCTGCAAAACTGCCCAGATCGGTGAGCATTCCACCCCCAAGATTCACTACCAGTGATTTACGGTCGGCCCCGTTCTGACTAAGAAACAGCCAGATCTTCTCAACAGAGGAGAGCTTTTTATTCTCCTCACCGGCAGGGATTACTACCTTTTTAATAGATTCGAAACCTGGAGTTTGACTGATTATGGTGCGACAAAAGATGTCACAGTTTTCCTCTGTAACCAGAAACCTTTTATCTTCGGGATACCTGGATAGGATTTTTCCCAATTCATTTTCGATATCGCTGGTTACGATAATGGAGGCATGATATGCTGGATAACTGTTCATTTTATAGTATTAATGGGACAAAGTTAAAATATTTTGCTATCTTGGATTCCAATTAGCGTATTGTGATTTATTAATAACAATCAAACATGGATTTCAGCACAGGTAAATGGGTAAAAAGACTCAGGATCACTTTCCTGGTTTTGGGATTGTGCTGGCTTATGTCAGTGACGATACTTATCTTTTTTGATTTTTTTACAGCCGCAGTTATTTTGGCAGGGTTGTTCTTTGTTGCTATGCTATTGGTGGCTATCCTGAATTTTCACTATGTCAGAATTACAGTTGAAATGGAGAAAGTCACAGTCAGGTATTACTCCATATTCGCAGTTGACAGAATGTTCAGGATGTTTGAATTCCCGGTTGACAAGCTTTGGAAAGTCGAGGTGCGCAAATATTTACTTGGATTAAAATGCGAAATAAGATTTACGGTTAGGGTTACAAGGGGATTAGCAGATTATCCGTGGATAAGTTTATCCGCTACACCTTTTGGAGTAAGATCTAAATTGATCGCCGCTTTAAAAAATCTCGTTCCACAGAAACTTTCCGGACAAAACTAATCGGTATGAAATAGCTGTGTCTAAGTATTAAGAACAATTTTTAAATAGAACATAATATCTATCCGATTACTTAAGCTACTAATGAAGTAAGATAATCCCCGTTATTCCCAAACCCCCGGGATTTTTTCTCCACATTTGGTACAGCACCCTTTTACGAGATTTTCCTGAAGTACCGTAAATCCTCTTCTTTCGATCAACAGGTCGCGACATTTGGGGCAATAGGTATTTTGAGCTTCAAGACCCGGAACATTACCTATGTATACGTATTTTATCCCTTCAGCGAAGGCAATCTCACGTGCCTTAGTCAGGATACCTATAGGGGTGGCGGACAACTGTGTGAGTTTATATTCCGGATGAAAACGGTCAAAGTGAAGCGGATAATTGCCAAGTTCATTATTTGCCAGCCAGTTGCACATCCTTTTAATCATATCCAGATCGTCAGTCCAACCGGGGACAACCAGGTTGACAATCTCAAGCCAAACTCCTTGCTGAGCAATAATTTTAAGTGTGTTTAGTACTGGAGCAAGTGATCCGGCACTCAGTTTTAAATATATATCGTTACTGAACGATTTCAGGTCAACTCTTGCAGCGTCAATGTATTTGCAAAAATTGCGAAGTGGTTCCTCGTTGATATACCCTGCTGTCACAAGTACATTTTTAATCCCTTGTTGCCTTGCCAGTTTAGCTGAGTCAAAGGTATATTCGTAAAATGAAATAGGCTCGGAATAGGTGTATGCGATTGACTGGCAGTGATTCAAAATTGCCTGTTCAATTAGCTTTTCAGGCATTAAATCGTAGTTTCGGGTCTCTTTGGGACTAGTCTGCGAGATGGTCCAGTTCTGGCAGTTCATACAGGCGAGGTTGCAGCCTGCGGTACCAATAGAGAAGGCTTTCGATCGGGGTAAAAAATGGTTAAACGGCTTTTTTTCAATCGGATCAATATTTACCGCACATGGGTTTCCATAAGCAATGGAGAAGAGAGTCCCTTCGTGGTTTACACGGTTATGGCAAAGGCCGGTTTCACCCTCCTTGATCACACATTCGTTGGGACAGATCAGGCATTTTGTCCCCCGTGGTGTAGAGGTCCAGTATAATCCCTCCTTGCTCCATTTTCCTAATTTTTCTGCGGGTTTACTGGAAAGACTCAGCAAGGGAGCAACAGTGATTTCACTGGTGGCCGCTATACCCTGTTTGAGAAATTCCCGCTTGTTTAATTTATGAATGGCTATCATCTTTATCCCATTTTAGCGTGAGAACCAAATCCATTTTTCCTTAAAGTTAAATAAATTCCGAGTACTAAGTTTAAAAAACCAGCGCTTCATAGGTGTACAGCTCGGCAGTTTTCCAGCCATCCCATCCAATACCGGCTTTATCCTGAGCGCAATGCCCGAGAAACTCTTCCTTGCTCCAGCCTGTCTGGTCTGCAACCTGGGGGAGAAAAGTCCCTGATGAATTTCCTTTTTTAATATAGATCCCATGTTTGCCCAGGATAAACTCATCGGCTGATTTTATTCGCTTTAAGGGGGTAAGAACGGAGATCTCAATTTTCAACTGGCTTAATTCATTTGGCTCAACACTGTTGAAACGATGATCGCGGGTAGCTGCGGCGATTGCCATTTGCTGGACAACTTTCCAGAGTGGAAGATCTGCCTCGAAATGACCAATACAGCCCCGTAAATGGCTGTTTTTGTTTAAGGTTACAAAAGCCCCTGCATGAGTTTTCAGGGAGGAGTTAAGTGTGGAGAGATCCACTTCCGGAATTTCTCCATTATGAAGGTATTTAGTAATCGTTTCACGTGCCAGTTTAAGAAGATAACTTTTGTCCTGATCCTTCAGCGAAAATTCAGCTGCCTGATTTAGTGGTTTCCCCCCGGAGAATGTTGCTGCCCAGTAACCGACAACTCGTTGTTTGTCTCCATAGGATGAATCGCCTGAGTTTTTATACTGGATCAGATCGACTTTCAGATCGGGTAATTCTTCAGTCATATAGAGCAGTGTCAGCACGGAACTCCATCCGCACAAACTGGTTGCCAGACCGGGTATACTTTTCTTTTTATTGCCATCCAGGGCAGCTATTAAATTTGAGGCTTTGTTGGTTTTAATTGCCTTTGCAGTTGCCTGATCAGCTAATTGAGCATCTTCATAATCAGGATAATGGGAAAAATCACTGCTAATAACGAACAGGTTTTTTTCGTTAAGGTAAGGTTTTAAAATCAAAGCAAGTTTTTGGGCTGTTTCAATCGTTGATGATCCGATGATTACGGGGACAATTTTGTAATCGGTAAGTAAACGGCGCTGTATAAACGGGAGTTGTACCTCCAGGCTGTGCTCAAATTTATGAGCTTCAGGATAAGAGGTGAGGAGCTTATTCTCTTTTACCAATCGTTTGGAAAGCTCAAGATCCACTTTAACAGTTCCAAGCGGAGTTTCAAAATTGCCTTCGCAATAGAGGGCAGCACCGGGGAAGTTGGAAGTGTGGCTTGAACCGATGATAAAAATCCGCTCAAATGTACGGTGAGGGTCTATCTGGTTAAAAGCCGAAGCTGCGACCTCTCCGCTATAGACATACCCGGCATGCGGGACCAGGATTGCCAGGGGTGTACTTTCAGATTTTTTTTGAACAGCTTTTGAAAAAAGCTGCTTTAACTGGGCCTCTAATTCATCAGGATTGTTGGTGTAAAACCTCCCTGCAGCATATGGTTTCCGGTTTTGCAGCGATTCATTGGAGAAAACCGAGGCGCAGATTAAGACCAGTACCGCAATATTCAAATTATTTCCTTGCATGGCTAAAGGTATTAACAGGTATAAAGTTACACTATTTTTAAATAAATAAACAGGAGTGATTGGGGTATTTCAACCTTTGATTTTACTATTTTCTACATAACCAACTCCATCCGTAAAAATTTAGCTGCGATATACTACTTTTACACAACGCTAAAACTCTTGAAGTGAAACAAAAAGTTCTCCTGATTACGCCACCATTTACCCAATTAAATACGCCATATCCCGCAACGGCTTATCTGAAAGGGTTTTTAAATACCAAATCTATTCTGTCGAACCAGTGCGATCTGGGCATTGAGACCATTCTTGCGATCTTCTCTGCTGAAGGTCTTACATCTCTTTTCCGTGAAATAGAGCTCAAAAATCAGGATTTGTCACCTAATGCACAGCAGATTTTTAATTTGCGATCAAAGTATATTCAGACCATTGACCAGGTAGTGGCGTTCCTGCAAGGGAAGAATGCGCTGCTGGTTCATCTGATTTGCGATGGTGATTTCTTGCCTGAGGCGTCACGCTTTGCAACAACGGAGGATCTGGAATGGGCTTTTGGAACAATGGGTCTTCAGGATAAAGCGAAGCATCTGGCCACCCTTTATCTTGAAGACCTATCCGATCTTATTATGGAGGCCATCGATCCCCATTTTGGCTTTAGCCGTTATGCCGAACGGTTAGGAAGATCTGCTGCGTCGTTCAACGAGATCAATGAAGCCTTGCTCGCACCCGATAGTTTTATTGATCAGATTTTATTTCGGTTGCTCAGTAAAAAAATAGAGTCTTTTAATCCGACACTTGTCGCATTTACTGTCCCATTTCCCGGAAATTTGTACAGTGCTCTTAAATGCGGACAATGGATTAAAAAATACTTTCCCGATTTGAAAATCGTAATGGGTGGAGGATTTGCCAACACCGAGTTACGCTCACTCACTGAACCAAGGGTCTTCAACTTCCTTGATTTTATTACCCTTGACGATGGTGAGGCACCTTTTCTTAATCTGATCGAATACCTTGAAGGGAACAGGAGCAAGACAGACCTGAAAAGGACCTTTGCCCTAGTGGATGGAAAGGTTGTTTTCCTGAATGGATCTACTCAAAAGGACTTTTCGCAGGTCGAAACCGGAACTCCGGATTACAGCGATTTCCAATTAGATCACTATCTTTCGGTAATCGAAATTGCTAATCCGATGCACCGGCTCTGGAGCGACGGACGGTGGAATAAGCTCACCCTTGCACATGGCTGCTACTGGGGCAGGTGTACTTTTTGTGATACGTCGCTCGATTATATTGGTCGTTATGAGCCTAATACGGTGCAGTTACTCTGCGACAGGATTGAAGAGATCATCCTTCAGACGGGACAAATCGGATTTCATTTTGTTGATGAGGCGGCACCTCCTGCACTTATGAAAGCCTTGGCTTTGGAGATTATCCGAAGAAAAATTACCGTTGTTTGGTGGACCAATATCCGCTTTGAAAAAAGCTTTACCTATGACCTCTGCTTCCTGCTCAAAGAATCGGGGTGCATCGCCGTTTCAGGTGGATTGGAGGTGGCTTCTGACAGGTTGTTGAGTATGATCAACAAAGGGATTAGCGTTGCCAAGGTGGCCAGGGTCACCGATAATTTCACCCGGGCAGGCATCATGGTTCACGCTTACCTGATGTATGGGTTCCCCACCCAAACCGCTCAGGAAACCATCGATTCTCTTGAAATAGTAAGACAATTATTTGAAGCCAGGGTGGTTCAGTCAGGGTTCTGGCACCTTTTTGCCATGACAGCCCACAGTCCCATAGGTCTTAAACCTGCACAGTTCAAGGTAAAAATTGAAAATATGATACCCGGCACCTTTGCGAATAACGATATGATTCATAGTGATCCAATTGGAACAAACCATGAACTTTTTAGCGAGGGTTTGCGTAAATCTCTCTTTAATTATATGAATGGGATTGGATTTGAGATGCCATTATCCGATTGGTTCGACTTTAAGGTGCCCCGGACAACCATTGCACCGGATATTATCCGGCAGACCATTGATAATGAAGAGTATGAAGGTGTAAGTTCAAGTGCTAAAGTTATTTGGCTTGGAACGAATCCCTCTATCCGATACTTTACAAGAAAGAAGAAGAACCAAACTTTTGAGATGGCTGAACTCATTTTCCCGACTAAAAAAGAGAATTTGTCGATTCAGCTTAAAAGAGAAGAAGGGAAATGGTTACTGGAAAAGATTCCGGAAATTTCTGTTCTCAATGAAGCACAAACTTCCTATGGTGAGTTGCAGATCAGCTTTGAAGAGCAGACAGGTCATGATTTTGTACTGTTCTGGAATAGTCCACCTATCAAACTTTTGCGAAAACATGGGTTGCTGATGCTTTGAAAATAATCAAAGGATTAGAGACCTGGTAAGTATTTCAGAGTAAAATTTTTTAGGGAAAAAATTCCGGTTAATCTGTAATTTCTGCATGAATCCTTCTAAAAATCATGATGACACGAATTTAAATCTATGAAATATTTAAATACAATTTTAATATTTCATGGATCAGATCAAAAAATTCCGGAATCATTCAGCGATGATTCCGGAATCAATAATAATTGAATAGAAAGCTAATCTACCCCTTAAATCCGTTTGCACGATGTGAACCATCGCAATAAGGTTTGTTCTTTGATTCTCCGCAGCGGCACAGGTAAATAGGATCTTTTGTCTCTTTTTCCCCATATTGCCCCGAAATCTTAACGGTTCCGGTTACCTGAATCGGTCCGTTTTCAAGAAACAGAACACTCGTCTTCTCCTCGTTTTTCTTCATGATAGTATATTGTTAATATATTTTGAATTATAAACTAAATGTAATCTATTTTCCCGGATTCTATTGAATTTTTTCAAATTTTCAAATTGCCACATTAGCAAATTGGCACATTAGCACATTAGCAAATTGGCACATTATCTCATTGGCAGTTTCACTCCATCCCTTCATTCCTTAATTATCAGTTCTCAGCATTTTCGCCGTTTCTTCCGGAATATAGTTTTCATGTGAACCACAAACCGCAGAGGCAAAAAAAGCGCCATAGTTCATCACCGCTTCCCAATCTGAAGGTTTAAAGTGTTTCAATGGAATGCCTGCTCTAAATTTGCGACAGAGCCCATATACAATTCCCGCTGAAAAATTATCTCCGGCTCCAATGGTGCTGACAACCTTAGTGGCTTGGGCAGGAATCTGAATATGAAGATTGCCGGCAAATAATTCGGCCCCATCACCCCCTTTGGTGTATACCAGAACCTGCTTCTCCTTTTCCGGAATCACCCCCCAGGCGCTTTCACCTTCTTTAACGCCAAAGATATTGCTGAAATCCTGGTCTGATCCTTTGATAATAGTAGCTAAAGCCATATTCCCGATAATTTTCTGAAGAAGTTCTGGCTTGTCGCTCATGCATTGCCGTGCATTTGGATCGTAAATTACAATACATTCCATCTTTTGTGCCTCTTCCAAAAAACGGAGCAGATTATCGCGTCCGTTATCCCGCAGGGCAAATGATGAGCCAAGTAAAATGATATCATTTGGCTGAGGAACTGGATATTCGGGGAAAACATCCTCGGAAGCTGGATAAAATGAATAACCGGCATTGTTATCCCTATCGAAAAAAGCCAGTGCAACGCGCGAACGGCCATTAAATCGTTTGATCAGATCACATTTTACCCCGTTATTTTTAAGAAATTCCGATGAGAGATCACCGATCGGATCGTCACCAAATGTTGATATAAGTGTGATCGGGAGGCCACACCTACCCAGTGAAATAGCTGAATTATAAGCACTTCCACCGCTACAGGCGCTTACTGGCTGACCATCCCGAAACAGAATATCGTAGGTCGTTTCACCAATGGAAAATATTCTCATTACCGGACGCTTCGATAAGGTTGTTTTTTTAAGACAATGGCAGTTCTTGCAGGAAGATAAATTTTAAGATAGTGGGTCGATCCCAGCCCCCCCTCAGGAATGGCATAATAGGTCATCCGATCATCGATTCGGTTAAACCCACCATAGGCATGCGCATCAGTCTGGAGAATAATATTGAATTTTGAAGGTTCGATCTGTATTCCATACCCTTCAAAAGATTTATACGGATTGAAGTTGAAAATAAACAGCAGATCTTTTCTCCGGTAAGCCAGCACCTGGTCCGGCTGATTATCGGTAATCCATTGAACATAGGGCTCTTCAAGAAGTCTTTCATTTTTAACCAGGTTGATCATATCGCGGTCAAAATCGAGCAACCAATGAAAACGAAGTTCCGGATTTTCGGCAATGCTCCAGATCCGGCGTGCATGTTGGTACGACCAGTCATTCCCTTCACGGGGAAAATCGATCCATTCGGGATGGCCAAATTCATTTCCCATGAAATTCAGATAGGCTCCACCGGCACAGGTAAGTGTCGCTAACCGGATCATTTTATGAAGCGCAATTCCGCGATCGACAGCCAGATTAGGTTGATCTTTTCGCATGCTGAAATACATCTCCTTGTCTAAAAGTCTGAAAATTATCGTTTTATCTCCGACCATAGCCTGGTCGTGACTCTCGGCATAACTGACAACCTTTTCATCGGCCCGGTGACTTGTCAGCTCATGAAAGATCTGACCAACATTCCAATCCTCATCCTTTTGATCTTTGATCAGTTTTATCCAATAGTCGGGCACACCCATCGACATCCGGTAGTCAAATCCTAATCCGCCCGTTGCAAGGGGAGATGCCAGGCCTGGAAGACCGCTCATATCTTCAGCGATTGACAATGCATTTGGATTCAGATTATGAATCAGTTGATTCGCCAGCTTGAAATATACAATGGCATCATCATCAATATTTGGGGTGAAATAATCGGAATAACTGGTAAAGGCTTTTCCCAAACCATGATCGAAATAGAGCATGCTGGTAACGCCATCAAAGCGAAAGCCATCGAATTTATACTCCTCAAGCCAGAAACGGATATTGGAGAGGAGAAAATGGAGCACCTCATTCTTGTTGTAATTGAAACAATAGGAATCCCAGGCGGGATGTTCCCCTCTGGGTCCGTCATGAAAAAACTGGTAACGGGTTCCATCATAACTGCCCAATCCTTCAACAACATTTTTTACAGCATGTGAGTGGACAATATCCATGATGACCGAAATCCCCATCCCATGAGCCTCATCAATAAGTTGTTTGAGCTCTTCGGGCGTTCCGAATCGCGATGAGGCTGCATAAAAACTGGAGACATGGTAACCAAAGCTTCCATAATAGGGGTGCTCGGGAATAGCCATAAACTGAACGGTGTTGTAACCGCCAGCCTTTATCCGGGGAAGAATATCGGTTCTGAATTCATTATAAGTATGCACCCTGGGCTCTTCACCGCTCATCCCGATATGGGCTTCGTAAATAATTGGGGCTTCCGCCTGCCGGATAAACCCGCTGTTTTGCCAGTTGTAATTGACTTCGGGAGACCATACCTGGGCGTTAAATATTTTTGTGTGATCATCCTGGACAGCTCTTCGGGTCCAGGCAGGAATCCGTTTCCCCTGACCGCCGTTCCAATAAACCGAGAGGGCATAAAGATCACCATGAGTTATCCGGTTTGCTTCAAGATGCAGTTCCCAGCACCCATTCCCAATATTGGTAAACCTGAAATCCGGCCGCTCGTGCCAGTCATTAAATGAACCTGTTAAATAGATATCTGTCGCGTTTGGTGCCCATTCACGGATAACCCAACCTGTGCCGGTACGGAAAAGACCAAAGTAAAGATGCCCCGAAGCAAAGTCTATAAGCGATTTTCCATCGAGTATTTCTGCCTCTTTTACCTTTAATTTATCTTTCCAGCGAATAAAATCTGCTTTAAAAGGTGCGAGATAAGGATCGTTTTTAACAATTTCGGGGGTTTCCATAACGAATGTTTTTAACAGGTAGCTACCTCACAAATTTAGTAAAGTATATGGATTATTAAGTTAAAAGTATGCTTTCGACCTTCCCGTCTGTAATGCTTTTAATATGAACTATTCTCTTACAATCTCCAGCATTTCATCAACAGAAAATCGTAACCCGGACAAGAGGTATTAACTTCTGGTTGGTCTAATCATTAAAGAGCGTTAAATAAGGTTCGTACGCAAAAATCCGGTTCCGTGACTGGCCCGTATATTCATTAAGCATTTGTTTCTCAACAAGAACATTGATAAGGTCTCCTGCAGCCTTTTTTGACAAAGCGCATACAAGTTGCACGTCTTTTACTGTAACCAAAGGTTGTTGGAGCAGGTAGTTGTGGAGCAACAGACCACTCTTAATCCGTTTACCAAATTGGGATTGAATTATTCGCTCATTTTCAGATTTAAGCGATATGATACTACTTAATGTTAGCGTTGATTGTTTGGCAGCCTGGGCAACACCCACCAAAAAGTATTTGATCCACTGAATCATATCGTTATGTGTCCGCACACGTGTAAGATTGTCGTAATAAAGGTTTTTCTCTTTTTCGAAATAGCTCGACAGGTATAACAATGGTTTTGTTAAGACATTTTTTTCGATCAAAAATAGAGGGATAATCAGCCTCCCGATACGTCCATTCCCATCCAGAAAAGGGTGGATGGTTTCGAACTGGTAATGAATAATGGCCGCCTTGATAAGCAAAGGAATCTCTATGTTTTCGTTATGGATGAAATTTTCGAGATCACCCATCAATTCGCCTAAATATTCGTGATGTGGAGGAATAAACACAGCATCAGCAAGGCTTTTGCCTCCAATCCAGTTTTGACTTCTGCGGTATTCTCCGGGTGTTTTCTTCTCGCCCCTGACCCCTTGAAGCAACGTTCTATGTGTTTTTAAGATCAGCCTCGAAGAAATTGGCAAGGTTTTTAATTCCTCAATGGCAGTATTTAATGCTTCGGTATAATTTTGAACCTCCTGCCAATCGTCTTTTCGTTCAGGATTTACGTTTTCCTTCTGTAAAAAAGCTTCGTCAAAATGGGTCTGAGTCCCCTCAATTTTGCTTGAAACTACAGCCTCTTTAGTAATGTGTAGGTGGATAAATAAATCAACATTAGGCACTAATTTGGCAAATGAATTCAATTGGCCTAATTCATAAGAGGCATTCTCAACCAACCTGTTTAGTTTTGGATCGGTCCAGATCCATTCAACGTTAATCAGATTGGGCATAAAGTATTTATAACCAATGCTTTTCCTAATCTCTCCGGATATGTATTTTTCTAATTGTATCATATTACTTTTAACCATGCAAAGTAAACTAACTTTTCCGTTAGTTTACTTTAGTGGCACCAAAGTAAACTAATTGTTTTTATATTTTACTTTTCAGTCACATTTTTTATTAAAATTGAAGCAGATTTTAAGCAAGAATTTTCAACTCATTAAAAAAATTTGGGATGAGCACTGTCAAAACACACCCGAAATAAAAAAGCTATCTGTAATACTTATCAATTCCCTCTGCAAGCACTTTAGCCAGATCTTCAGGTGTATCAATACCAAAATTATCGGAGTCGGTAATATTGGTCTTTATTTTATACCCGTTTTCAAGCCAGCGCAACTGTTCCAAAGATTCTACTTTCTCAACTAAAACTTCAGATAATTTGGCAAGTTCCTGCAAAACCGAAAATTTGTAAGCATAAAGTCCCACGTGTCCATAGAAGGGGTAGCTTTCAAGCCATTTGGATTCGTCAACACCGAAGATATGGGGGATGGGAGCACGGCTAAAAAAGATCGCGTTTGAATCTTTATCAAGAACTACCTTAACCATCACCGGTTTAAAGATGTCTTCATTAACTAAAATGGGCTGGATCAGGGTCGCGATTTCGGTATTTTCCGATTTCGTAAAGCACTCTCTGATCAGTTCTATTTCATGAGGCTGCATAAATGGCTCATCGCCCTGGATATTAACCACAACATCGTAGCTTTTCCCGGTTAATTGAGCCACTTTAAGGGCAGCTTCCGCACATCGGTCTGTCCCACTCCGGTGGTTTGTTGAGGTCATCACCACATTTCCGCCGAAACCTGTGACAGCTTCAACGATACGGTCATCATCTGTTGCCACCCAAACCTCGTCCATCGCCTTTTTAGCCTGTTCATACACCCGCTGAATCATCGTTTTTCCGCCGATGTCCGCAAGTGATTTTCCCGGGAAACGGGTAGATTGGTAACGGGATGGGATTATTCCAATAAAGTTCATCTTTTGGTTTTAAATTTTTTTCAAAATTAGCAGATTGATTGATTCTAAGTGGTCAATGTGGCGTAAATTTTATCCATTTGTGACGAAATGTCCACTTTGAATCATTCCGGAAAAGATAAATCAAAATTATTTCGTGATTAATAGTAAATTTGTAATCCAAAATTTTGTATCAGGTACGATGGATATTCAAGAGATAAAACAACGGTTTGGAATTATAGGGAATGCTCCCGAATTGAACCGCGCGATTGAGGTTGCCATACAGGTAGCACCAACCGATTTATCCGTATTAATCAGCGGGGAGAGTGGTGTTGGAAAGGAGTCATTTCCACAGATTATCCATACCTTTTCCCATCGCAAGCATGCAAAATATATCGCTATAAATTGTGGGGCAATCCCGGAAGGGACCATTGATTCTGAGCTTTTTGGTCATGAAAAGGGATCGTTCACAGGAGCTCTTACCGACCGGAAAGGGTATTTTGAAATGGTTGACGGTGGGACACTTTTTCTCGATGAAATCGGAGAACTTCCCGTTTCTACCCAGGTTCGGCTATTACGGGTTTTAGAGTCGGGAGAATTCATCAGGGTGGGTTCTTCACAGGTTCAAAAAACCAATGTTCGCGTTATCGCAGCAACCAATGTGGAGCTCACAAAGGCAATCCGTGAAGGTCATTTTCGCGAAGATCTTTTCTATCGGCTAAATACTGTTCCCATTAAGATTGTTCCCCTGCGCGAGCGGCGGGAAGATGTGCTGCTCCTTTTCCGCAAGTTCGCTTCCGATTTTGCCGAGAAATACAAAATGCCTTCAATACGGCTTACCGAAGAGGCCCAGCAGGTAATGCTTAATTACAGGTGGCCCGGAAACGTAAGACAATTAAAGAATATTACTGAGCAAATATCCATCATTGAATTATCACGAGAGATTACAGCCGCTAATCTTATTCACTATCTCCCGGCTGAACATGTGGAATTATTACCTGCATTGTATGATAAGATGCTTGATGAAAAAACATTCAGCAGTGAGCGTGAGATTCTGTATAAAATCCTTTTCGATATGAAAAAGGATATGAATGATCTGAAAAAATTAGTCCATGAGTTGATGCCGGACGGACAAAGCTCTAAAATTCAGGATGAAAACGATCAGCTTATCAGAAAGTTGTACCGTGAGTCGGCAGATGATTTCTCACCATCGCAACCCTCTTATCCGTCACCTGTTATCCTTAAAAACAGCAGGCATGAAAATATACAGGATACCGAGGAGTTTATTGAAGAGTCGCTCTCGCTTGAAGATAAAGAGATTGAGATGATCCGGAAATCGTTGGATAAACACAATGGGAAACGTAAGTTGGCAGCCCGCGAACTCGGCATTTCGGAGAGAACACTTTACCGGAAAATTAAAGAATATAATATCGAATAACCGATGACCAGATATTTCCTCAAAATATGTGCTGTATTTGCGACATTTGTGGCCATTGCAGTTGTTTTAAATAGCTGTAAGATTGGCTATTCCTTTACGGGAGCCTCTATCTCACCCGCTGTAAAGACCGTATTTGTCGATTACTTTAACAATCGTTCACGCGTTATCAATCCTATGCTGAGTCAGACTTTCAGCGAGGCGATGAAAGACAAATTTGTGAATGAAACCGGGTTATCTATGGCACGTGATCAGGGTGATCTTGAATTTTCAGGCGAGATTACCGGGTACGATGTGAGGCCATTGTCGATTCAACAAAGCGGAAGTACAGGTAAAGATTTTGCTTCGATGAACAGGTTGACTATTACTGTTAAAGTTGTATTCACTAACAATAAAGACCATACCCAGGATTTTAACACCGTTTTCTCGGCTTACTATGACTGGGAGAGTACCCAGTCGCTGAATAGCGTTGAGAGCGCTGCAGTAGAGGTCATTGTTGCACAATTAATCGATGATATTTTTAATAAATCGGTGGCAAACTGGTAAACTTTTGATAGTTAAACTTTCTAATGATGATGTTGTATGTCGATGAGCCGTGATCAAATGCTTCGATATCTTGACGATCCGTCATCGCTGAACGAACGGACGGTGGGAGAACTAAAGGAAATTCTGGACGAATATCCCTATTTCCAGTCCGCACACCTGCTTTATATCCGAAATCTGCAGAGTGAGAACAACTTTCGATATTCTGGTCAGTTAAAAATATCAGCAACTTATGCTACTGATCGCACGATTCTTTATCATCTGTTAAATGAAGGATTATCAAAAAGTATTCCCGAAGGTGAGCGCTCTGTTGAAATCAATGTAGCTTCGGTACCGAAAGAGGTTTCTCTGATTGAATTTTCCGAAGAAGCCACCCAATACAACGATCAAACTTCTGAAACTCTTAGGTCTGTACTAAGTAGTGCAGATATCGGACATTTCGATCTTTTGAATTTTGAACTCTCCGACAGTGCTTATTCGCTGGAGAAGATTGAAGACGAGAAGAGGCAATCACCAGAAGAATCGTACGAAAATAGTGGAAATCCCAACACTCCCCGCACAAAGGAGAAACTTTCAACACAAAAAGATGAGTTAATCGATCGTTTCATCAAAGATAATCCTGCGTTCTCTGTAAAACAGCCTGAACAACTCTCCGGAAGCGCAGAGCGGACAGGGGTGCAAAAAGAGAGTGGAGCCGAGAAAGAGGAATTTATCACTGAGACATTAGCACGAATTTACATGAATCAGGGTCTTTATCAGAAAGCAATCAGCGCTTTTGAAAAATTAAGTTTGAAATATCCCGAAAAAAGTGCTTATTTTGCGCGACAAATTGAAGAAGTTACAAATCTGCTTAATAAATAAACCAATGTACGCATTTATTATTGTTATTATTTTTATTGTTTGTGCCTTACTGGTGCTGTTAGTGTTGGTTCAGAACTCAAAAGGGGGCGGTCTTGCTTCGTCATTCTCCAGCTCGAATCAAGTGATGGGCGTTCGTCGTACCACCGATTTTCTGGAAAAGGCAACCTGGATTCTGGCAATTGTTCTGGTAGTTCTCTCTATCTCATCAACAGCTTTCCTTCCGCGTAAGGGTGAAATGCAAAAATCTGCCATTGAAGAGCAGATTCAGCATGTGCAGGATCCAACACAGGTTCCGAATTTCCCTCAGGCAGTTCGCGACTCAACTAAGAAATAAAGAATATTTCTCAGCTATCCCAATCGTTGAGCTGTGTCTGAGTTTGCAACGATCTGAAAATAGCTATATCGTTTATATACACGAAGCCCGGTTTATCATTTGACGAACCGGGCTTTTGTGCTGATGGCTGACACCCGTTAAGAATAATGCCAAGTTGGCAGAAGTTAATGTCAGGTGCTTATGGTGATTAATTTGTTTAAATTCAGATTGTTGACATTTATTTGAATATGCTCCAAAAACTATTAAGGTAAAAATGTCGGGATAACAAGACAAATTATGTGTTTCCCCGATTTGGCATATTTTCTGTAAGGTAGTTCGGTACAACGATAAACTATTGTCTAATTATAAATAAATATTGAAATGGCAGAACTTAAAGGAAAAATCCTTGCCGGCAAAGTATTGGTCGAGCCGCAGCAAGCAATTACAAAAACAGCAGGTGGAATTATTATCCCTGACTCGGCGAAAGAAAAACCCCTTGCAGGTAAAGTTGTCCTTGTGGGAATCGCTAAAAAAGACGAAACCATGGAAGTTAAAGCCGGTGATACGGTTTTTTACGGAAAATATTCAGGAACTGAGCTCACCATTGAAGGTAACGACTACCTGTTGATCTCTCAGTCTGACGTCCTTTTTATCGCTTAATTGACTAATATATTGATCATTTTTTAAACACATCGAACAATGGCTAAAGAGATTAAATTTAATATTGAGGCCCGCGAAAGGCTAAAAAAAGGCGTTGACCAGCTTGCTGACGCTGTAAAAGTAACATTAGGTCCTAAAGGTCGTAATGTAATTATCGAAAAGAAATTTGGCGCACCTCAGGTCACCAAGGATGGTGTATCTGTAGCCAAAGAGATTGAACTTTCTGATCCTTATGCAAATATGGGAGCTCACCTGGTAAAAGAGGTAGCTTCAAAAACCAGTGATGACGCAGGTGACGGTACAACAACAGCAACTGTTCTTGCTCAGTCAATTATCAGTGTCGGTTTGAAAAACGTTACAGCCGGTGCAAATCCAATGGATTTGAAAAGGGGTATCGATAAAGCTGTAATTAAAGTTGTAGAAAGCATTAAAGCTCAGGCAATAACTGTTGGCGACGATTACAGCAAAATTGAGCAGGTTGCACGTATCGCTGCCAACAACGATGCTGAAATCGGCAAATTAATCGCCGATGCTATGGAAAAAGTTCATAAAGAAGGCGTTATCACTGTTGAAGAGGCTAAAGGTACCGAAACATATGTTGACCTTGTTGAGGGTATGCAATTCGACCGTGGCTATATTTCTCCCTATTTCGTAACAGACACCGAGAAAATGTCAACCGAAATGGAAAACCCTTTCATCCTGATTCACGATAAAAAAATCGGATCAATGAAAGAACTGGTTCCGATTCTTGAGGCTACACACCAGTCTGGTCGTGCCTTGATGATTATTTCTGAAGATATCGAAGGTGAAGCACTTGCAACATTGGTTGTCAACCGCCTTCGTGCCGGATTGAAAGTGTGCGCTGTAAAAGCTCCCGGATTCGGAGATCGCCGCAAAGAGATGCTTGAAGATTTAGCTATCCTTACCGGTGCAACCGTAATCACCGAAGAAAAAGGGATGAAACTTGAAGATACTACCCTTGAAATGTTAGGTCGTGCAGAAAAACTGACAGTAAATAAAGATACCACAACCATCGTTAACGGTGCAGGTGACGTATCCAACATTGCCGCCCGTGTTTCTCAGATCAAAAAACAGATCGAAACAACAACTTCAGATTACGATCGCGAGAAATTACAGGAACGTCTTGCCAAGCTTTCAGGTGGTGTTGCTGTACTTTATGTAGGCGCTTCATCAGAAGTTGAAATGAAAGAGAAGAAAGACCGCGTCGATGACGCCCTTCATGCCACACGTGCGGCTGTTGAGGAAGGTATCGTTCCCGGAGGTGGTGTTGCTTATCTTCGCGCTATCGAGGTCCTTGAAGGGCTGCTTGGCGACAATGAAGATGAAACAACAGGTATCGAAATTGTAAAACGTGCCATTGAAGAACCAACCCGCCAGATTGTATTCAATGCCGGACTTGAAGGTGCCGTAATTGTGCAGAAAATCAAAGAAGGCAAGGGCGATTATGGATACAATGCACGACTTGATGTCTACCAGAATCTTTTCGAATCAGGTGTAATCGATCCAGCTAAAGTGACCCGCGTCGCTTTGGAAAACGCCGCTTCAATTGCTGGCATGTTCTTAACTACAGAGTGTGTACTTGTTGAAGAGAAAGAAGACAAACCAGCTATGATGCCTCAGGGCGGAATGGGTGGCGGTATGGGTGGAATGATGTAATTCACCCGATCCAATCATAAAACCGTTACGGTTTAATCTGAAAAAGAGGCTGGCTCCATGGAGTTCAGCCTCTTTTAATATACTGATTTAAAATCTTTTTCACCTGACATGTTTAAAAGAAAAAGATGCCTTTATGAAATTGGCATCTTTTTTACTTGTCGCTTAGGTATGAAATATTTTCAAAAAATCGTAAAATTTGGATTTATAACCAACTACATTTTTCGATTACGGATGGTTCGGCCTGAAAGTTTTGCTTTGAATTCTCTTTCCTGGCTTGGAATCTACCGGTTTTGTTGCTGAAAAAGTCTGTAAACAGCCGGTTGACTGAAGCCATTTATCTGTGGCAAGATGACTGGTTCCGTTTACGGGCTGTAAATTACTGGCTGCCATCTGGACAACCTTCATATTCACTGAACTTAATTTCATCGATTTTAATTTAAGTAATAAGAACAATTTAATGTCGTAATTATTTATTTCCTCTTTTGACCTCCCCCAACCCAGACCTCCCCCAACCCAGACCTCCCCCAACCCCTCCAGAGGAGGGGAGAAGGAGGGGAGTAAGGTAAAGATTGCTGGCCAAAAGTCTCCCCTTTGGGGAGATTTAGAGGGGTCAAATAGGAGAAAATCAGAATTTTAAATAGTATATTATATCCTTCCGATTACTTAGTTCCAATGGTATAACCCATCAATTAATCTTTCCTGTTTTTCCTCATCTGTCAAGGCATTATATTTCTCAACCTCCGCTTCATAGGCCTGTTGTTTTTTTGTCTCTGCCTCTTTTAGCTGCGTTCCATAAATACGGTCAATTTTATCCTGCAGGAATTTATTAGCCACCGTAGGAAAAAGCTCCAGTAATAATTCCTCTTTCTCATTTGAAGCGAGTTTAATATTCTCTCCATATTGGGGGAAGGATGGATTTGGCTGTTTTTCGTAATGAGCAGTGTTGTATGGTACCTCCTCGCGTATTCCTGCAATTTTTTCACGGAAGTCAGGGTCAACAGGAATGGGTGTCTTGCCATACGATCCTTTGACCAGATTTACAAACTGATTTGAGTTATTGCTGTAAAATGGTTTCCCGTTTTTTTCATCAATAACACAGTTTACCGCTTGTGCTCCTACGATCTGACTGGTAGGGGTGACCAGCGGAGGGCATCCGGCAGCCAGACGTACAGTAGGGATTACCTCAAGCACACGCGGGAGTAAATCTTCCTGCTTCAATTGTTTTAATTGCGATAACATATTGGTATACATGCCACCCGGAACCTCCGCAAATTTTACTTTTTCGTCCGGATCCGGGAAATTGAAATATTTTTCAATCTCGGAGCATGAATCCAACAGCGCCTCTTCATTATCCGATTTGGCGTATTTGATCGCATAATCGAATAACATGTCGATATGGGGTGGCAATATATCTTTGGTAATATCAAATTCGATAGGGAAAATCTTGTAGCTGTCAATATCACCCATTTCCACACGGATCTCCTTGAGTATTTTATTGATCCGGACAATCGCGTCCAGATTTATTCCGGTTTCTATTCCCAGTTTGGTACAGAAAATCTGAATCAATTCAAAAGCTGGTGCAGCAGGTCCTCCTGCAAAATTGAGAATGGCCGTATCCAGAATATCAACGCCGCTTATAATCGCAGCTAACGAGGATGCCAGTCCATACCCCGGGGTACAATGTGTGTGGAAATCGACTGGAATCTTAATATGCTTTTTGAAACCTTTAATGATCTGACTAACTCTATGTGGAGGAACTAAACCTGCCATATCCTTCAGTGTGATCATATCGGCACCCATGGCTTCCAATTCAGATGCCATGTTTATAAAATAATCGTTGGTGAAGATCGCTTTAGGTAATGGTTTCCCTTTTAACCGGGCAAGAAACCTTTCCTTTCGCGTAAATTTGGGATCAACAGTATAACAAACTACACAATCAGCCAAACCACCGTTTTCTTTCACATATTTAATGGTCGATTTGATATTGCTTGTATCATTCAGCGCGTCAAAAATACGCATGATTGATATGCCTGATTGAACGGCGTTCCGGTTAAAGCCTTCAATAACCTCTTCCGGATAGGGGTTGTACCCGAACAAATTACGGCCACGCGAAAGGGCGGTAAGATGGGAGATATTGCCAATCTCCAGTTTTATTTTTTCAAGCCGTTCCCACGGGTCCTCATTGAGAAACCGCATGATTGAATCGGGAACTGCACCCCCCCAGACTTCCAGGGCATAGAATCCGGCCTCTTTGTAAATTGGCAATACCCTTTCGATCTGTGCCTGCTTCATGCGGGTTGCAAAAAGAGATTGCTGTCCATCTCTTAGTGTAACATCTCTTAGTAGTAATTTGTGATTCATTGTATGGAATGATTTCAAAATTTCCTGTAAAATTCGGCATTAAATTTGGATTTTAGAAATTTTGAGACAAATATTCTAAAAAAATATTGCTGATTTAAATCATGTTATTCTGGTGGTGTGAAGATACAATCTTAACGATTTTAAATTATTTTCCTTGCTCAGATAGCAACAATGAATCGTATACAACATTTGACTATTTTTAAATCCTTTTTTACTTTGATGTTTTTCCATTATGTTGTATAAAATATTGGCTGTCACTTTTGTCATGTTTTTCGTTATCCGGACTGGAGTGAATGGCGCTGACCTGCCCGCAAAGGGTACTAAATCGAATACCCGTCCCTTCAAAAAGGAGAACACGTCGTCCTTAGGCACTATAAATCAAGATTTTAAAATTCATGCAAAAAAGGCAATAAACACAATTAAGTTAGACGGTATCATCGACGAAGCTGACTGGTTAAAGGCAGAAGTAGCTGGCAATTTCTACCAGGTTCTGCCCTATGATACAAGTCACAGCATAGCCAAGTCGGAAGTCAGGATGGTCTATGACGACAAAGCATTCTACCTGGCTATCATTTTTCACGATACAATTCCCGGAAAGCGTCCTGTAGAATCGTTGCGAAAAGATTTTGTTTTTGCCAACAACGATAATTTCCTTGTATTTATAGATACATTCAACGATCAAACGACAGGCTACTCCTTTGGGGTCAATGCTGCCGGCGCACCCTGGGATGGAACAATGGGGGGCGGATCAGGGGTTAACCTTATCTGGGACTGCAAGTGGGAGTTGAAAACGAAAAATTATCCTGATAAGTGGATTTCAGAGATGAGAATTCCATTTAAATCTGTGCGTTATAAACCTGATGTAGACCACTGGAACATCCAGTTTTCGCGCCAGGATCTAAAGTTAAATGAGAAATCGGCATGGGCCCCTGTTCCACGGCAATTCCCAACCGCCTCTTTGGCCTATACAGGTCAGTTGAAATGGGAAACTCCACCTCCCAGGTCCGGACTTCGGCTCGCATTGATTCCCTATATTTTTGGTAGGGCATCCAGGAATTTCGAAAACAAGGAGGCTACGCATTATAGAAAAGACTTTGGTTTTGACGCCAAACTTGGATTGTCTTCAGCACTAAACCTCGATCTGACCTTCAACCCCGATTTTTCGCAGGCAGAAGTGGACGATCAAGTAACTAATCTGGCACGATTCGAACTCTATTTTCCGGAAAAAAGACAATTTTTCCTTGAAAATAACGACCTGTTCAGCAATTATGGAAATGCAAATATAAATCCCTTCTTTTCCCGACGGATCGGCCTGGACGCCCCTGTAAATGCGGGTGCCCGATTAAGCGGAAAGCTAGGTCATGACTGGCGCATTGGCCTGATGGACATGCAAACAGGCCATGAAGGGGATTATTTGGCTCGCAATTTTTTCGTAACTACCCTTCAAAGAAAGGTTTTCTCGCGATCGAGTATCGGGGCGATTTTTGTCAACAAGGAGCAGCTATATATCCCTTCCAACTGGCAGGGAAATCTCTATAACCGGGTGGCTGGTCTCGAATACAACCTCGCAGGAAGAGACAATTTTCTGACAGGTAAACTTTTCACTCAAAAATCCTTTACTCCTAAGACGAATTCTGCCGAAGAGTTTGCCCAGGGTATGAATATGGCCTACTCCCGAAAAACATACTTGCTGGAGTTCCTGCAACTCTATGTTGGAAGAGATTTTAATGCAGAGACCGGATTTGTCCCCAGGCGCGATTTTCTTGAGGTAAATCCTCGCATCACCTATCGGTTCTATACCCAAAAAGGGACACTGGTCTATCATGGCCTTACAACAGAAATAAACAATTTCTACAAGCCCGGCAATAAAGAACTTACTGACCGGTCGCTGGGATTTGACTATTTTTTTGTTTTTAAGAGCCGGGAGCGAATTGACATAAAGGGATATAACCGATACGTCCAGCTGTTGCAGAATTTCGATCCGACCAATAAGGGAACCAACTATCTTTTATCCGGCAGCAATTATACCTGGAACGAATTTTCAGCTTCATTCGCTTCAGACAACCGAACCATGTTCAAGTACGATTTCCAGACCGGTTACGGAGGTTATTTTAATGGATCCCGGTGGTATGCTCAGGGCTCATTTAATTACCGCTTTCAACCGTATGGTTATATCTCTGTTGTTTATACCTATAATGATCTTATTTTACCTTCACCCTGGATCCGCACAAAGTTTTGGTTGGTTGGGCCTAAACTGGACGTCACTTTTACAAACAAATTATTTTTTACCACCTACATACAATACAACGAACAGTCAGACAATCTGAACATAAATGCCCGATTCCAATGGCGTTACAAACCCGTTTCAGATCTCTTTCTGGTTTATACCGATAACTACTTTCCCGGAAGTATGAATGTTAAGAACCGAGCGCTCGTTCTAAAGCTTTCGTATTGGTTTAACTAAATCAGGGCGGCTGGCAACTAGCAGCTAGCAACTGGCTGAATTTTGCATTTGTCAAAACCTCTATTTGAATATCGAGACTTCGGGATAAAACATCCAGGCCAGTTGCCAGCTGCCAGCGCCATTTCTTAAATATCTTTAATTGTTACATATAATCTCATTTTCAACCCTTTTCTATATAAAACCATTAACATTTTCTGCTACTTTTGGCGGCAATATAATTTGATGGATATGGGTAAGCAGGATATCGGAAAACAATTGAAGTTAGATGAACGTTATTTGAAAATGGCAATGATCTGGTCCGAGAATTCCTATTGTGTCAGGCGTCAGGTTGGTGCTCTTTTGGTAAAGGATAAAATGATCATCTCAGACGGGTATAATGGTACCCCATCAGGATTTGAGAATATCTGTGAAGATGAAAACAATAAGACAAAGCCGTATGTGCTTCATGCAGAGGCCAATGCAATTACAAAGATTGCAAAATCAAATAACAGCAGCGAAGGTGCAACCCTGTATGTGACCTCATCTCCATGTCTGGAATGTTCTAAACTGATTATTCAGGCAGGGATTCGAAGGGTTGTTTTTTCGGAAGCCTATCATATGAACGACGGGGTAGAGTTGCTCGAACGGGCAAAAGTCGAGGTGGTAAAAGTCGAACTTTGACTATAAAATGGGAATGCGTTTGAGGAATAAACTTAATTTAGTATTTTAAAATTTTTGTAACTGATTGGAATAATTATAATGGATAAAAGAGCTCGAAGAATAGTGATTTGGTTGCCGGTGATATTGGTTTTGGCCATATCCGCGGGGATTTTTCTTGGTGTTAAACTGCAAAGTCGTAAACAAACGGTCACCCGGACCATGTTTATCAACAATGCCAATAAAATTGGTTCTATTCTGAACCTGGTTGAAAAGAATTATGTGGATACAGTTGATTCGAAAAAGCTCATTGAAAATGCGATTCCGGAAATACTTAAGCAGCTTGACCCTCATACCGTTTATATACCGGCTAAAGATATGCAGGAGGTGGGCGAAGAGATGTCCGGCAATTTCAGCGGGATCGGCGTTCAGTTCTCTATTCAGAACGATACAATCATGGTCATTGATGTTATCTCGGGAGGACCTTCACAAAAATTGGGCATCAGAGCGGGCGACAGGATTGTAAAGGTTAATGATTCCATAATGGCGGGAGTCAAAGTCACCAATGACAAAGTGCTTAAAAAGCTCAGAGGCGTTAAAGGGACTCATGTAAAGGTCGGTATAGCGCGTAAAGGATTTGGCGAACTCATCGCGTTTGACATTACCCGTGGAGAGATTCCCCTTTACAGTGTTGATGTGAGTTACATGCTTAACCAAAATACCGGATATATTAAAGTGGGGAGATTTGCCGAAAAGACTTATGAGGAATTTATGAGCGGTGTTGAAAAACTCGATAAAGCGGGGGCAGAGCAACTCATTATCGATTTACGTGGAAATCCGGGGGGATATCTCTCAGCAGTTATTAAAATGGTGAGCGAATTTCTCAGTGACGGGGAGCTTGTTGTCTATACTGAGGGGCGGACACAGCCAAAACGGAGTTTCAACGCCGAAAAAACAGGTGCCTATTTCGGCAAAAAGGTTGTTGTTCTCGTTGATGAATATTCGGCTTCCGCCAGCGAAATTTTTGCGGGCGCTATTCAGGATAATGATCGGGGTACAATTATCGGTCGCCGCACATTTGGAAAAGGGCTGGTGCAGGAGCAAATCCCCTTTTATGACGGTTCGGCTATCCGCTTAACGGTTGCCAGGTACTATACACCTGCCGGCAGGTGTATTCAAAAGTCCTATAAAAACGGTCTTGAAGATTATTATGGCGACTTAAAGCGTCGTTATGCGCATGGCGAACTTGAACAAAAGGATAGCATTCACTATAACGATACGCATAAATACTTCACCCGTAATAAAAGGGTTGTTTTTGGCGGCGGTGGTATAATGCCCGATATTTTCATAGCAGCTGATACTTCCGGAATGTCCCCTTACTATTCAAAAGTGGTAATGAAAGGTCTTGTCTATCAGTATGCGTTTGATTTCTCTGACAAACACCGTGCGGAGCTTGCGCAGCTCAAGACCGGGAAGGAGTTTGAAGATTATCTGCTGCAGCATAAGATCCTTACCTTATTTTCAGAATATTCGGATAAACAGGGAATCAAAGTTGATCCAAAGGATCTTGCAGTCTCGGGAAAGATTATTGAGGCACAGCTTATGGCTTATATTACACGTAATATCATCGGAGAGGTTGGTTTTTATTCTGTGATCAGCAAGATCGACAATACACTTACCGAGGCCATTAAAGCGCTGGATACCAAAAACAAGCTTGTGAATTCGAATTAGTTCCTTAATTGTTTTAGAGAGAAAATGTGACATTCTCAGGATATGAGGAAGTCACATTTTCTCTTTCTGAACAAATCCCTTTTAAAATATTTTAAAAGCCATGAAACATTAAGGTTTTGTGGCTTTTTTTTTTGAATTCCTGTTGACCACACTGTTTCTGATCAATTTAAAATGTCGAAAGGTGCTGAGCATCGATGATATGTGTAGCATAAAATTTAAGAGGAAACCAATAAGGTACAACGTACCGAAAGATCTAAAAACAAGAACTTTAAAAAATTAATATCTCTTTAATGATTTGTTTTTTATTAATCTGTATCAGTATAAAGGAATTTAACTTTATACCATTACATGCAATTTTGTCAACTAATCCGGGATTTTAGCTGTTCTATGAACCCAATATTGCATGTGAAAATATAAATATCAGGATCAGATTCCGATTTAGCCGTACAATATTTGATAAAAATTCCGTATCTTTAAAAGGATCATTAAATTCCTTTCTTTTAAGTTTGATTTTTGGATTCTTATTCGTTGCGAAGTATTTATATTTTTCTAATACACAAGGCTTATGAAAACACTGATCAGGAAGACCAAACCGATACGGATTAAACTGTTCAAATGTGAAAAATCTGTAGTAAAAAGGGTTCTTAAATGGATCTCGGTGGTACTCGTCTTTGCCGTTCTGAATATGACAATTGGTTGCCGAAGCTATTTCAGGGTAAGGACTTCGGTGATGCCGAATTCTGAAGTTTTGACCGGCATTAACGCTGCAGGGAAAACGATCATCATCCATCTTGACGACAAAAAATGGCGAATGAGTGATGTTCAGGTTAAAAATAATGCCATCACCGGCAAGCTTGAAGATTATAAGATGCCGCCAACAATTAAACCTGTCAAACCGGACAGGGCAAACCGCTATTATAACGGAGGCAAAAGAAGCCAGCAATATTTGCTGCATGAAGTACACCTGTTTGTGGTGGAAGTTACTGATTCAGGTAACGACCGGGTTTCGATTCCGGTGAAATCAGTTGTCAGGATGGAAATATACAACAAGGATACAGGTACTACGATTCTGTCGTGGGTTCTTGTGCCTATCGTAATGACAATTGGTTCGCTGATTGCGTTTGTTTTGATTTTAAGTTTGTTTTCGTGTCCGTTTATTTATACGTGGGATGGCGAAAACTACCAGTTTGCAGGCGAAATATACAGCGGGGCCATCCATAAACCTCTTGAACGGAATGATTACCTGAAACTACCTGCTTACCCGGGTCACCAATCTTACATCCTAAAGATCGCCAACGAAGTACAAGAAATCCAAAACACGAATTTGGCAGAACTTTTGGTTTTTGATCATCCTGCAGGTGTAAATATTCTGATTGATAAGTATGGAAAAGTAAACACGATGAGTTATCCCGTTGCTCCATCATTGGCCACCTCCCTGGCAGGAGAAAATGTGACAAAATTATTGACTTCGAAGGACAATCTTTTCTACCAAAGCAAATCGGTCAGTGAACCATCCCCATTGAAAGATGGTGTGATTCTGGAATTTCCGGGGCAGGTGAATTCAACGACAGCTAAACTGGAGATCAGGGCTAAAAATTCGATTATTCTCGATTATATGTTGGACAAGTTTCACGACTTGTTTGGTTCTGCCTTTAATAAGTTTGAAAAGAAACAAAAATCAGCCCCGGCTGACCAAATGCTCCGGTGGAGTCTCGACCAGGGAATTCCACTCTCAGTTTATGTTGAACGCAGTGGCAAGTGGGAGTTTGTAGATTATTATAACGTCGCGGGGCCCCTGAAATATAAAGATGATGTACTCTCTATTCCGTTGAATGGAAAGGAGTCAAATCCCTTAAAGGTAAAGCTTGAATTTGGCAACCACCTGTGGGAAATTGACTATGCGGCTATTGACTATTCACCCTCGACACCAGTTACCTCCTACACGATTCCTGTTAAATCGGCTATTACTGAGAATCAAAAAGATGTCTCGGAATTATTGCTTCATGATGATGACAAGTATTATACCCAGCCAGAGATGACAAACCAGGCTGTAGTAACTTTTGATTTACCGGTAGCCACTGGCCAAAGCAGATCGGTCATTCTGCATAGTAAAGGGTGGTACCAGGTACTTCGTAATCCTGCCGGGAAACCCGACATTAAGCAACTGAAAGCATTCAAACAGCCGGGACATTTCAACCAATTTGTCAATGAACAACTCAACATATTGGAGCAATTGGTAGCAAAGCCCTGAACATCGTTTTTTAACCTTTGAGCTAACTATACATGTCAGAAACACCAAAGATAATTTCCGGATGGAGCGTCTGGCTTTTACGGAGCAGACTCAGGATATTTGTTATTGCTGAGGCATTTAAGTTTTTTGGCAATCCGTTTCGGGCGATATCGGAGATGAAAAGATTGGGTGATGTTCGCAGGAAAGTTCATGGATCGAAGCGTATTTCAAAATGTATCAAATCAGGCAGTCAGTATTTATGGAATTCAGATTATTGCAGTTTCCCTTCTGAGAGGTTAAAAAATCTCATTCAGGGAGAGTTTGTAAGAAACGGGCGGAATAAAAACACTTATACCGGCAAAATGGCTGCACTGCAGACCCTTATTTGGGGGATTACAAACCGTTGCCCGCTTTCGTGCCGTCACTGTTATGAGTGGGACAATCTTGCTCAAACTGACACTCTGGATCTGAAGAGGCTTTCACAAATTCTCTCTATTTTTAAAACCTATGGATTAAGGCATATCCAGTTCAGCGGAGGTGAACCTTTAGTCCGGTTTAATGATTTAGTTGAACTCATTAAAGATGCCTCTGCATCTATGGACTGCTGGCTGCTTACATCGGGTTTTGTTTTGAACCGGGAAATGGCTGCTACCCTGAAAAGTGCCGGTCTGACAGGCGTTAACATCAGTCTGGATCATTGGGACGCACAGCTTCACAATACGTTCAGAAATAATGAGAAAAGCTTTGGCAGGGCTTTAGAGGCCCTGAGTAATTGCATTGAGGCAGGGTTGATTACAAGTCTTTCGTTATGTGCAACCCGCGAATTTGTGTCAGAAGAAAATCTGGTTAAGTATGCTCAACTGGCTAAAAATCACGGAGCCCATTTTATCAGGATACTGGAACCTCGCGCTACCGGGAAATTTAACGGTCAAAAGGTCTCTCTTGATGATCAGCATGTAAAGATCCTTTCTGATTTTGCTGTTCGTTTCAATAGCGATCCGCGGTACAGAGATTTTCCGGTCATCTCTTTTTTTGGTGAGAGCCAGCGGAAATTCGGATGTTTTGGTGCCGGTAACCGGTATATTTATGTTGATCCCAACGGCGAAGTGCATGCCTGTCCTTTTTGCCGGGGATCGATGGGAAACCTTTCTGAGCAATCATTTGAGGAGATTCTGGGAAAACTGAGAACCAGAGGATGTCATATGTTTGACAGATATCATTATTGATCTCAGCCTTATACAGACAAAAAATTGGCGGGTAACGGTTTCATATTTTTTCGTACCTTTGCGAAACGGTAATCGTATAAATATCTTTCGAGTATTCCCTGGTTTTATGGTCAGCTTTAGTTGGTTCTTACAGGTAAAGTTGCTTGCCCTAAGTTTTTTATGCACCCCATCGTATTCAAGATGAACAGTTAAGATAAATTAAAACCTAATAATGAATGGCAAAATCGCAGGATACCTTTAACAAGAAAGAGAAAGAGAAAAAACGTTTGAAGAAGCGGCTTGAGAAGAGCCAGAAGAAAGAGGAGCGTAAAGAGAATGCAACAGGCGGCGATTTCGAAAGCATGCTGGCTTATGTTGATGAAAACGGAAATCTCACCGACACTCCGCCGGATCCATCCAAGAAACGGAAAGTTAATGCCAGTACCATTGAAATCAGTGTCCCACGTAGGGAAGAGGAGGATGAAATTGCTGTCCGGATCGGAAGAATAGATTTCTTTAACGATTCAAAAGGGTATGGCTTTATCAAGGAACATGAGACAAACGAGAAATATTTCGTCCATATCAATGGTTTACTTGAAGATGTAAAAGAGGGCGATGTTGTCAATTTTGAACTCGAAAGAGGTCTGAAAGGGATGAACGCCATAAACGTGAAAAAACCAGTCTGATCAGTTACCCAGACTCTTTCCAAAAACCCTGAATCGTTTATAAACCCGGCCGCCAACTTTTTCCATTTCGGCACGAACTTTTGTGTTGTTTTCCAGTTCAAGGTGTGAATCCATCGTGGTCTTGCCAAGCTTGTGTGCTGATTCAAACATCTTTATCCCCATCAAAACATCCAGTCCTTTGCCACGGTAGGCCGGATCGACACCTCCCAGAAGCAGGTTGATCTGCTTCGATTTCCGGGCTGCAGCAAAAATCTTAAATATACCAAAGGGGAATAGCTTCCCTTTTGCTTTAATGATTCCATCGCCTATGTGTGACATCCCGATCACAAACGAGACGACCTCTTTCTTTTCATTCACGACAAGCTTGATAAAACGGGGATTAATCAGGAAAAGGTATCTGTTGGCAAAATCGTCCATCTCTTTCTCTGAAAAGGGGGTAAAACCAACAATATCAATGAAGGTGAGATTAAGCAGGTTTAAAACCGGATAAATATAAGGCTTTACTTTTCTTCGCGAGGTAAACTCCAACACCTGTAAACCAGGGTTGTTCCTGGCAGCCCGTTCCTGAATCTTGATGTAAAATTCGGGAACCGGATGTGGAATTTTAATCTGATAGGCCACCAGATCAACCTCTTTGGTAAATCCGTTCTTTTCGAGCAGTTCAACCTGGTAAGGAAAATTACAGTTTGAAGCAATTACAACAGGTTCATCAAACCCTTCGATAAGAAACCCCTGAGGATCTTTATCCGAAAAGGCAAGTGGTCCGATCATTCGTTCCATCCCTTTTGATTGGCCCCAGTCTTCTACCGCGTGCAGCAATACTTTAGCCACTTCATCATCATTCCATGTTTCAAAAAATGCAAAACGAACATTTTTCTCTTCATGCAATGCATTGTATTTGTTGTGAATGATGCCCATAATCCTGCCTACAACCTTTTCTTCACAGTAAGCCAGCAGCAAAATCGTATCGCATGAAAGGAATGATTTATTAATTTTTGGATTAAAAAATTCCCATTCGTCCATATATATTGGCGGCACCCAATTGAAATGGTTCTTATGAACCGCCGCAGGCAAATGAATAAACTTTCTCAATTCTGATTTTGAGTTAACCTCCTTAAGTTCAATTTTTTTCCCTGCAGCAGAATGATTAACTACGGGATTTTCAGAGGTGTTTATCATTGGGGAATCTTCAATAGTATCCATTTACCTTTTTTAAAAATCGTTTGAAACAAAAAACAAGGGTGCAAGATATTTTTTTTTAGCACAACAAGCAAATTATCCCCCATTTTAGGTAAACCTTTTTCACCATTGTATGTTTAATAAAGGTAAACAATTAAAATTACAGAATCATGAGTTTTACATTACCAACGCTCCAATACGATTACAAGGCTCTCGAGCCTTATATCGACGCGCAGACCATGGAGATTCACCACTCCAAGCACCATGCAGCTTACACCAACAACCTGAATGCTGCAGTTGAGAACACCGAGCTCAAAGGGAAAAGCATTGAAGAGATATTTTCAAATGTTTCAAAACTTGCCCCTGCTCTCCGGAATAACGGAGGTGGATTTTACAATCACAACCTTTACTGGGATGTTCTGACACCCGGAGGTCCTGCCGGACCTGAAGGTAAATTACTTGAATCGATAAATGGTTCCTTTGGTTCTTTTGATTTGTTCAAAGAGGCATTCACCAAAGCTGCTGTCACCCGTTTTGGAAGCGGATGGGCATGGCTGGTTCAGAAAGGTGACAATCTGATCGTTACCTCAACCCCTAACCAGGACAATCCATTGATGGATGTTACTGAAACACAAGGCTCTCCTATATTAACTATTGATGTATGGGAACATGCCTATTACCTGAAATATCAGAACAGACGTCCTGAATACATTGAAGCATTCTTCAAGGTAATCAACTGGAGCGAAGTAGCAAAAAGATTTAAGGTTTAAATATTTAATCACAGGTTTTTAACCGCCGAGTAACGCGGAGAAGGCGCAAAGAGTCGCAGAGTTTATAATTACTTTAAACCCGGCGACTCTTTGTTCTATTTCTTTGTTATCTATGCGGTTTTTTTGTATTTAGGAATACCTGTTCCTGCTAAAATATAGATTAAAAATTAAGCCAGGAGACTTTTAACCTTGTCTGAGATAAGTCTGCCATCTACCTTCCCGGCGAGCTCTTTGGAGGCAATCCCCATCACTTTTCCCATCTCCTTAATCGAGGTTGCCCCTGTTTTTTCAATTATGGCAGAAATCGCTGCTGTCAATTCTTCATCACCCATTTGCGTTGGCAAATAGCCTTCGAGAATCTTAACCTGGGCCATCTCGGGATCGTGAAGATCCATCCTGTTTTGCTGTTTATAGATCTCTGCAGAATCACGTCCCTGTTTGGCCAACCTGGCAATGGCCTTAATTGCAGCATCATCGCTCAACTCTTCGGCTCCGCTTTTAGCCGTTTTCGCCTCAAGCAACACTTTTTTTACGTTACGTAATGCTTCGAGTCTCTCTTTGTCTCTGGCCAGCATTGCAAGCCTGATATCTTCGCTGATCTGATCAAATAGATTCATATTCCTTGATTTAATTGATATTTCTATAATAAAAGTTCAACCCGCTTCAGGGTTGCATTACGTTGGCTTTACCCATCCCCGGTTTCGCAAGCCACAACGGGGCTATTCGTCTTTAACCCCTTCAGGGTATCGAAAAAAATTCGTCATGTCCGAATTATCAAATCGCCGGATTTTTTAATTCTTCATTTTCAAATTGGCACATTAGCAAATTAGCACATTAATTCACTCTCAGTCTCTCCCTCACTCCCTCTCAAAGTCTCTCAGTCTCTCCATCTCTCAGTCTCTTCCTCTCTCAGTCCCTCCATCTCTCAGTCCCTCCATCTCAGTCCGCCTTATCGTGCAGAAATGAGTTGTTTCTCCGCAGTCGGGGCCCTTCATAGATCGGAAGAGCACACGTCTGAACTCCAGTCACTAGTGACTATCTCGTATGCCGTCTTCTGCT
>CAIVCR010000014.1 GCA_903904515.1 uncultured Bacteroidia bacterium
CTACGATCGTTATAATATCCTGCATAATGAAGATTATTAACAACCAAATAAAATACAGATTATGAGTGATTCAATAGTTTTAACCAATTTTTCATTTCCAGGACAGAACAGTTTCTATAAAGGAAAGGTAAGAGATGTTTATAATATCAATAACGATTACCTCGTGATGGTCGTCACCGACAGGATCTCTGCTTTCGATGTGGTTTTGCCCAGGGGAATTCCATTTAAAGGACAGGTATTGAATCAGATAGCTGCCAAATTTCTGGATGCTACCGCAGATATTGTTCCTAATTGGAAAATAGCACTTCCTGATCCAATGGTAACCGTAGGTCATTTATGCGAACCCTTCAAAGTTGAGATGGTAATCAGAGGATATCTGACTGGTCATGCCTGGAGACAATATCGTGCAGGAAAAAGAGTTTTGTGTGGTGTTGCTATGCCGGAAGGTATGAAAGAGAGTCAGAAATTTCCGGTTCCAATCATTACCCCTACGACTAAAGCTGAAGAAGGGCATGATGAGGATATTTCACGGGAAGAGATTATCAGACAGGGACTTGTATCTGCCGAAGAATATGAAATACTTGAAAAATATACCCGTTCGCTCTTTGAACGCGGGACTGAAATGGCAGCTGCCAAAGGTTTGATCCTTGTGGACACCAAATATGAATTTGGAAAAAAGGGGGATCAGATTTACCTCATTGACGAGATTCATACCCCCGACTCATCACGCTATTTTTATGCCGAAGGATATGAGCAGAGACTTGAAAAGGGTGAGAATCAAAAGCAACTCTCGAAAGAATTTGTGCGTCAGTGGTTAATTGAAAATGGATTTCAGGGTCTTGAAGGACAAAAGGTGCCGGAAATGACCGATGAGATTGTCAATCAAATCTCTGAACGCTACATAGAGCTCTTTGAAAACATCACGGGTGACCAGTTTGTAAAAGGGGATGTGGCTAATGCAGGAAAAAGAATTGAAAATAATATTCAAAAATTTATTGCAGAAAAAGTTTAACCGAAACTACTACATCATATTGATTATCACGAATATTATAATTGTTATCTGAGTTAAATATACCAGCAGACTATATAAAAAAAGAGCGGAAATCATAAGATTACCGCTCTTTTTTTATATCATGAATCCTTTATTAATAAGGACAAATATCTCTTGAAGTTTTTATTTATTCGATTTACAGAATTGACCTGGGAATTATTCGGCAACCTCCGAATTGGTAGTTTCTGTTTCAGACCCACCTTCCACTGCTGTTTCAGGTTCAAAGATCAACAACCCTTTTTCATGCAGTAAGTTGTACCAGGAGAGCACCTTTTTTACATCAGAACCGTAAACACGCTCTTTATCATAGTCAGGAAGTACTTCTTCGAAATATTTCTTAAGTTCTTCCGGCGAAGCTTTTGCATTTATCGCCTGACCACCGTTTTCTTTATCCGAAATTTTCTTAAATATTTTCTTCAAAGGGACATCCTCTGATGAGGTGTAAATAGCGATATCTTCGAGAGTACTCATTTTGGCATCAGCATAAGCAGTTGATTTTTTGCCTGTTAGCAAAGATTCAATCACTACATTATTCTTACCTTCCGAAATCACTTTATAAAGCCCTGGTTGGCCTGAAATGGCTAAAATTCCTTTTAACATAGATTATTCCTTTATTTTTTTGCATGGCGAAGATAGTCATTTTTAAATCCTCGGCAATAAATAAACGGGAAATGAAGCCAAATCCTCCCCTTTTGTCGATTACAGATTAAGTTGATGAATGATTCCTATTTTCAGCCACCTTCCCGGTTCATGAACATTTCCAAAATCGTGATAACCTTTATTAAACAGATTTGAAGCCTCAAGATAGCAGGTAGTTCCCTTTCTGCTCCAATAAAGTCGGGTATCAACTAAAATAAATGGTTTATAATCAACTTCATTTCCATATTTCGAGCCATCCCAGTTAGTATAGGTCCCGTTTCTGTCCAGATAAGCAAATTGCCAATTGATTCCAACATTTTTGATAACATTGTGGGAAACGCCAAGATTTATCTTATGTTTTAAATAATCAAGAACATACTGGGATGCATAAATTCCGGATTGTTTATTTTGGGTCAGATATGACCAGGAGAGATTTATAGTTTGAATAAATATCCTTTTATCCAATACTTTACCTGGATTAATCTTAATGGAAAATTCAAGTCCGTCAGTATTCAGTTTTGTAATATTCTGAGCGTACCAAATATTATCAGACGGTTTTCTAACCCAATCGATAATATCTTTTCCATCGCGATGGAAATAGGCAAAGTGTCCATCAATTCCTTTCAGCTCATATTTAAACCCCGATTCGTATTCAACCGCCTTTTCTGGCTGAAGTGAGGTGCTCCCCTTATTGGTGGGACTTGAATAATACAAATCAGTAAAGGTTGGCATTCGCAGCGATGAATTTATTGAAGCATACCACTTTATCGGTTTAAAAAGGTGGTAGCTAAGATCAATCCCCGGAAAAAAATTCCACTTTGTCCCTAATTGAGAATTCCAGTTGGCCATTAATCCTGCTGACGCTGTAAACTGCTGCAAATAAACAGAATGCTCTGCAAATAAACTGAAATTTGTACGGGCATCGGATTTCGTAAAGAAGTGACCATCTTCACCTGGGACAGGGATCGGTTTTCCCAAAGGCTTACCCAGCACGTTACTCTTTATATTTTCACTTCTAAAATCGCTACCAAAAGCAGTTTTGCCCAATGCAGATACGAACCATGCATTTAAATTGGCGCCATAAACATCTGTAAGATGATAATTATGCCCTGAATACCACGAAGCTGCCAGTTCAGGATATCTGAAAAGTTCAAACCGATCCTGATTTCTGCGCCAATAGAGTGAGGGGGTAACATGTAAAATCTTTCCTGTTTCGATTTTTACGGCAGCGAAGGATGTTTTTACCTGTTCGAATTGATCGGGGTAAGCAGGAGTGTAAAAACTGTTGGCTCCAAATCTACGGTTTGTATGGCCTGCCTGCCAGTCCAAGGCAAGGGCTTTTGAAGTTAGTTTCCCCTGGTAAAAGGCATCTGTGAGCTTGAAATCGGTATTTTTGATATAACCGTCAGAACTTCGCCGGTCGACTGATACAAAATTCCTGACCTTCCCTGTTACGATTGTACCTGAAACTCCACGATCGAAATACCCATTCTCACCTCCGCTTATGCGTCCTTTGAGATTGGAGTTTTCCGAACTTCCTGTAATGATGTTGATTGCTCCACTGAATGCATTGGGACCATAAATGCGGGAAGCGGGCCCCTCAAGGATTTCTATTCTTTCGATTGCATCAAAACTAACCGGGAGATTTAGTGAATGATGCCCTGTTTGCGGATCATTGATGTTAATTCCGTTGAGCAGGATGAGCACCTGATCAAACGAACCTCCGCGAATACTAATGTCTGATTGTACTCCTAACCCTCCTCGCTGCCTCACATCTACGTCCATGGCATACCGGAGCAAGTCTTGAAGACTCTGAACAGGTGAGGATTGAAGCTCTTCTTTTCCAATCACTTTAACGATGCGCGCAACCTGTGAAAATACAACAGGGGCACGCTGTGCACTGACGACAACCTCCTCAACCTCAATGTCTTTCATTGAGCTGATCGAGTCGTGTCCGGCAATAATCATGTTTCTTTCAGCATTGGCAGGTATAGCGAACAACAAATAAATGATACTCAGAGAACCAATTCGCACAATTTTATGCAGACTCTGGAAAATAGAATATCCCTTCCGGCCAAATTTCTTAAAAGTTAAAACATGATCTGCCTGGCGCACCAGACCTTTTTGTTTCATAATTAATAATTTTTATATTTTACCCGACAAAGGTATTCAAAGATTTTATTTTATAGTTTTGAGGTACCAATTAGGCAATCTTTTTTTTCGAATAAGCCGAATTTTCAAAACAGATAAATCTTAAGATAATTATTTATTACCAATCAACTAAATAAAAATTGAATGAAAACAAACCGTAGGGATTTTGTTAAAATTGGAACTGTAGCCGGAATAGGTTTAGCAGGAATGGGATTAGCTGAAAACGCATTTGGCCAGAAAAAAGTTAAAGGTAAAGAACAGGGTGTGCATGATCCAGCCATCGTAAGAGTGGGCTTTATTGGTATTGGCGGCCGGGGAAGCGGTCATGTTCATGATTCAATTACTGTTGGAGGGATTGAGGTAGTCTCAATTTGTGATATCAGCCAGGAAGCGATTGATAATGTTCAGAAGATGGTTGTAAAGAATGGGATGAAAGCTCCCAAAGCCTACACAGGCAGCGATCATGCTTTTGAAGAGATGTTAAAGAATGAAGTTCTTGATGCTGTAATAATTGCCACACCGTGGGAATGGCATGTCCCTATGGCCATAGCATCCATGAAAGCGGGCGTTCCATATACCGGAGTTGAAGTTTCGGCTGCCAATACCCTGGAAGAGTGCTGGGATCTTGTGAATGTTCACGAGCAGACAGGAAATCAGGTAATGATCATGGAAAATGTTTGCTACCGGCGCGACGTGATGGCGATTTTAAATATGGTGCGTACTAATCTTTTCGGTGAATTGATTCACTGCCGTTGTGGATATGAGCACGATTTACGTGGCGTGAAATTTGATGTCGAGACACATGATTTAAAGATAGGCAAAGAGGCTCATTCTGAAGCGAAATGGCGCGGTCTTCATGCTGTTCGACGTAACGGCGACCTCTACCCTACTCACGGTCTCGGCCCGATTGGCGTTTACCTGGATATTAACCGCGGTAACCGTTTCCTCACATTGTCTGCAATGGCAACAAAATCAAGGGGTTTAAGCAAATTTATTGACGATCATGTAGGCAAGGATCACCCCTATCAGAATATAAATTTTAATCTGGGCGATATTGTTACATCAATGATTAAATGTGCCAACGGTGAAACAATCATTGTTACCCACGATACTAACCTTCCCCGTCCATATTCTTTAGGATTCCGTGTTCAGGGGACTAATGGCCTTTGGAAAGGTGAAGGTGGAGGTGAATGGATGGATGCAGGGGAACAGATTTACATAGAGGGACAAAGTAAACCTCACAACTGGGATAAGGCGGAAGAGTGGCTAAAGAAGTATGATCATAAGTACTGGAGAGACAAGGGTGAACAGGCATTAGGTTCAGGCCATGGCGGAATGGACTTTATTATGCTCAACGATTTCTTTGATGCTGTCCGCAATAAAAAACCTGTTCCTTTGGATGCTTATGACGCTGCTGCCTGGAGTGCTGTTTCTGCCTTGTCAGAAATGTCAGTCGCACGAGGTGGTGCTTTGGTTGATTTTCCGGATTTTACACGTGGACAGTGGATCAAACGTCATCCGCAGTTTGCAACTGATGCCCAATTTCCGACTGCCCCTGAACGTGATTTTATAAATAATATTTTTTAAAAGAAAATTCGGAAGCCAGGGCATAATGTCCTGGCTTCCTGCTAATATCAATCTCTTCTTACCCCCATATAAATCATAACGTAATACAATAGTGTAGCCAGAGAACCTAAGGCTGCCACTATATAGGTGTAACCAGCCCATTTTAAGGCATCTTCTGCTTTCAGATGAGTCTGAGCATTGGTTACCCCTGATGTCCTGATCCAGATTAATGCACGATGACTGGCATTGATCTCAACGGGTAACGTTATAAAACTAAATAAAGTAGTCATTGCAAAAAGGACAATTCCTGCTAACAGGATTGCAGGGAAGGTATTAACCAAAAGGATTCCGGCCAATAAAATCCATTGCATCCATTGGGATGCAAAACTTACGACAGGAACAAGCCCTGACCGTAAACCAAGCCACTGGTATGCAGCGGCATGCTGCAAGGCATGACCACATTCATGGGCTGCAACTGCGGCTGCGGCTACACTTCGTCCACTGTAAACATCTTCACTCAGATTGATGGTTTTGGTCGTCGGGTCGTAATGATCAGTCAGCTTTCCCTCGACCGATTCAATTCTAACTCCCTGTATTCCATTATCCTGTAACATCTGCAAAGCCACTTCTCTTCCAGACATCCCATTCGATGTAGCAATCTCTGAGTATTCCTGAAAACGGCGTTTTAACTGATGACTGATTAACCAGCTCGCCAAAGCAAAAACAATAAATATTATCCAACTTCCAATCATAGCTTTAAATTTTATTTTTTATTCAAATGTACATCCTTAAAGTATCAAAATTCCCGCCAAAGAATTAATTTCTGCAATAATGGCAGTCCGACAAACCTCTCGCACAACATGCCAGCCTTAATTACATGACAATCCGACAACATAAAAAATCAGCCTTTAAAATATATCTAATTTACAGACAATTATTTACGAATATTTTAATTCCGTTTTTAATCAAAAAAAACATTGAATTTTAGTCTTTAAAATAATGCGATTTTTTGACAAAAAATATCCTGAAATTTTGTATTTTCAATAAACATATTTTATAAAGGGTAGTGGAAATTTTAAAAACTGTTTTTATGAGAAAGATAATCGTAATTTCGTTAATGGCTGTTTTTTTTATGTGCTCCGGTCCCATCTTTGCATCAAAAGTGGTCCAACCTGCCAACAAGTCGGAAATACAAAATAAAAAGGAAATGAAACGGCTGAAGAAAAAGGAATTATCGAAGAAAAAAGGGGAAGCTCCCTCTTCTGAGATAGGATCGAGAGATCAAAAAAAGAAAGAGATTGAAGCGAAGGAAAATTCCATCGACAAAAAGAAAAAGGTAAAAAGATTTTCGGCCGATGAAAACTTACAAGAAACTATAAAAAAGAGGAATATTCCTTAATCGCCTTATTGAATTGTGTTAAAATCAATTCCGGAAACCCCTCCTGAAATTATAAATTTCATAGCTTCAGAAGGTGGTACCTCCAGTGGCTTAATATTGGCTGCTGGTACAAAATAAATTTCGCCTGCAAACCCGTATGAAAAAGGACAATAGACCGTAATTAATTGATTTTCTCCAATCAAAATTGGTAAATCCTGGGTCACAAAACCTATTTTCCATAAATTATTCTCTTTGTTTAAAAGCATCATAACCGGGCGATGAAATTTTCGCTCCTTCCCGATAAATGCTGAAAACAAATCATTAATCGAAGAGTAAATCAATTTAAGGAAGGGCGTTTTTTGCAGAATGCGGTTGATTAAATTCTTGAGTGGTTTGGCTAAAATAGTCTCACCAATCATGCCCAGCAAGACTAAAAAAATAAAAAGAATAAGGATTCCCAGACCTGGAGTCTTGATCTCAAAGTGCTCCTCCAGATAGGTCGACAATATTCCATCTGTAAACATGAAAATGCGGTAAACGATCAGCACCGTTAATCCCAATGGAGCTATTAATAAAAGTCCCTGAATAAAATACGTAAACAACTTCTTCATCCCAACATCATTTTATTTTACCGCGAAGGTACTAAAAAGATGTCAGCAAGATTCATTCGCACCTTATCAGAGGAAGAGTTTCATGAAATTTTTATCATGGTTAACAGCATTTTAAACGGAGTGACCGAATCAACTGAATGAACAATGCCAGCGGGGAGAATTACACAGTCACCAGCTTTCATTTGATTCTTTTGCTCTCCAATCTGAAAACTACATTCACCATCAACGATCTGAACCAATGCATCAAAGGGTGCAATATGCGGACTCAACCCCTGACCTTTGTCGAATGCGAACAGGGTGACTGTTCCCGTCTCTTTTTTTATGATTGTCTTACTTACCACCGAATTGTCGGCATAACCAATTTGATCGGATAATCTGAATAATTTTGATTTTTCCATTAAATTTGATTTTTTAATAAAATGTGTAAGATGCAAAAGAAAACTACTTAACTAACTCATTTATATCATATTATTCCATGAAAACAACAAGGCGAATTTAAGGTCCCATCTGCTTAAACCCATTCTTCGCCAAGTATTTCGCCCTTAATACTCACTGTTATTGCCTTTACAGGAACTTTTCTACCTGCGCGGGATAATGCCATTTCGACCAATTGAAGTAATCCTCCGCAACACGGCACCTCCATAATTAATACGGTAATGGTATTAACCTTTGCGTTATCAATCAGCGAAATAAACTTTTGTAAATAGATCTCCTTCCCCTGATCGAGTTTGGGACAAGCAATGACCAATGTTTTGTTTTTCAGCCAGTTTGAATGAAAATCTCCGAGGGCAAATGCAGAACAATCGGCCGCAACCAACAAGTCCGATCCGATGAAATGAGAGGCACCAGGGTTGATTAAATGCAATTGTACCGGCCATTGTCGCAGTTGTGATTGCACGGATCCTTTAATCTGAGGATCTGCCATTTTAAATTCCGCAGGATCAAAAATTACAGTTCTCGATCCGGGGCACCCACCCCCGCATCCCGTCTCAGAATTGGGTTGTGCCTGCTGATGAACAGCATTTTTCACATCATTTACCATAAAATCAAGTTTCGATTCGTTTGCAATAAGATAAGCCATTCCCTGCTTAAGAAATACTGTTTCCTGGTGTTCCCTTAAATGGCGAAGATGGGCAACAACGGTATTGAATCCCTTGGAGACCATAATTTCCATGACCTTTACTTCATCATAAGGCTCTGCTTCACGGCGTTCGATGGTTATCGCACCTTCCGGACAATGGCCGATACACGCACCAAGGCCGTCGCACATTAAATCACTGACCAAACGAACTTTGCCATCAATAATCTGAAGAGCTCCTTCATGACAATTGGGAACGCAAAGTCCACAACCATTGCACAAATCCTCATTAATCTTTATAATTTCACGCTCCATTGATTGAATATTTTAATATTTAGAGTACCAGTTCAGAGAATTGGGACTTTCCCGATTCCGATGACAAAAATACAGGTGAGTGATTTTCCAGAGTGTAACATTTGTTACACTTCGATTATATTTGTGAAAAAAACGAATGTTTGATATCCTAAAATTATCCCCATTGTTTTCAGGGCTTGACACTCTCGAGATTAACTTACTGATTAATAAGGTTTTTCATCAAATTCGGACATTTTCGAACCAGGAAGTTTTGGCATTTTCCGGTGAAAAGGTTGAGCGTGCAATGATCCTTTTAGAAGGAAAACTTCAGGGCGAAATGGTTGATTTTTCCGGTAACAGTTTAAAGATTGAAGAGATAGAACCCCCTCAGATGGTCGCTGCTGCATTTCTATATGGTCCCCAAAGTTTTTTCCCGGTTAATTTATCTGCATTGTCCGATGGCAAGGTACTAATTTTTTTAAAAAATGATTTCACACAATTATTATCGAATGATCTCAGATTATTGAACAATTATCTTAATATTGTGTCGGGGAAAGCTCAGTTCTTATCCCGGAAAATTACATTTTTGAGTTTTAAAACAATCCGGGAAAAGATAGCTTATTATTTATTAAATCACTTAAAACCAGGCACAATGCTTGTTTTTTTAAATCAAAGTCAAAAAAGTCTGGCCGAAATGTTTGGGGTTGCGCGTCCTTCAATAGCTCGCACAATCAGCGAGTTGGAAGACGAGAAGATTATCCGTTGGGAAAGAAACCAGGTTGTAATTCTTGATCTTCAATTGCTCCGATCAATACTTGGCAGACAATTATGAAGAATATTACTTGCGATAATTTTACTGAAATAATGAATCAATGGGGAAAAGAAGGGAGACCTTTTCTTTTTATCCTCGATTTTGAGCTGAAAAAACCGATAGTTATACCACTGGAAGAGGCTGCTGAAAACGGAATATTTTACACATTTGACAATCTTCATAATATTAGTAAACAGATAGTTACAAATAACAAGTTCACATTTAACAAATTTCCGGTTTCTTATGATCTGTTCAGAAAATCGTTTGATCAGGTTCTAAGTGAAATCAAGAGGGGTAATTCCTTTCTTACAAATCTTACTTTTCCCACTCCTGTTGAAACCTCGCTTACCTTAAAGGAGATTTTTCATAGGAGTGAAGCACCTTATAAATTGTTAGTTGAAGATTCATTCGTTGTTTTTTCGCCTGAACTTTTCGTTACAATTCATACAGGTAAAATATCATCCTTTCCTATGAAAGGAACCATTGATGGCTCTATTCCCAATGCTGAAAGTAAAATATTAAGTGACATTAAAGAAACTGCTGAACATCATACGATTGTGGATATGATTAGAAGTGATCTTGCATTGGTTTCCACAAATGTAACTGTTGAAAAATTCAGGTATATAAATTCGGTCAAGACTCACGACAAAACCTTATTGCAGGTTAGCTCAGAAGTTACAGGAGAGTTACCTTTGAATTACCTGGATCATTTGGGCGAAATTATGGCAAAGTTGCTTCCGGCAGGATCAATTTGTGGTGCCCCCAAGAAAAAGACACTTGAGATAATAAGTAAGGCAGAGAATTACTCCAGGGGATATTACACCGGTGTTTTTGGAATTTTTGATGGTGAAAATCTCCAATCTGCTGTAATGATCCGATTTATAGAAAAGATTGATCACCGTTATCTGTTTAAAAGTGGCGGTGGGATCACTTTTTTCAGTGACCCGGAGAAAGAATATCAGGAACTAATTGATAAAGTTTATGTGCCAATTCATTGAAACAATCTGTTATGAGAATGGCCGTTTTCAACGAATTGAATTGCATAACGAGCGATGCAACCGAACCCGCGCCCATTTTTTTGGCAATCAACCTGAGGTTCGGCTTGAGTTGTTGCTTTCCATTCCAATCCATTTAGTCCACGATACCGTTAAATGTACTGTGACTTATGGAATTGAAATTCTGAAAATTGAGTATGTGAAATATGCTATCCGGCCTATCAATTCATTGCAATTGGTAACCGATAATAACATAGATTATTCATTCAAATATGCAGACCGGTCAGAACTGTCTAATTTATGGCGTAAGAGAATGGAATATGATGATATATTGATTGTTAAGAATGGATTAATCACTGACACCTCATATGCGAATACTATATTCTTATCTAGAAATACATGGTATTCGCAGAAAATTCCATTGCTAATGGGGACAAGACTTCAACGTTATCTGCAGGAAGGGCGTGTCACTCCTGCCCTTCTCACTCCGAACGATCTTTTTAGGTTTTCGGAGGTCCGTATTATTAATGCAATGATTTCGATTGAGAACTCGCCCGTAATTCCTATTGAAGCCATCCATCACTAATTTAGATTGAATTAAAATTGAGTCGCAATTGTAATTATGGGATAAACTTTGAAAACAATGAGCTAAAAATACTGTTACAATGTCAGTTTTTAAATAATTATTTTGGAAAATTGCAACCTACTTAAGGCAATTTTCATCATATTTCTTAAATATCTACTAAATATCATTAAAGTAAAATTTTATTTATGCAAGGGAGAAAAACGATTCGGAACTCTTTAACACTTCTAACCGCATTGTCATTTTTGGCATTGACCAATGTTCAATGCCGACATGACGGGCTTAATGTTTCAGCACTTAAACCTGTCTGTTTTGATACCGAAATAGCCCCGATCTTTTTAAATAAATGTGCCACTTGTCACGGTCAGGGGGACAATAGAGGTGGTTTAAGGTTGAATGATTACACTACGATCCTCAAATCAGTAATCCCCTTTAATGCACAAAAGAGTAAGGCTTATCTGGCGATTACAGGCAAAGGATTTACTCAGTTAATGCCTCCTGATGGTGCATTATCCGAAAACGAACGGATTTTAATCAGGGTATGGATTGATCAGGGGGCTAAAAATACGGTTTGCTATACACCTCCATCAGTTGACACAACGGGCAACGGGGGTGGAGGTTCTACCTTTGGAGGATCTGGCAGTCAGGTATGTTTTCAGCGCGATATACTTCCGGTTTTGTTATCCTCCTGCGGTACTAAAGGCTGTCATGACCAGACTACCCATGCAGAAGGTTATACAATTACGAGTTATTCTTCAGTAATGACAAAACTGGTCAAGGCTGGTTCCCCAAATACTAGCAGACTCTACACATCCATTGCAAATAATAGTATGCCAAGAGGTTCGATAGCCAAATTAACTCAGGCGGTAAAGGATAGTGTTTACAATTGGATTAAAAACGGGGCAATCGACGGAACTTGTGCCTCGGCATGCGATACAACCGGAGTTGTGACCTACGCAAAACAGATCTCCTCGCTGGTTAACCGGAACTGCATTTCGTGCCACAGCGGAGCCAGTGCGCAAAAAGGGATTCTTCTGGATAGTTATGCCAATATAAAAACGTATATGGATAACGGAAAGTTAATGGCAGCAGTAAAAGGAACTTCAATCCCAATGCCTCAGGGATATAAAATTACCGATTGTGAGATGCGACAGCTTGAACTTTGGGTTGCAAATGGTCTAATACAGAATTAGTTAAAAATATAAAAAAATAGTTTCCCCCCTTATTTTCCTGTTCCTTACCTGGTTTTTTACAGGATGTTATTACGATAGCAATGAAGCTTTATTTGGAAAACCTGACTCTGCATCAGCGGTATGCGACACCACAGTTACCAATTTTACTGCCCAGGTTAAACCAATATTGCTTTCCAACTGTTATTCATGTCATGCAAACGCACACGCAGCAGGGAGCGGTTCAGGAATTAAACTAGAGAATTACGCAGACGTTAAAATCTATGCAGATAATGGCAGGCTTATGAGTTCTATTCTCCATACTTCATCCTTTCCAATGCCAAAGGGTGGGGGTACGTTAAGCCCATGTGAGATCAAAATGATTAAAAGCTGGATAACCAGAGGCACTTTAAACAATTAATATGATGAAAAATAGATCATTAGCTCTAATACACTTGCTTGTGATGGGTGTGTTATTTTCAATTTCGGCATCGGGTCAGGACCTAGATTCTTTAATGGAAAAGTCGGTCAAACCGCAGACAGTCTACGCTACTGCTACATTTAAGTCAACCAGGGTAGTTAACGGCCATTCAGTCGAGCGAATGAAGAAGAACCAGCTTGAGTTCAGAGTATCGCACAGGTTTGGTGAATTTAATACCGGATCTTACGATTTTTGGGGTCTCGATCAGGGAACTATACATTTAGCCCTGGAATACGGTCTCACCGATTGGTTGGAAGTTGGTATTGGCCGCAGTACATTTGAAAAAACTGTTGATGCTTTTACGAAGGTTTCACTTTTGCGACAAAGTAACGGGGCGAAAAACATGCCGATTCATCTCTCCTATTTAGCAAGTACGGAGGTAATCTCCTTAAATGTTGACCCTGCAATGAAGCGGAATTTTACATCCCGAATGTCGTTTGTTCAACAAATAATGATTGCCAGAAAATTTAACGAAAGCTTTTCATTACAGTTAACCCCAACTTATATTCACCGTAATATCGTTCCTACCGAAATAGAACATAATGACCTTTTCTCACTGGGTGTTGGCGGACGTTACAAATTATCGAAGCGAATAGCCTTCAATGTTGAATATTTCTATGTCTATCGTGGAAATGAAAATGCAATTAATCAGCCAAATACAGGCGCTACCAAATATTACAACCCACTCTCTGTGGGTATCGATATTGAGACCGGAGGTCACGTTTTTCAGATTATGGTAACCAATTCTCAGGCCATGCGTGAAGGGGGATTTATCGGTAAAACAACGGGTGCCTGGGGCAGTGGCGGGATTCGCCTCGGATTCAATATTTCACGTGTATTTTCATTTAGTAAATAATTAAAACATTGATTATGAACAAAATAACTTTAATTATCGCCTTAAGTATACTTTGCTTTACTGCCGGGGCCCAGAATGTTTTTATCACAAAAGATGCAAAGATCATCTTTAACTCCTCTACGCCTCTTGAAGATATTGTTGCCGAATCGAATCAGGCAACAACAGTAATCGATATTGAAAAAAATGTGGTTAAGTTCTCGGTGTTAACCACCTCCTTCAAATTCCGCCGTGCACTTATGGAGGAGCATTTTAACGAGAATTATATGGAATCGGCTAAATTTCCAAAGGCAAGTTTTACAGGAAAGATTGTAACTCCTGTCGACTGGAAAAGTGATAAGTCAATAATTGCCGATATCACAGGGACATTAACGATGCATGGAGTTAGCAGCGAAGTCACGGTGAAGGCCAAGATAACTCCGGGTAAGAGTAAGATTGCAGCCTCGGCTGAATTTAAAGTAACTCCCGAGGCTTTTAATATCCCCATTCCATCAGCTGTAAGGGATAAGATTGCCAAAGAGGTTACCATTAAGATAGATGCAGTTTATGCTCCATTTCAACAATTACCATAGTTATGACAAAGAAAAAAACAATTCGTCTGGTTCTGTGGATTTTTCTGATTGGATTAATTGCCGCATTTGGTTCGATTTATTACGTTTTTAATATGCCGCGCCGAAATGTATCGGGTGAAAATGCTATTTATTCACTGCAAGCCAAACAGTTGATATCTGATTTTCGGAATGATGAAACGATTGCCACCAAAAAATACCTGGATCAGGCAATCGCTGTAACAGGCGAAATCAAAAGCATTCGAACCCTGGATAACCATAGCATGGTCATTAGCCTTGAGGATGCGATGGAAGGGGTTAGTTGTACGGTAGACAGTGCTGACGTCGTAAAGTATGGAACTCAACTTTCTGCTGTTAAAATTGGAATTAATGCTACCTTCAAAGGCCGATGTTCCGGAATGTTAATGGATATCCAGGTAATCAACTGCGTGCCACAATAGGAAATCGAAAAAAAAAAAGAAATAAATAGAAATACATAGAAATAAATAGAAATAAGTTGGAATAGCCCGGACAGTTAATGTCCGGGCTATTTTTTTGCTGCTAATGTAAAGTTAACCGTTTTCGATATAACCTTTATTTAACCTGTTTTTGGCAACCTATTGCAACCCGGATCGTTAATATAATCGTAATCAATTAGATCAATAATGTTGTCAGAAAATTATATATTAAATATTCCTGAAACGGATAAAAAAAGGGTTGTTATCGTAGGTGGTGGATTTGCCGGACTTAAACTGGCGTTAAAGCTTCACCGGAAAAAATTCCAGATTGTAATGCTCGATAAGAATAATTACCATCTTTTTCAGCCGCTGCTTTACCAGGTCGCAATGTCGGGGCTCGAACCCAGTGCGATCTCCTTTCCGCTGCGGAAAGTCTTTCAAAATACGGGAATCTTTTTTCGTATGGCTGAATTAGAGTCTGTTCATCCGGATAAGAATGAATTAATTACAGATATCGGTCGGATTAAATACGATTTTCTGGTTTTGGCAACCGGAGCTAAGACTAATTTTTTCAATCAGGAACAGATTGAAAAATATACGTTACAGATGAAATCTGCACCCGATGCCCTTTATATTCGGAACCGGACACTAGAGAATTTCGAAAAGGCATTAAATAAGAAAGATGAGGAAGATGTGAAGTCATACCTCAATGTAGCCATTATTGGAGGTGGTCCCACCGGCGTTGAACTTGCAGGTGCCATTGCAGAAATAAAGAAGTATGTAATGCCTAAAGACTACCCGGAGCTTGATCTGCAGAATATGAAAATTATGCTTTTTGAGGCCTCTTCCCGACTGCTCTCCGGCATGTCAGAAACCGCATCTGTTACTGCAAGTAAATATCTTGATGATCTTGGAGTTGAAGTTTTTACCGGAACTCCAGTAAAAAATTATGATGGCCGTACACTCACTTTACCTGATGACGTGACAGTTGATGTGAAAACAGTGATCTGGGCAGCAGGAATAACATCTGATAAAATTGCAGGCCTTGAATTGTCTTCTTACGGAAGAAATAACCGGCTAATTGTAAATTCATTCAACCAGATTACCGGGTATCTGAATATTTTTGCGTTAGGGGATAATTCATTAATGACGGAACCTGCCTTTCCTAACGGTCATCCGCAGGTGGCCCAGGTTGCCTTGCAACAGGCTAACTGTCTGGCTTATAATTTAAAACAGATGATTGCTAATAAACCGCTCCATGAATTTCATTATACCGACAAAGGTTCAATGGCTACGGTTGGTCGTCATCTGGCAGTTGCTGACTTACCATTCGCGAAATTTAAGGGATACTTCGCATGGCTTCTATGGTCTGTGGTCCATCTGTTCTCAATTGTTGGAGTAAAAAACAAGATTTTTGTTTTGCTCGACTGGTCCTGGAAATACATTACTTATGATCAATCGCTGCGACTTCTTGTCAAGCACAAAACGAGGAACTAAAAGGCGAATCCAATACTGAAACCGCCTCTGATCCATGGGTATACAGCACTTTTGGCATTGATTAGAACCTGGGTAGATGTTTGTGTGGTTGTGAGTTTATTTCGGATAAAGGAGGGAGCCTGGGCAATATTCTGATCAATTACATTCTTAAGTACAGTTAAGATAATCGGATTATATTCTGTGTATGAAGTTGGCGTTGTTGTAATGCTTCCGTTTAAAAGGCCCCCTTCCAATCCTAAAAAGTATAGGTCTAAACTCACTCTTTTTGCAATCAGGAACTGTATTCCCAACTGGCATCCCATGTTTATTGTATTAAATTTCACATCAGATTTTCCGGAATATGGATCACCCTGGTCATCCACTCCGGCAATACTGGCTCCACCCTTAAGTTGCTGATATTTTAAATAGGGTTCGATATAAAACCCTTTGGGGAGTGTGCTTTGACCTGTATAATGGCGATAGGCACCCCGGATGATGGCCGATCCGAATTCCGCACTTTTAAGATCTGAATTTGAATTGATTCCGAATTTCCCCATGATTGATTTTTGGTTTGGAATTCCGACCTGAAGTGTGACTGCATTATTACCATTTATCATCCGTTCGTATTCAAATGAAACAGCGTTAAATGGAAGAGTGACTGGTTGAAACTTAACGATATTTTTAATCTTATAATCATCAGAATTCTGATTTTGAGCACCTGTGAAGAGTGCAAATGCAAATAAGAAGACTGGAAGAATTATATATTTCATAATAACTGAATTTAAATGTTTCGGGTTTTAATAACTTAACAAAAGCAAACTCCTAAAGTTATTTAAATGTGACAAAACTGACTTAAAACAATATTGATATATTTATATCTTTACCCTATTATTCCGGATTTCAAGTATTTGGTACAAATAAGCTATGATGAAAAAGTTTTGGTATGCCCTGATTTCTGCTCTCGTTTTTATTGATATTGCTAATGCTCAATCACTTGACAGTTTTATAAATTCCGGACTCAAAAACAGTCCGTTGCTGTATGATTTCAACAATCAGCGAATTTCCGGAAAATTAGACAGTCTGTTATTACTGGCTACGTTAAAACCTCAGGTTAATCAGCTTACTCAGGCCGCACATTTTCCATCCGGTTCGGGTTGGGGTTATGATGATGCAATTACCAATGGCGGAAATTATTCTGCACTGCTGAATGTAACTCAACCTGTATTCACCAGAAAGCGGATTGACCGACAACTTCAGACAATTGAGCTACTGAACCAAACGATAAAACTTAATGCCAAAATAACGGTACTTGACCTGAAAAAAAGTATTACTGCACAATACCTGACTGCCTATACCGATTTCACGCAGTATACGTTTAACCAATCGGTTCTTCAGCTGCTCAACGAGGAGCAAACAACAATTAAAGTATTGGTTGATAAGGGGGTGTACCTGGTAACTGATTATATGAACCTGCAAATTCTGATCAAGGCTCAGGGAATTGCAATCTCTCAATCTTTTATTCAGCTTAAAAATGATATGGCACTGCTAAACCTGCTTTGCGGAATCACCGATCAGGTTGACATTAACCTAACAAAACCGGAACTACTGGTCCAAAATAATCTGAACCCTGAAAATTCACCGGTTTATGCTCAGTTCCGACTTGACAGTCTAAAGAATATGAATAGCCGCCAGATTATCGATCTTAATTACCGTCCAAAGATCACTGTTTATGCGGATGGCGGGATTAATGCCATCACACCTGCAAACGTGCCACATAACCTGGGAGTTAGCGCCGGTATCAACTTTACCGTTCCTATTTACGACGGGAAACAACGCAAATTGCAGTACAATAAAATAGATCTGGCTGAGAATACCCGGATTTATTACAAACATTATTATTCTTCGCAATACAAGATTCAATTTGATCAGCTTAATAATCAAATTATTATGACTGATCATCTTTTAGGCGAGATCAAAAATCAATTGACAGACCAGGAACGGCTGATTGAACTCTACCGAATTGAATTAGAGAAAGGGATAGTCCGGTTTCTTGATTTCATCACAGTTTTTAATAATTATACGGCCACAAAAATCACTTATCTGGTTACAGAGATGAACCGACTTCAAATTATCAACCAAATGAATTACCTCAAATGAATTCTATCAGAACCATTTTGGCGACATCTTTAGCCATACAGTTGATGGGTTGCGGCAATAGTGCTTCGACAAAATCCGAAGAAATTCCGGTTAAAGTTTCCACGCCGGTGTCAGTAAGTGCTGTTCAAACTATCCCAATTCGTGAGCTGGTTAATTTCAATGCCGTATCAACCTATCAGCGAAAAAACATCGTTAAATCAAACATTAACGGATATATCGACAAATCATTTGTAAATCAGGGGGATGTCGTTAAGATTGGGCAAATATTGTACACTGTTAAAACAAAGGAAGCAGATGCGCTGAGCAAATTTTCGGCTAAAGATTCAACGCTACCCTTCAAGAGCAGGCTTACCATCATTTCTCCTGCTTCGGGTGTTATTATTGAAGCAACCAAACAAACCAATGATTATGTTGCCGATGGGGAGCAGCTTTGCATCCTCGCCTCTCAATCCAGTTTTGTATTTATTCTGAATATACCTTTCGAGCAGAACAGGTACGCTGTAATTGGTAAAAAGTGTAGTATTCACCTGCCCGATTCAACGATCCTGGCTGGAACCATCTCCGGCAAGTTGTCAAGTGTTGATCCGGTATCACAAACCCAGAGTTTTATCGTAAAACCCGTCACAAAAGCTATTCTTCCAGAAAATCTTTCAGTCCTGGTTCAGCTGATTAAAAGCTCAAAGGCAAACGCCCAGGTAATTGACAAATCGTGCGTGTTATCCGATGAGACGATGGAAAACTTCTGGGTAATGAGACTTATTAATGATACAACAGCTTTGAAAACAATCATTAAACCCGGAATTACTGCCGGGAATCAGGTTGAAATTCTCTCTCCTGGCTTTACGCTTCAGGACCGGATTATCAGCAAAGGAAATTATGGTTTGTCGGATACCGCATTTGTGAAAATCATTCAACACTGACCCGATGAAATAGCCATGATAAGAATATCTCCATCTGAAATGAAGATTTTATCATGGCTATTCCATGCGACCTTAAAAAAACAAATTATATACGCATGAAAGATTTTTTTGTTTCGCATAAGAATCCGGTGATCGTCATCCTTGTGATCATTCTGGCGGCGGGGATTTACAGTTATTCTAAAATGCAATCTTCGCTATTCCCCGAGGTTACATTCCCTAAAATTAAGATCATAGCTGACAGTGGATTGCAACCTATCGGGAAAATGATGGTGACTGTTACCAAGCCGCTTGAAAACGCCATCAAGCGGGTTCCAAATTTAAAGATAGTCCGCAGCATAACCAGTCGGGGTAATTGTGAAATATCGGCATTTATGGAGTGGAGTGCCGATATTGATCTGAGCAAGCAGCAGATCGAATCATCGATCAACCAGATTAAGAACGATTTGCCACCGGGGACAAACCTGTCGGTTGAAAAAATGAACCCCTCCATCCTTCCGGTTATCGGCTATGTGATTGAAGGAAAGGGACACAGCAATATTGAGCTGAATCAAATAGCCAACTATACCATTAAGCCATTTCTTTCCCAGGCACAAGGGGTGGCCGAAGTTTGGGTGATAGGCGGTAAAACAAAGGAGTATCATATTGAACTGCATGCACAAAAGATGGCTGCCCTGGGAATCACACCTGCAAAAATTACTGCAGCATTAAGTCAAACCAATTTCATAAGCAGTAATGGTTATCTCACCGACTATAACCGCCTATATCTCACTGTTACGGATGCAAATGTCCAGAATCTTGAAGAACTTGAGAGCCTGATTATCAGCAATGATGGGAAACGGGTTTTGCAACTTAAAGATATCGGGACTATAAAAATTGCAGAGCAGACGCAGTATGTGAGGATCAATGCAAATGGGAAAAGTGCAATCCTGATGGCTGTAGTTAAACAACCCAATGCCAATCTGATTGAGGTTACCGATGGGGTAACCGAGAAAATAGCTGAATTAAACAACCACATTTTACCCAAGGATGTTAAGCTGACCCCCTATTATGTACAGGCGGATTTTGTGCATGATTCAATAAAGAGTGTAAGTGACAGTTTATGGATCGGTCTTCTGCTGGCTATCCTTGTCGCCTTTGTTTTTTTGCGTTCACTTAAATCAAGCACCGTTATTCTGGTCACCATACCCATCACGCTTTCATTAACGCTTGTTGTTCTGTATTTAATTGGCTACAACTTTAATATCATGACGTTAGGAGCCATAGCTGCGAGTATCGGTTTAATAATTGACGATGCGATTGTCGTTGTAGAGCAGATTCATCGGACCCATGAAGAGTTTCCTGAAAAGCCTACAAAGGAGTTGATTAGCGGTTCGGTAGGCTTCCTTTTGCCGGCCATGATCGGGTCCTCTATCAGTACGATTGTGATCTTTCTCCCGTTTGTTATTTTAAGCGGAGTGGCAGGCGCCTATTTCAAGATTCTTACCAATACGATGATGATCACCCTGATTTGTTCCTTTCTGGTGACCTGGATCGGATTACCAGTTATCTATCTGTTCTTTTCAGGGCATACCAATAAGGTTTCAAAACCCCATCCTGATGCGCATAAAACAACCAGTAAATGGATCTCCTACTTTATTTTCAAACCATACCTGAGCTTTGCATTTATTGCTTTTCTTGTTATTGCTGTTTATTTTATTTCGGGCAGGCTTCAGACCGGTTTTCTCCCTGAGATGGATGAAGGGAGTATTGTGTTGGATTACACCTCTCCACCGGGTACCTCTTTGCAGGAAACGGACCGGATGTTGCGTGAGGTTGAGAAAATTTTCCCGTCAATACCTGAAATTGAGACCTATTCCAGGAGAACAGGAGCGCAGATGGGATTCTTCATCACTGAACCTAACTATGGAGATTACCTTATTCAGCTTAAGAAGGATAGAACCAGAACCACAGAAGATGTGATTGATGAGATTCGCCGAAGGGTTGAATCGTCACAACCCGCACTGAAAATCGATTTTGGGCAGGTGATTGGTGATATGCTGGGGGACCTGATGAGTTCCACCCAGCCGATCGAAATTAAGATCTATGGAGATAATGTAGGGATATTGCAGGAACTTGCGCGGAAAGTGGCTAAAATCACCTCCGGAGTTGAAGGAACGGCAGATGTATTCAATGGGATAACGATTGCAGGACCGTCGATTAATCTTGAGCCGGATCATAAAAAACTGGCGCTTCTTGGGATCACTCCTGCCGATTTTCAAAATCAGCTTCAAACACAGCTTGAAGGGGTAATTGTAGGCAATATTTATGAAAAAGAGCAGTTGACAACGGTTCGTATGTTATACCCGGATGCGGCTAACACCTCCCTTGAGAAATTAAGAGAAGGATCAATCTTTCTTCCGGAAGGGAAACTTCATCCCATTGCCCAGCTTGCCAATATTTCTGTGGATGCAGGTATTGCGGAGATCGACAGGGAGAACCTTCAGTCAATGATTCCGGTCACTGCGCGGCTGAATAACCGCGATCTGGGCAGCGTCATGAAAGATTTACAGCATGAAATTCAATCCAAAATTAATTTGCCTCATGGCTATCATATCACCTATGGGGGAGCATTTCAGGAACAGCAGAAATCGTTCAGTGAGCTATTGATAATACTGATTACCTCGGTTCTACTGGTTTTTGCAACAATGCTTTTTCTGTTTAAGGAGTTTCACGTTGCCTTGCTGATTGTTTTTCTGGCAGCTCTTGGAATGTCAGGGAGTATGATTGCGCTTTTTATTACAAATACTCCGCTTAATGTAGGAAGCTATACCGGCATCATCATGATCATTGGAATCATTGGTGAGAATGCCATCTTTACCTTCCTGCAGTTTGAGCAAACGCTGAAAACATCCACCACAGATGGTGCCATTGTCTACGCCATCTCAACCCGTCTCCGCCCCAAGCTGATGACAGCCCTGGGGGCAATTATCGCCCTCTCTCCTATCGCCCTTGGTATAGGTACCGGTGCCCAATTACATCAGCCTTTGGCAATTGCGGTGATCGGAGGTTTTATCGTTGCACTCCCGCTTTTACTGATTGTTTATCCATCAATGCTACGGATTCTGTTCAAAAATCATCATTACAAGCCGCTCCATTTATAATTCTGACTAACTGTGAAGAAATCCGGTCGTAAAATTTACTTTTGGGGTTAGATTATGGGTAATCCGGTCGTAAAATCCCTCTGGGGGATCCGATTAAGGGTAATCCGGCCGGTTAATTTCCAGTTGTGGCCAGCTAAGGTGTAATCCGGACTCCTAATTTTTCAGGGAGGAGAGCTAAGGTGTAATTTGATAAGATTGTTATTCAGGGAGGAGAACTGAGGTGTAATCTGATAAGATTGTTATTCAGGGAGGAGAATAGAGCTGTAATCTGAGACGATTGTTATTCAGGGAGCCCGGATATGAAATAAGTGACCCGGTGACTGTTCATGAGAAGAAAAATCACCGGGATACTTTCTGCAACTTAGTATTTAACTTATTGAACGATCGGACTATTTTGTATTTATTTTTCCTGTTTTAACGATTCTTTTGAAATTATAGCTCCTTCAAAATCAAAAGCAATTTCCAGTTTAATTTTCCTCCTTAAAGCTTCCATTTCATAGGTAATATCGCCATTGGGATTGGTAACCTTTTCTATTTCTTTGAGCTTATATCCTGAAAAATCTTTTATAATTGATGTTTTCACCGATTGCGGGAGGTTGACTTCTTTTATCTCTTCCTCAATTTCAATCAATGCTCCTCTGAGATCGAACAAAGCTGCTGTTTTAATACCATTCAGCCTAAACTCGACTTCATATTCTCCAGGCTTTTCAATACTCCATTTGAACTTTGTCGCACCTGGAAATTTTGCAGTGAATGCAGATTTAGCTTCTGATGAGGGCTGCACTTTGGGTGTATTTCCATAACCTAAAAGGATAATGAAAATGTAACTTAACAACAAAATTAATTTTCTCATTTTCTAAAATATATAGTTTTGATGAATCATATAAGTACTGATAACAAATAGATGTCGCATTTTGGTAATTGAAAATTTGTTATAATAAAAATTAAAAGTATTAAAATAGCCACAAAGTCGCCAAGACACTAAGGTTCTCAAAGTGTTGAAATAGAAAGAAATACACTTAGTATAACTTTGAGTCTTAGTCCGTCAACTGACGGATAGTGGCATTTTTTGTCTTCACAATCCACGCAATCCTCTTGAGTCTAAAATACGTCATTTATTTATTCTCATTACTTAAAGGTGGACCTGAAGATCCCTCCAAAATAATTACATACCATTTATACTCAAAAAAAGACGAACTGATAATTACTTAATCTGCCTTACTCTAACCCATGAAAGCCCGATAATCCAGATCAATCCATTGAGAAGGATTACTGCAACAATCAGTAAAACAGTCCAGAATGGGACTTTACCTGCAGGTAAAATGAAATTTGGAAGAACTGCCACTACTGCAGATAAAAAACCGGTAAGCACACCCCAGACCAGCAATACTGCGTACTCTTTAACCAGTAGGTGAACTACCTGCCGATGGGTAAATCCCAAAGCCGTTAGAAGGGCTATTTCTTCTTTTCTTTCGAGAAGGGTGCGAGCAAGGACTATCGCAAGTCCCACGGTCCCAAGAATCAACCCCAGCGCACCCAGGGCAAGAAAGATCGAGAGATAGGTATTCGCAACAGAATTAAACTCCATAAGCCTCTGGCTGGCACTGGTCATTTCCCATCCGTAATCCCGGAAAACACTTTGTAGTTCCTCGCTGGTCTTTTCCTCGTGCCCTTTTGGTACTTCGATTAGAAAAAGGTTTGATCCGCTAGTTGTGGCGAAATTCTTCAGGAAATTATCGGTTGAAATCAACACATACCCCTGAAAAACGGAAGGTGACAATCCTGCAATAAGTTTCAGCCGAAGGGTATCGCCCATTTCATTACGGTAGATTAACGTGTCTCCGATATTCTTTCCAAGTCCCCATTGAATCACTGTCTGATCGGCAATTGCGGGAATAACCTTACCTAACGGTTCATTCAGTGCCTGCCAAACCTCCTTTTGACCGAATTCAGCGCATTTTGTATCGAAACTGAACCGATTACGGAACAGCGTAGGGTCAGCACCTAAAATGGCAGGATTAGCGGCCCGGTTCAGATTCAGGCAACTGGCATCGTCACCCTCAATCTTACTAAATTGAAAAGCATTAAAAGGGGTTGTGAGCCCCTCTTTTGACCTCTGATCCATATCATTAAGACTGAAAAGGACCGGAATTGATGTTTCAGAAAAAAATTGAAATCCCCCTGTGCCGCTTTCTTTCTCATTTGAACCGGATAAAGATCCTTCACGGTTTGCGCCGGTTGATACAACGAGGAAGGTTCCCAGGGCAAATAGTATAATTATCGTCATGGAGCGCCCCAAATTTTGAGACCTGCTCCTGCGGTTAAACGTATTTAAAGATAGGTTGGAAACCATCTCGTGCCGGTTACGCCGGAGAACTAAATCGGCCAGCAGAAGTAAACCTGTTAACATCAGACTACCCGATATAAAGAAAAGCGATGAACTTAAATTACCGGAGCCGCTTAACTGGAAACCAACCAATCCGAAGGCTAAACCAAGTGAAATAAACATTCCCCATTTCCTGACAATTTGTACAATCGGCCTCTCTTCGTGGTTCTGTTTGCGTTGTAACTTTACTGTTTGGCGCTTAAAACTGCGGTGGAGTGCAAACAGGATGGTCACAATTGCCATAAAAACACTGATAATCAAACCTGATAAAAGCGTAATGGCTTTAATATCAATTAATAGAATGGAGGTTCTGACCGCCTCCCACCAGAGTGTATTCAGGGCCAGGAAGATCAATTTGGTATAAATTACGGCCAGAAAAAGCCCGAACAATCCACCAATAATAGAAATCACTGCCCCTTCGCAGAGAAAAAGTGCGCGGATTTGACTCCGTGTAAATCCAACCATTAAAAGAGTTCCCAGCTCAGACCTGCGGTTTTCAAGATTGAACAGGAATAACAAGGAAGTTAGGATAAGTGCGGCAAGCAGCAGGAAAAAACTCAGACCAATGAATAACTGGCTAAAGTCTACCCCATTTCGTGCGGCATTAAGCCCGTTTTCCCTGACAGGGGTGATCAACACACCCAGGTTGGCCGGTTTTATGGATGCTGCAAAAAGAGCTTTGTAAGTTTTATCGGTAAGAAGGTTTTCGTCGATTCGAATTGCAGTATAATTTCCGAACCTGTTACCCCAGATTTGGTGTGCTTTTTTTAGCGAAATAAAAGCTTTGGGTGTCCCTTTATATTGTTTCCAGTATACCTCGTCTTTGGTGCGAATTGATCCAAGTTTAATCGGAACCCCTGCTTCCCAATCGCGGCAATGACCGGCATCCGACATCCCTGGAAGAGCAGGCATCAAATCTCTGTCCCCATATTTTCCTTCAATGGGGACAATCTTCTGAATCACAAACCGGGTCCCTTTTTCAATCAATTGACGTAATGGTCCTATCTGATAATATTTTATCAAGAGCGAATCTCCAACCTTTACATTCAAATCTGAAGCAACCCATTGATTTATTATTATGCTATTATCTGTCAATGAATTATCATCAATTGTCGAAATAAAAGAATAAGGTGTTGATCTCTCTTTAACCTCCAGACTGTTTGCGAAATAGGTCAGTATGCCTTGTGATTGTCCCGTAGGTTCAAAAGCCCTTACGATCTGATCTTCAATGAAAACCCTTTCAGAGGTAATCTCAGTTTCTTTTAGTAACGGTAAGGTTTTAACTTTCAAACCGGCATCCTCTGGTGTAAAACAATGGTCCAAAAGCTCACCAATTTGTTTGTCTGTAGCTGATGGGGCTGAAATCAGTAGCCGGTTAGCTTTCCCGTTAAACTTCATCAAAGTGTTTAAGCGGGCCAGTGAGAGGAAAAGATTATAGGGGGCAGTCTGGGCATTTTTAAGATTGAAAAATCCCATATTCTGTTGATCAGCAATATTTTTAACAACAGCCCTGAAAGAAACACTGGTTTCAGCATCGGAAACAAATGGGGCATTCAGAGGAATCAGGCTCCCTTTTTTTATTCGGATAATGAAATTATCCCCAATTTTTAGGTGAAGCCGCCCGGCAAGATTTAAACTAATTATTACTTCATTATCAGATAAGCTATTGTATATCTTTGATTTAGAAATTTGTTCAAAACGATTGTCGATGCCGGTTATCTGAACTTTATTTACGCGCTCCCTGCCACCCTCAGCGACAGCTATCCCCTCGAACATAAGTGCAGGTGCTACGTTGAGATTGCCTTCGAGGGAGAGCTCTTTGGCCAGATCGGTTCGAAAGAAGCGGTCAACTGTTGACACAACATGGGTCGTGCTCCCTAACCTTAAAAAAGCGGATTGCTCCAGACTAAAGGTTACAGAATCTCCGATAATCAAACCGCCTGTAAGGACTGCAGTACTTATAGCAACCCCCAGCGCAACAAGTATATTAGCTTTTAAATAGTATCTGAAATTACTGGAGATCAACGTTAAGCGCGTCATTGGAGCCTGCCGTTTTTTAGATGATAAATCTTATCCATTTGAGAAGCAAGTTCTGACGAATGAGTAACAACGATCAGGGAGACACCCTCTTCGCTGCTAATATGGTTCAGAAGCTCTGCCAGATTTTCTGCATTTTGTTCATCCAGCGCTCCGGTTGGCTCATCAGCAAGGATTAACTGTGGTTTATTGATAAGTGCTCTGACGACGGCGGTTCGCTGACATTCGCCTCCCGAGAGTTCGGATGGCTTCTGGTTGCGTTGCTCCCAGATTCCAACTTTACGGAGCAAATGTTCAGCCCAATCCTTGTCAGCTTTCCCTACGATCTTTTTAAAGGGCAAAACCGGCAAGAGCACGTTCTCCCAGAGGGTGCATTGCGGTAAGAGGTGGTGCATCTGAAAAACGAAACCGAGTTCCCGGTTACGGAAATGGGCCAGCTCCTCATGCGAATAGCCTGTTATCCTGGCATCTTTGAAGATAATCTCACCTGCATCAGGGTGATCAAGTGTCCCAATCAGATTCAGCAGGGTCGTTTTTCCCGATCCGCTTGGGCCGGCAATGGCAATCTTCTGGTTCGTATCTACTTCTAAGTTAAGATTCTCAAGAACCTTCCTGAAATTGTTTTTCGATGGTTCACCGTAACCTTTGGAAATATTTTTTAATTGAAGGATCATTGTATTAAAAATCAGAGTTTTTGATAAATCCCGATCATCTCTTTGGCATGTACATGGATATTAAAATTCAGCTCCACCCCTTTTCTGGCAGCAAGGCTCAGGTTATTTAATGTTTCAGAATCAGGTAACAATCCTGCCAGGGTATTGCAGAGCGCTTCAGCAGTATTGGGCTCATAGGTGATACCTCCGCCAGACAAACCAATAATTTCGGGGAATGCTCCCAGAGCCGGTTGGATAACCGGGGTACCCGAAGCCATTGACTCCAGCAGATACATTCCGAAAGCTTCTCCATTTCTGACGGGAACCGAGATCACAGAAACGCGTCTAAAGAAGTCTATTCTGCTGTTATCTTCAAATTCATCAATAAATTCCACATCTTCGGTGAGTCTTTCTTTCGATATTTTTTTGGTTATATGCTTAATATACTGCGCGTCTGCTCCGGTTGAACCACCGGTAAGTAAAAGCCTTACATCCTCAAAGCCGGCTCTTTTTTTCAATTGAATAAACGCATCCACCAGAATATCCAATCCATTTTCGGGACACATACGGGATATATAGCCGATATTACGCTTCTTCTCTATCGTGGGCATAAACTCGTAATCATCCGGATCGACACCCAGGTAGAGACTCTTAATTTTTTCCACAGGGAGTGCCATTCTTTTTTGCATCACGTTCGAAAAAAAATGACTTACTCCTATAAAAAGGTCTACAAATTTTGCTTTTTCACTCATAAGGTTCCAGATCTGATCCTGAAAAGCTGGTTGCATGGCATCAACCCAAACATCTTCATCCTGCAATGAACAGACTATCTTTACATTCAGCCGCTCTTTAATCCTATGGGCCAAACCAAGTAACAAGGCGTTTGATATATGAACGACATCCGGTTTACAGTTTTCATGCATCCAATCGACCAAACGTTCAAGCTCCTCATTTTGCCTGCCATCTTCGCCAAGTAACATCGAAACGGTCATCTCTTCAAGCCCTTTGGCATTGGTTGACCCGGCCCTTGAAGCGGCAATCTTCAGGATGGGCTTCGAATTGAGAATCCGGTCAACCCACGCCGGAGCTTTCCTGAAAATCGGATAAAGCTGTTTTAAATAGATACTTACTGCACCATAGAACACAGGAATCTCTTCAATATCATGTTCATCTGAAAAAATGGGCAAGTACATAGGAATCTTGATGACCTGATGACCCTGTTGACGAAGGGCAACAACATATTTACTGTCGCGCAGACAGTTTCCGCAATAAAAACTCCCTCCTGAACCCGGGATAATCTGAACTATAATCATGGCAGAATTACTTTTAAATTGTCAAAAAGATCAATTTCAATTAAATCCAACTATTTTCCAAAGCAATAAATTGCTCCATTCAGTGTGCACACCACCATTAAATTTTCGATAACGGCCGGGTTATGCAGAATTGAATTGCCTACTTCGTATTTCCAGATCAGGGATCCATCCGAAAGTTTGATCAATGCCAGATCACCCCTCATATTGGCAGTCAAAACTTTGTCCCTGATGATAACCGGTGAGGCTTCAACACGATTGCCGGTATTAAAGTTCCAAAGAAGTTTGCCGCTATTTTTATCGAAGCAATAAATGAACTTATCACGATTGCCCGTTACAAGTTTATCGTCAGATAATGAAGCAGATGCGACAAATGGTTGTTTAGCCTCTTTGTTTTCCCAGCTCCAGACTATTTTTCCAGCCCGCGTATCAACCTTCGAAAACTTACCATCATAGTCGCCGATATAGGCCATTTGATCACTTACAGGACATGATCCGGCCACGTATGTAGCCACATTGATCTTCGAATCCGATTTCCCGCTATTGATGTCTACAATATGCAAAAAACCGTCACAACCACCAAATATGGCTTTCCCATTAAAACAGGCTGCTTCACCATTGATGAAATTGTCAGATTCGTATTTCCACTTCATTTTACCTGTTTGTGCATCCACACAATGCAGGTTGTAATCATAACTTCCTACAATTAACCATGTCTTAAATCCTAATTTCCAATAATTTGCAGAACCCATAATTTGGTTGTCCGTTTTGTATTTCCAGATTAGTGATCCATCTGAAAGTTTAAGAGCGTAAAGGGTTCCATCCAGGTTTCCAACAAAGATCCTGTTATTCAAAATAAGTGCAGGCGCCTCAATTGAATTCTCTGTCTTATATTTCCAGATTAATTTTCCTTTGAGATCCAAACAATAAACAACGCCATCTGTAGCACCTACAACTATCCTTCCATCTGCAATTACTGCGGTTGATTTAATATTATCACCAATTTGATAGCTCCAAATAAGCTTTGGTTTGTCGGGAAAGCGAACTTCCGTGGAACCCAGAAGATCCTGACCACCGCGAAAGTTGCTCCAGCTACTTGCAGTTTGCCCATTCGCACCTGCAAAACAGCTAAAAATCAGAATAAGAAAATATATAAGTCTCATAATTAACTTTTTACAGTTAGTGCTCCAGTCGGGCATGCTTTGGCCACTTTTTCAGCTGTTTCGGTCAGTCCGGCATCTATGGATTCATTAAAAGGAACACCAATTTGAACATCAAATCCCCGTCCGATGTATGAGAACCCATATTTCTCCTGGTATTTTGAGGTCATTCGCACGCATATACCACATTTAATGCATTTAAGGGGCTCATAAACTATTGAATGTGCGAAATACTTTGTCATTACCTTGCGCACATTACCAGCATACCGGCGCTGGTTAGCATTATATTTACCCGATAGATCTCTTAATTTGCAATTTTCGATATCACGGCAATCACAATGAAGGCATCGTTGTGCCTCCCGGATAGCTTCTTCTGGAGTATAACCCTCAGATAATAAGTTATCTGATTTTATTCTGTCATATTTGACTGACTCCTTAAGATATTCGGATATTTCATCTCCAAGCAGCCGACCAAAACTCGAATTAAACAACCGGGGTTCCCCTATTACCTCTTCACCTGATAAATACTGAGCTACTGACCATGCCACCTCTTTTCCCTGACCAATTGGACGAACCGACATCCTTGAAAAACGTAACGTGTTTCCAATGGCAAAAACGCCGTTCATTGAGGTTTCGTAGCTGTTTCGCCCTGCTTCAATTCCCTTGGGATTGGTTAGAAATCCCCAGGTTCTGATTTCATCAACAAGTGCACCTGTTGCAATTACTACAGCATCATATTGATTTATAACTTGTTGGAATAAAGTTGCATTAATTTCAGTCTCACCTTTAAATAAAATACCAGTACTTAATATTGTATTGATCTCCCTGTCCAGAACAGCAGTCGGTAAGAGTTCCGGATCGATATTGGTACGAAGAAGTCCTCCCGGAGCATTCTCCTTATCATATAATGTAGTCTGATAACCGTTTAACTGTAAATAATAGGCTGCGGACAAACCAGCAGGTCCTGCTCCGATTACGGCGACTCTTTTTCCTTTAAGAGGTAGTGGTTCATAAGGGTGGAGATTATTTTCATCTCCAACAAACCGTTTTAAGAGGCAAATAGAGACCGAAGTGTCAACTGTCCGGCGATGACAGGCCCCTTCGCATGGAGCAGGGCAAATGCGGCCCAGGACAGATGGTAGCGCGATATCTTTTTTAACAACTTTTAATGCGGCCTCAAATTTTCCGGCTGCGATTAACCTGTTCATTTGCGGAATATCCATATGAGCCGGGCATGCCACCTGACATGGTCCCTGGCAATCCCCGACGTGCTCACTTAAAAGCAGCTCCAATCCGGTCTGACGTGCCTCCCTGATCTCTTCGTCATCTGTGATTACCGACATCCCTTCGGTTACGGTAACAGAGCAGGATGGAAATAAACGGCCATTTACGCTATCTTTTACAAGGCAGAGCATGCAGGAAGTAAAATGGCCCAGTTCCTCGTTGTAACACATTGAAGGGACAGAAAATCCGGCAGATTCAGCAGCCTTAATTACCGAGGTACCCTCTTCAACGACTGTATTTTGACCGTTTATATTGATTTGAATCATTAATTAATTTTCTAATAAATGTTTAGGATTATTAATGATGTATTGTCTGATTCTGTAATATTCATCATTATCCCTGATTATATGATCATGAAAACGTGGTTGCCACACCGGTTTACCTTGCGATTGTCGTAATTCGTTAATTCGACGTCCTGAAAACGTTTTGAATGCACGAACAAATTCGAACAATCCATGATGTTTCATCGGTTTTATTGTTTTATTCGTGAAAATTGTATCATTGGGGATGACGGTTTCGGTTGGGATTACGGTTTCGGTTGGGATCACGGTTTCGGTTGGGATCACGGTTTCGGTTGGGATCACGGTTTCGGTTGGGATCACGGTAGAGACGGGTTTTAAACCCGTCTCTACGTCCACGTAATTAATTCTATTATCAATGATTATAATCCCATGAACGTGATTTGGCATAATCACAAATTCATCCAAACGAATATTATCATAATGGTTCGGCAAATCGAACCAACATTGATTTACGATTTTGCCGTATTGATTTAATTCCATTTTGCCGTTTGCAACGCGTCCGAATAAATTGTCACGATCCTGGGTACAGATTGTAACAAAATATGAACCTTCGGATGAATAATCCCATCCTTTTAACCTGGTAGATTCTATTCGATATTTATTATGATATAATGACATTCAGATAATTATGATATTTTGTCTATTTAAATACAAATTTAGTCATTTGACAACCACCGCATCCACCGGACAAACCTGGCGGCAGGCGTCGCATTTAATACACAAGTCGGTATTAATCACATGTTTTTGGTGCGGAAGAAATGGAATGGCCTCTACCGGACATCGTTGAACGCACAGTGTGCATCCGATGCAATCGTCAGTGATAGAATAGTTTATCAATTCGGTGCATTTACCTGTAGGGCAAATGCCATTTAAATGGGCCTCATATTCCTCCCTGAAATATTTTAAGGTACTTAAAATGGGATTTGGTGCGGTTCGTCCTAATCCGCAAAGAGAACCCTTCTTTGTCCATTCTGCCAGCTTTTCGAGTTTTTCGAGGTCGCCCGGCTGCCCTTTTCCCTTTGTGAGGTTATCCATAATATCGAGCATCCTTTTCGTTCCCACGCGACAAAAAGTGCATTTGCCGCACGACTCATCCTGAGTAAAGGAGAGGAAAAACCGGGCAATATCAACCATGCAATCGGTGTCGTCAAGGACGATCAATCCACCTGAACCCATCATTGCACCAAGGCTTGTAAGCGACTCATAATCAATTGGTGTATCCTGTAAGCTGGCGGGAATACAGCCGCCTGAAGGACCTCCTATCTGGACTGCCTTGAATTTACGTCCGTTGGCAATACCGCCGCCGATTTCATCAACGATCTGTCTGATTGTCATTCCCATTGGGACTTCTATCAATCCGCCGCGAGCCACTTTTCCTGCAAGGGCAAAAACCTTGGTTCCTTTACTTTTCTCGGTGCCAATGCGGGTAAACCGGTCAACTGTATCCCGCATAATAAAAGAGATATGGGCGAATGTTTCTGTATTATTGACTAGTGTTGGTAATCCGAATAATCCCTTCACAGCCGGGAAGGGTGGTCTGAGATGGGGAAATCCCCTATTGCCCTCGATGGACTGGATCAGTGCGGTCTCCTCCCCACAAACAAAAGCGCCGGCACCTTCATAAACTTTCACATTGAAATTAAAGCCTGATCCAAGTATATTGTTGCCAATCAGATTATTATCCTGACAAATCTGAAGTGCTGCCCGGATTCTTGTCACTGCGAGCGGGTATTCTGCACGAATATAGAAGTAACCTTCGCAACTATTCACCGCAAAAGCACCAATAATCATCCCTTCAATAACCCGGTACGGGTACGATTCGAGAAGCATCCGGTCCATGAAAGCTCCAGGGTCTCCTTCATCACCATTGCAAATGAGGTATTTAAGGTCGCTTTCCTGTTTAGCAACAAGTTCCCATTTAATCCCCGTTGGGAAGCCTGCTCCTCCCCGTCCCCTGATACCGCTTGTTTTGATTTTATCAATCACCTGAGCAGGTGTATATTCACTGAACACTTTTTTTAATGCGAGAAATCCACCTTTCTGCTGGTACTCTTCAAGATCAAGAGGATTGATTAAACCCCTGTGCTCTGTGGCAATTGGAAACTGCTTTCCAAGAAAAGATGAAACATGTTTTTCTCTGATATTCAATTCATACCGTTCGATCCCCTTCCATTGATGATCCGTCTGAATATTTTCAATAACATTCAGAAATTTATTTTTTAGTCTCGAAAAACGACCTGCCGGCTGAAAATGAGACATTACAATTTGTTGAATATCTTCAGGTTTTACTTTGGAATATAGGGTTGGTTCCCCCTTAACGGGGACAATTTCAACCAACGGTACCTGGTGACACATACCCACACAGCCAACGCTTTTAAGTTTGACCTGCAATCCGGTTTGGTTAATTGTATGTTCGACAGCATCTTTAATATCGCTGCTGCCACTAGCCACACAGCACGAACCAAGACCGATCCTGATTTCCCCCTGAATCTCACTGCCGTCCGTTTTCCGAAAGAATTTTTTGCCTTTATTAGCCTTTATGCTTTCAAAGTCTTTAATAATATCGGCAGCCTTATCGGATGTTACATGCCCATAAGTTATATGATCTATTTGAACTACAGGTGCCAGCGTACAGCATCCCAGGCAACTAACTTTTTCTATGGTATATTTTCGGGTTACATCAGTGTTCTGTCCCTCCTTTAAATTAAATGCCCTTCTTAAAGAATCGTAAACCAGTCCGGCTCCTTTAACATGGCAGGCTGTTCCGACACACACTCGTACCATATGTTCGCCCACAGGGGCAAGCCTGAACTGTGAATAAAAACTGGCAACTCCTATGATTTCGGCAGGTTTGATATCAGTGGTGTCGCTAACCCTTCGTAAAGCGGCTTCCGGCAAATAGTTATATTCGCGTTGAATAGCCTGAAGAATAGGAATTAAGGCTGTTTTAGTACTCCCCTTCTCCGCAATAGTACGGTCTATTTTATCCAGATTAATCATTATCAGGTTTTTGAGCCATATGTAAATCCATGAATTTTACTTTTTACCAATACAATAAATGAATTTAGGTGTTCTAAGGTACATCCGACCATCCTTAAATACCGGGGTTGTGGTAATTTTTTCACCCGCATCACCTTCGCCCAGAATTTTTTCTGTTTTTGCTGCCTCAAAAACTTTCATTTTCCCTGATGTATTATATGTATATAGCTTATTTTCACATACTACAGGAGATGAATAAAATCCTGTTCCATCCTCCTTCACCCAGTATTTCTCACCGGTTTTGGCATCATAACATGCAAGTACTCCATAGCTGGTTGCAATAAAAAGTAGTCCGTTGGCACAAACAGGACTTGCCACTTCAGGCATATACTCGTCACTTTCCCAAACCTTTGCTTTCTTAACCGGATCTATAGCGACCAACCTGGCATACTCGTTGGCAGCAAAGATGAGGCCACTTCCGAACCCCGGAGATGGTCCGACTTCACCCATCATACAGTCGACAGACCACAGTTCCTTACCCGAATCAGTGTCGTATCCCGCCACCATTGGTTCGGTAGAAAGGACAACCTGGTATTGTCCGTTAATCTCAGCTAAAATTGGACTTGCCCAGGAAATTTTGCCCTTTCGAATCGTTTCCCATGCCAACTCTCCGGTAGCCGCTTTGAGTGCCAACAATTTCCGGCTTTTATTTGTATCGTACTGAATAAAGATTTTGTCCTTCCACATGATCAGCGACGAAGCATGACCATAATGGTTATCAGGAATTCCGAGATTACGGGCCCAGATACGATTGCCATCCAGATCAAAACAGATAATATCTCCGGTTGCGAACAAAGCGAATACACGATTACCGTCAGTTGTTAGCGAAGGAGCTGCATATCCTGTATCATCAGTCACCTTCGGAGGTAATGCGGGAGAGCCAGGAATCTTGTCAACAGGCTGTTTCCAAATTACTTTGCCGGAATTCTGATCAAAACAATATACTTCGGCTAGCTTTCCGTCAGCTCCGGAGAGAAATATTTTATTTCCCCAGATTACGGGTGAATTGAACCCCTTTTTGGGGACAGGAGTTTTCCAGATTACATTTTTTCCGGAAGCTGCATCCCATTCAACAGGTGTACCTTTGGTATAAAATACACCATTTCCAAACGGTCCGCGAAAAGAGGGAACATTTGACTTCAGCTGACTGGAGGAAGGATAGCCGATTTTTGCAACAGCTGCCGGCAATGGTTTTACCTCAGTGGTTATCGCCGGCCTGGCTTTTAAACTGTCAATGGTGTTTTTTGAAGAATCCAGAATTAACGGGGTCTGACTAACCTGAATTACTTCAATCTTTTCCTGATTTTCAGTTGATTTTACAGACGCAATAGATTCATCTACATTGTATTTCTGAAGATGATCGACTGACGCAAGGGAGGCCACTAAACCAAGAACAATAAGAAGTGAACCTGTTATCAGGACCCATCGCTGCGTTAACATCCTGTTAAGCAACTCTTTATCACTCACTTCAACGGGCTCTTCTATTCTGGACCTTAAATCAAATACCACGCGTAATGAAAATGCCAGTACGATCGCTCCAAAAAGCAATAGGTAACCGCCGGTTTTAACCTGCCATTGGGTGTTAAAATAGGCTTTGCGGGCCAACAGATCGAAATTTCGGATCTCCTGCTTTAACTCATCACTGTTTGGTTCCTGACTAAGCCGCTTGACCAATGATGTAATAGCCTTGCTTTCAAGCGGTTTATTCTTTGCCATCTGAATAAAATTCAACAGCAACAATAAAGCGACCGTTATGCAGAATATTCCCGAAACAAGGGCAATATTGATGGATAATTTAAGTTTAATATCTTGTTCCATGTGCATGCGATAATTAACTACATTATTTCTTTACCGGACAATAGCTTATGCACCTTGCACAGCTATAACAATTACTTTTATCGGGTTCATAGTCACTCTTTGTCCGAAAAATGACCTGATTGAGCAATGACATTCCGATTACGAAACCCATAAATCCGCCGGCCAACCAACATCCGATATAAAATTTATGACGAATTATTGTTGCCTCATTGACAAGTATTTCCATTGATTTACCTGAACTAAGAAATGCCTGAACATCGAGATTTTTTTCATCATTGTGCACTTCAGGTTTGGAAATTAACAGTTCAGCCAGATATACCTTGGGATTTGCCTTCGAAATCCAGGTATGGGCTTTTGAGCCAGCGAAGCCCAAGGACAAGACCCATATTGGTATCAGCAACAGGTAAACCAGAAAGCGGTTAACGCCCCAAATTCTGTGCTTTACCTGCTTTTCATCAGTGGGCAAATCAATGGCATCAAACGGGCACGAGTCACTGCACAGTTTGCATTGAATGCAGGCTGCGGGAGATATGGTAAGGTGCCATTTTGAAAACTTGGACATCCAGCTCAGCAGGACTCCATAAGGACATAGAAACCGGCAATATGGACGAGCCACAAACATTCCCATTAATAAAAATGCGATTCCAAGGACAATCATGTGGAATGCGGCATCCATTCTAAAGATTCCGACAAATGGGTCATACCGGCAAATAATAAAATCGGTACCTGTAGCTGCAAACAGAACAGCAATGGTGAGATACAGGTACGGAATGAGCCCCAGCGTTTTTCGAAGCCATTCGGGTAGCGACAGCGGTTTAATAATTATTAAATCCTGTATTGCCCCCAGAGAACAGGCACCGGCGCAAAAAGTCCTTCCAAAGTAGAGGGTGAAAAGAAGCGGCAGTAAGAAAAACAGCAAGGTTGAGACGGAGATGGCATATCCGGGATCGAAAATCGTCAGTGCCACATTCTGAATTGATCCGATTGAGCAAATGCAACCATCCCGGTAAAAACCGAAGTAGAGTAAGGTGAATAGTGATAGCCACACCATCCATTTTCGTGATCGCTTCCGTACTGCCAGCCAACTTGCAAGCGAAAGGACAACCAGCAACACGAAAACATCGGTATATTCAAGTGCCAGCGCACGAGGCTCAGGAGTTATTGGTGTCGGCTGATGATACCCGGTCCCAAATTCTGGTTTTGGAAATCGCTGTTTCTGAGTCATTCCTGCTAAACTGTAAAACAGTAAAGTAAATAGCAGCGATATCTTAATCCATTTATTCATGAATATCTTATTGTATTACTTTTCAACCCTCTTTTGTGAAACTACCCTTGACTTTATAGGCATTACTTGCCTTAACCCGTGAAATTGCTTCAGAGGGACACAACCGTGCGATTGAACACTCATTGCAATTGAGACAAATGTTGTGAATAATCTGCAAATGCAATGACCCATTTCCAAATGATGTGCACCCTTTGACGCATTTGGCGCATCCAATGCAAAGGTCTCTATTTATAACATATTCAAAATAAGGCTCCTCAATGTATTTCCGCTGAATTGCAGCTGTTGGGCAGAGTTGATTCTCAGCTGCAGTGGAGAGTTTATTCGGATCCGGTTTAAGATAACCGCCGCACAGGTCACAGTAACCGCACAGATCAAAGGCGTGAATACATTTTACTGCCGATGGGGTCATCACGCACGAAGTGGCGCATCTGCCACACTGGGTGCATTTGAACGGGTCGATTTGCCAGACATATTTCTCTGCGGTCAGATTCCTGGCTGTTATTCCACCCACAGCCCCCAATGTGATGAGCAATGAGAGGCGGGTACCTTTCCGTATAAAATCGCGTCTACTGTTATTCATTTTTTTTCTCCTTATTTGCTTGTGGAAGATCACATTGAGAATACTTACCACAATTTTTGCATAAAGTTGAGACTGAACAATTATCAGGGCTAACCACCTTGTTTTCTACAATAAGAAAAGTGCTAAGTAGTCCAATAACTGATAAAATAGTCAGGCGAATTCCCTGTATAAAAAAATCTTTTCTGTTCATCGTTTCTCCTTTCTTACAAATAGACGTACCATTTTTCGATCCATATCCAGGACGTAAATATTCCCCTGGTTATCAACTGCCAGATCTGGGGCATGACTATTCTCCTTAAATTTTGATGGGGCAGCAACAATGCCCAAAAACTCACCCGAAGGTTTGTAGATTTTAACCCGGATCGTCCCCTTTTCACTGGTGACAAAACATCCGTCAGGTAAAAAGGCGAAATAGGCAGGATTGCAGCATCCGCTAAAACCTTCAACTCTCACGGAAGTTGCCTTCCACCAGGTTCGAAGTTCACCATTCAATGTATAATTTTCGAGCGAATGTTTTCCGGGATTGACAATCCAAAGCTCCCCGTCAGGATTAACAGCAAGCTCGAAATAGGGACTCGGAATAATAAACCCGTGAATCTGATCATTCCCGGATTTACCTGCAATCTCTCCCATCGGTTTTCCCTGAAGGGTAAACTTCCGGACAATTCGTTTACCGGCATCAGCAACAAATACCATTTCCGATTTTTCTGCAATGGAGGTAATTACCGTACTATCTGAAAAAGTGTTCCAATCAGCAATCTTTAGCCCATCACTATTCAAAACGGATACCGATTTCCGAAATCCGATAAAAATATTTTTCTGCGATACAAACACGCAGGTTGGTTTTTGATCAAAGGGTACTTCTTTGATTAATTTTCCGGAAGGTTCTATAATCTGCATTTTTTGATCACCCACAACAAAAATTTTCCCATCCTGAAAACACATCCCTGAAGGTTCTGAGAAGTTAATTGCAAGGTCACGACTTTCATTAAACATAATCAATGACGTGTCAATGCGCGCAAATGGATCGGCATCGAGAGCATAAGGATTGGCCGGAAGCTCATCCGGTTTGGAAGAGTAATAATCATAGGTAACAACTGTTACAATCACAATGGCCAGAATAATCAGAAAAAAAACGATCCCCTTGTTCTTCATAACCATATTTTAAAGGTTCATATTTAAGCAAACCATTGTTTTAGAATCTCTTAATATCAAAAAACCATTTGCAATTGCCAGAGGAGCCCAGGCATCTGCACCGTCCTTTATAACTTTTACCTGGTCCAGTTGAATATATTTGGAAGTACTTGGTTTGATAATTGTCAAAGTTCCCTCGTCATCGAGGATAAAGAATTTATTATCTGCTATAAAGTAAGGACCCAATCCAAAGCGGGCAGTTTGGCCACTTGACCAGACCATTTTCTTACAATCGGACGGATCGACGCAAACAAACTGATTTCTCAGTGAACCGGCATCTTTGGGTAATATTCCAAAAAGATGTCCTTCCCAATAGACTGGTGTCTGCTGTTCGCAGGCAAGTCCGAAACGGGGAAGGTATTGCTGCAAAACATCAATTGTAAAATTAGCACCATTTTTCTTTAATTGAAGCATCATTGCTCCTGCTCCGTAACCTGCGGTCATAAATATTTTTCCATCGGGCATGCAAACCGGCGAGGGGGCGACGACTGAATGGTTCCAGGCCGGTGTCTTCCACAGGACCCTCCCGATATCGGGTCCGTCTGCAGCGATGCCGACCAAACCTCCTATTGCGCTGTAAACGTACATTTTGCGACCACCAAAATTAAAGGGCATGACAGATGAATGTGACATTTTCCACCCGTCCGGATTAGGAGTTTCCCATAATTTCTTGCCGGTTTCGCAACTTACACCGATCAGAAGTGCCTTTCCTCCAGTGGCGATAATTGCTACATTGTTGTCAATCAGAGGACATTGGCCCGTATACCAGAATGGAATCTCGGTAGAATACTCTTTGGCTACATCAAGACCCCAACGAAAGTTTCCGGTTGCGCGGTC
>CAIVCR010000015.1 GCA_903904515.1 uncultured Bacteroidia bacterium
GCCAAAACAGCGGTATGAATTAGCGGCCTAAATCGAGAATAACTTTTTTTGGTGTTGAATACCAAAAAGTTATTTCCCGCGTTGTCCGAGTAAAAAATAGCAGTGCATAAACATCTTAACTTGCTGCATTTATTGTACGAAGAATGGGGAGTATCTTAGTTGTTACCTGATTTCCATAAGCTGTACCAATACTATTTGTAGCATAAGCTCTGATATAATAGGTCGAACCTGGCGATAATCCCGTAATGATACTTGTGAAGCTATTTGAGCCTGCACTATCAGTTGTTTTACTGTCTGCAATAGTTGGGTTTTGGCTCTTGCTCCAGCAAACCCCTTGTGCCGTTACCGGAGATCCGCCATCACTTGTGATATTCCCACCGCTATTAACTGATATAGCAGTTAAAGAAGATAAATCGGTGGTTGTTAAGACTGGGGCCAAAGCTGTAGTCGTAAATGTTGACTGACTGCTATATCCTGTTCCAACTGCGTTAGTACCGTATGATTTCAGATAATAAGTTGTTCCTGGCATCAATCCTGTCATCGAACTTACGAAGCTTCCTTTTCCTGGTCCATTTGATGTTGTGGAATTAGAAATGGATGGATTCTGGGTATTACTCCAACAAACTCCACGTACCATTACGGCGGCACCACCATCAGAAGTAACTTCCCCTCCTGATAAAGCTGAGTTCGAAGTAATATTTGTAACTGTTAGTAGTGTTACTGTCGGAGTAGTTTTTATGGATTCCTTTTTGCAATTAAAAATTGAGGAAAACAGGACTCCGGCTATGAGTACCGTCCAAATTGCAGGGTTAGTTTTCATCGTTAAGTGTCTTAGGATTAAGTTGAACGAATAAATAAACTATGAATATACAAATATTCCCTCAATTTATAGCCATTCCATCCCTAAAATTGAAAAGGACGGAACCGGGCGGCTCCATCCTTTTACTAAAACTAACCAAACTAACTAACCTAACTAAACCTAAACTTATGAAAAAAAATGTATGACAAATATAAGGGGTCCTCGTATGACAACCAAATTTTAAAAGTTAAGGAATTGTAAAAGAATTATTAAGCTTTATCTGGTTTAAATACATCTATAATAAGTATTAAGAACAATATAAGGTCATAAATTAATATTTTCCTCTTTTGACCTCCCCCAACCCAGACCTCCCCCAACCCCTCCAGAGGTGGGGAGAAGGTGGGGAGAAGGAAGGGAGTAAGGCACTGATCGCCGGCCAAAAGTCTCCCCTTTGGGGAGATTTAGAGGGGTCGAAAACGAGAAAACTGGAATTTTAAGTAGTACATTATATCTTATCTATTACTTAGTATACTAATCCGCTGAATGTTGAATTTATTCCCGGATACTTTTTCTGGCTTCCATAAGGTCTTCATTCGCTTTTTTTAGCTCAATTTCCAATCGTTTGGATGTTGTTATATCGGTGAATGTTAACACTAATCCGTCGATGCGGTCATCAAGGGTCCGGTAGGGCATAATTCTTACGTTAAACCACCTGTTGTCTTTTGTGGAAATGGCTTTTTCTATGGTGCTTAAGGTTTTTAGTACTTGCCGGGTATTGCTTTCAATTTCGGGATACAGCAAATTACTAACCAGATCGGTGAAAGGTCTCCCTACATCGGTAAGACGTAATTTAAAAATTGTAGTTACCGGATCTGTATACCTTCTGATATTTAGGTCTTTGTCGAGGAAGAGTGTAGCTATTTCCGTGCTGTTTAACAGGTTTTTCATATCGTCATTCGCCCTGCCAAAATCCGAGATTTTGCTTTGTAATTCGATATTTACCGTTTGAAGCTCCTCGTTGAGACTCTGCATCTCCTCCTTGGAGGTGGTAAGTTCTTCATTGGTTGATTGCAACTCTTCATTGGTTGATTGTAACTCCTCGTTGGTTGACTTAAGCTCCTCCTGTGAGGTTTGCATCTCTTCACGAAGGTTTTGAAGATCTTCCATGCTTCTTTCCAGTTCAATTTCCAATTCGCGCTGATGTTGTGATGCCTTGCCTTTTCTCAATTTATGTTGTGCCGGATCTGACTCGGTTAGTCCGGCAATATCCGAGAATACGACAAGAACCATTCCTTTAAGCAGGTCAGGACCTTCAATACATTGGACGGTTACATCCACTAACTGCTTGTTTCCGTTTGACCCTATTTTTACTTTTTGAACCAGTTGTGGTTCATAGTTGATCAATGCCTTGCGGAATAGTCCCGGCAGGATGTCGCTTAGCCCTTCACGGGCCATTGCGAAGATGTTCCAATTTGCTTTACCTGCGGCAGGTTCGAGGTATTTTCCGATTCGGCCCGTTATATAAAGAATATCCCCTTTTCCTCCGGCCAGAATGCTTGAAGGGGCAAATCGCTGAAGTAGAATTTGTTCAGTCAATGATTGCAGATTTTCGTTCGCCCTGGCCAATTTTCTGGTTTCGGGATTGGTTCGTTTATTGTTATAAAATGAACTTGGAAAGTCGACAAGGTCTGGAGGAATTGCATTTATTGTGCGCCTATAAATTTTCAGCTTGTTATCTAACTCAATAAACACCGATTTATCTCCTCCGATTGATTCAGCGGTTCCCAATACCATAACGCCACCCGGATTCAAACTATAATGAAAGAGGGTGAGTAATTTTTTTTGCAATTCGGACTCCATGTAAATTAGTACATTTCGACAGGTCAGAATATCAATTTTTGTGAAGGGAGGATCTTTAATTAAATTCTGTGGTGCAAATACCACCATTTCGCGAATTGAGGTATTTATCTGGTAGCCGCCTGGTATCTCATTGAAATAGTGATTGATCCGTTCAGGCGAGATGTCAGCGACAATATTCGCCGGGAATATTCCTTTACGGGCGATCTCAATGGCGTCCGAGTCAAGATCTGTGGCGAAAATCTGCAGGGAGAGTGTCTTGTGATGCTTTAATTTCTCCATGGCGTCTTTGAAAATAATGGCCAGTGTATAGGCCTCTTCACCTGTTGAACACCCGGTAACCCAGGCGCGAAAAATATAACCTGATGGAGCCTCTTCAATCAGGGTGGGGAGAACATTTTCCCTGAGTTTTTCCCAAACTTCAGCATCGCGGAAAAAATTAGTCACCCCGATCAGTAATTCCTTAAAAAGGATCTCTGCCTCTTTGGGATTTTCCTGCAGGAAGCGAACATAATTCGATATTTTTTCTATCTGATGAATCCCCTTTCGTCTTTCGATACGTCGGAATAAGGTGTTTTTCTTATAGGATGAGAAGTCATGACCAACCTGTTCACGCAGGAGAATAATGATTTTATCGAGGTTGCTTTTATTACGGATCTCAATTTGGGGATCGCTTTTGACGACCTGAAAGTATTTTAACAGCGCGATAAGTTTTGAAGGTAACAGGTCGGCATTTGCTATAACATCTGCATTAACAGCCTCTACTGCACTGTTAGGCATCCCGTCAAATTTGGCAGAACCCGGTTCCTGTACCAGCACAAGTCCATTGTTTTCTTTAATTGCCTTTACCCCAAGTGTACCGTCAGAGCCCATCCCGGAGAGGATGATCCCAACGCTTTTCTCTTGCTGGTCAACTGCCAGTGAACGGAAAAAAATGTCAATGGGAAGTCGCAGGCCACGTGGTTCTACAGGATCGAACAGGAAGAGCTCCCCTTTGAGGATCGACATACTTTTATTGGGGGGAATCACATAAACGGAGTCGGGTTTCAATTTAAGGTGGTCGCTGGCCTGGATAACCTTCATGGGTGTTATCCGTTGCAAGAGCTGCGGCATAATCCCAACATGAGTAGGATCCAGATGCTGAATCACCACGAATGCCATCCCGTTTTTAGCCGGCATATTTTGAAAAAACTGTTCAAGTGCCTCTAGTCCTCCTGCCGATGCCCCAATTCCAACAATCGGGAAGTGTATATTGGCTGATTTATTTGAATTTTCAACTTTTTCAGATTCCTCGGATGTGGATTTTCGGTTATTCATAAAAATAGATTTAGTTTATGCTCAGTGGCGCCGACCCGTTATGTTCCGAAAATTACACAAAAAATCGAATTTCCGAAAGTATTTAGCCTGTTAGCATTAATAAAATCTCCTGCGTATGTTTTTTCCCCTGAGGTACAGGTTCTATTGCGAAAGGTACTTTCTGCTTTTTATCAATTCAGGAACCATATTTAGAAATTTTTCAGGGATGGTAATGTACAATAGAAAATACTTCCTCTCTCCACTTCGCTTTTGACCCATAAATTCCCGCCGTGCTTTTCGACAATATCCCTGCAAATGTGGAGGCCAAGGCCACTACTCAATTCACCGTTAGTGCCCTTGCGATTTGTATTGATGTCCAGATTAAAAAGATTATCGATCATCTTTTGGTCCATACCAATGCCTGAATCTTTTATTGAAATCTCAACCCAGCTGTTAGTTAGTGGTTTGGCGGATACAGTCACCATTCCACCTGCCTGAGTAAATTTCACTGAATTAAACACCAGATTATGAAACAGGGATCCCAGCATATATTTATCAGCGTATACCGTCATTCCTTCCGGAATTTCAATGTTAATTCCTATATTTTTTGCCTTAGCAGTCTCAAGAATGGCATTTAAACTTTCGTCAACTCTTGGCCTTAAGAAACAGATTTCCGGGCTAAATGGGATCAATCCCCTTTCCATTCTCGACCACTCCAACAGATTCCCGAGCAAAAGATTAAGGTTTCTGGCTGAGTTTTTCATCATAATGGCAATTTTCTGGATCTCCTCGTGGGTCATCTCTGATAAGCCTTCAGCCATCAACTCGGTTAAACCCAGGAATCCATTGAAAGGACTCCGGAGGTCGTGTGCAATGATCGAGAAGAATTTATCTTTTTCAGCATTTAACCGCTGCAGTTCTCTGTTCTTCTGAGTAATCTCCTCCTCTGCCTGTACATGTTCCGTGATGTCAATAGCTGTTATCAAGCATTGCTCACTCCCTCTGGTTACAATTCCGGTAAGGTGAACGACTATGGATGAACTGCCATCCTGAGGACACAGCGAGATATCACACGAAATTTTGGAATTAGTTGTAAATAATTCCGCAATAAAACTGTTAAACTCGGATTTGAATTCTTCAGATACAAAGAGTCCAAATCTGCTTTTTCTCAGTTTGCTCCGTTCCTTTCCAAGTAGTTGAGATCCATAAAGATTCAGTTCAAGAATCTCTCCATCTCTTGAAAGGGTAAAATATCCGGCAGGAGAAAAATCGTATAACTGTGCGTATTTTTCTGCTGATACCTCTATTTTCTTTTTGGCTACCTGAAGTTCATTATTTTGCATTTCAAGTTCAACCTGATGCACCTCAAGTTCGTAAATTAGTTTTTGGGTTTCAGCATCCTTGAGGCTAAGTGTTTCCGATTGGGTCCTTGCTTTGACGGAGAGTGGTGCCGGTTGTTTCTTTTCCAGTATCTCCTCTGCTTTGTGACGAAGAGAAATGTCCCCCTGAAAGTTAGATGGGTCACTCTTTAATCCTTTTCCTTTTCCGGGATTTTTGTTGGTTTTATATCAGGGGCTTGCATAGGAAGAGATATTATGCAATTTTCATTAAGGTAATTTAACCCAAAAATACAAAATAAAATGGCCATTTGCAAATGGCCATTTTACCTTAATTTCCTGGTTAAATTCTCCTCTTCCTATGGGGTATCCGATTATTCTTTTTCGAATAATGTCTTTCCGGCTCCGCATATCGGGCAGGTCCAATCATCGGGTAAATCGAGAAATGAAGTTCCTGGCGCAATTCCGGATATAGGATCCCCTTTCTCCTCTTCATATTCGTAATGACATAACTGACATTGCCAGACATCCATGATCTCTTTCTGATCAGTAATCAACCCTTCAATATGGCCCTTTTCAATATAGGTAGGGGCATTTTTGGGAGAGTATCCTTTTAATACTTCGCGATAATAGTTGTATGTCAGTGATTTGACTTTTTCTTCAGTGGACCCGTTATCGATTACTTCGCCAATAAACATCACATGCGTACCTACTTCATACGACTGGGTGACCTTACATTCAAACCAGGCAACCGATGAATCTGTCACAATGGGACTTCCTGTTTTGCCGGTAAAGTAGTTGACACCTGCAAATTTGTCGAAATCCCTGCCACTTTTATAACCAAAATTTCCAATTAAGGCAGGACTCGCCTTTTCGCTTAACACCGAAAAACCAAAAACACCACTTTCCTTAATTAAATCTGTTGTGTAATTATCTTTATTGCAACTAATTGCAAATTGTGGGGGAGTAGCAGTCACCTGAAATAGGGTATTAGCAATATATCCCCCTTTTTTATTACCTGATTGGGTCGTTACAATATATAGGCCGTAGCTGATTTTAAAATAAGTTTCAAAGTTCATTTGCCGGAATTTTGGTGAGTATTGGTTGTAAAAATATTGAAAATAGTGTTATAAAACTGATATGTGATTAAATTAATTTCCTGATAATATAAATCATAATAAAAAAGAAGATAATAGTATTCAGATGTATTATATTATTTTCTATAGATTAACAGGATGTAAGCTAGAAATATAAACGCAATAACTGGTTGGTATCATGAAGTTAAGCGAAATTAATTTTACAATAGGGATCTTTTCACTGAACAAAATTTAATTTGTAATTGTTCTAAATAATCGAAGCCTAAGAAAAATTGAATTGCCCGATTTATCATCGATAATTAATCTGGTTAATTGGTTCAAACTAAACCGAAGAAAGGAGGGAAAAATGAAGACTATTGCCATGCTAAAGGTTGGTACACAGTTTTGCCTTATAAGTCAGCGATATGAGTTGCCAGCTTCGTAATAAGGATTGGAATTATCTTTGATATTCACCTGTTCATACCTGAAATTGCGTCCTGCTGTCGCCTCTGTTAATATCCGGACTGCCTCCGGAATTTTTTAGTATGATCAACTAATTATAACATTCATATCATCAACTAATTATAACATTATTATGAAAACATTATTGACATTAGCTTTGGTTTTATTGATTAGCCTGGGTACTAAAGCGCAGGAAAAGGAATCCTCATTATATCTTTTATTTGAGTTTATGCATGTAGACGGTACCAATAGTGTCGATTACTGGCAAGTTGAAGATTTTTGGTCTGGAATTCACAAGCAACGTACGGCTGATAAGAGTATTTTGGGATGGGATTTGTGGACATTATCTCCCGGAGGTACGGAGCAAGGCTCTCAATATCTCACAGTAACCCTATTTTCTAGTCTTGCAAATATGCTGAAAGCTATTAATGGACTGGATGTTATGGCCTATGCCAAAAAGGCTTATCCGAAAAAAACGGAAAAAGAGCTGATTGCCATGTTTGATAAAACGGGGAAAGCGAGAAATCTTGCGAATCAGGTGCTATTAAAGCAGGTTGATATGACAAAAGGTGAATTTACGATGAAAGTAGGGACTATGTGCACGATGGATATTATGAAACAAACAGATGGCAGCTACGAAAAAGTGGAATCTGAAATTTTCAAACCATGGCATCAGGAGATGGTTGAAAAGGGTAAAAAAGGGAGCTGGCAATTGCTTCGGACGATTTTGCCTGCCGGAGATGAGGCTTATGGGACACATCTCACTGTCAGTATGTACAATGATGCCACACAGCTTGCTTCCTTTATGGAAGGATGGGGCGGAGGAGATATGAATATGATGACCTCGCTTGCCGTTAAGGAAGGATTAAAAACTAGAATTTGGAAAGAGGTGAAAATAGGGACATTGCAAATGATGGTCCGATAATCTAATTTGATAAAATTATGATGAAAAAAAGTCGACTATTGATCCTGCTTTTTGTATTTTGTTTGATTTGTACAAGCACTTTTAGCCAGAATAAGGCGGGGATAATTGCACAAACAATTGATTATAAAACAGGGAACCCGGCAGACTGGCCAAATGATCAGGATGCAGTTATTGCTGCTCCAAAGAATCACAAGGTATTGCTAGAGAATGAGAATGTCAGAGTCTTGCAGGTTTCACTTAAGCCTGGTGAGGTGGAGCCACTTCATCATCACCGCTGGCACAGTGTTTTATACATCCAGAGTGCAGGTGATTTTATAGACCGTGATGGAAAAGGGAATGTTATTTTTGACACCCGGCAACTTAAAACTCCGTTGAAATTTCCAATGACCATGTGGAAAGATGCCGAAGCCCCTCATTCTGTAGAAAACCTCAGTAAGACAATCACTTTAAGACTTATTCGTGTAGAGATGAAAAAGTAGTAATCTCTCGTTTATATAGCCCTGACAGGTTTTTGAAACCTGTCAGGGCTCCTTACATTTTGATATTAAATTCCCCTAAGTTCAAGGGGTATTGACCATATTCCCTGACCAGTTTGACGATAAAATCATAGGTCTGTCCTGAAACACCACTTGAAACGGAGTGGTCTGACTGGAAAATAAATCCTCCTTGCTTTGCGGCATTTAACTTTTTAAGGGTTTCCCGCCTGATCAGCTCCAGATCGCCGGTTTCCCAAACCTGGATGTCATTATTCCCGCAATAACCAATACTATTGCCATACTGTTTTTTAAGCCTGACAGCATCCATGTCTGCCTTTACTTCCAGCGGGTTATAGGCATCAAGGCCCATCTCAATAAAGTCTTCAAAGATCAGACTCACATTTCCGCACCCGTGATAAATGACAGGAAGGTTATGGTTGTGGCATTCCTCAATCATCGCCTTTACCCATGGTTTAAAATATTCGCGCCAATATTCGGGATCAAAAAGCATGGTTTGTTTAAAGGCAACATCGCCCCAGATTACCATTCCGTCGAGCAGACCGTCGGCTGCCGCAATTTGTGCCCGGGTACATTCAAGGTAAAACTGCCCGATTTTATTAATACAAGCGCCGAGTTCATCGGGATACATCCCCATCCAGAAAAGGGTGTTTTCCTGCCCGATCAGCCGGGTCAGACATTCTGAACATTCAATAATGCTACCGTAAACCGGGAAATCGGGATGGAGCGATTGAACGGTTTCAACCCATGGTGGAGAGTTTCGCTCAAATCCGTCACCCACACCCGCGATCTGATTGTCACCTGCTGCAAAATAGCGGCGGCGATCGTAGGGATCATCAAACTCAAAAGCCTGCAGTTTCTCAATGGAATCGACATCGAAGGTCATGAATTCAGGCATTTGAAAATCAAAGCGTTTGCGTAATGTCGCGCCAAATCCGGTTTTGACAACCACCTCAATCTCATTTTCGCGGATTGTCTCGAAGGGACGGATATGGGGATCCATGTTGGGTGTTGTAACGATCCAGTCAAGATCGTAATACCTGTAAGGCTCTGCGCTATCCGGCAAATCAAGCTCTTTGCGCCAGCGTTTAATAAAACTACCCCAGAAGAAATCGCTGATTGGAACCCGGTCGGGCTCTTCATGGCGTAAAGCCTTGTTCATACGTTCAAGTTTTGCAAGACAATTATCGGTTCTGTTCATTTTATTTGGTTTTTAATCCAGATGAAAGACCTCCTCCATATTCGCCCACCACTCTCCGTCAGCGCGGGTATCACGCGGTTTTTGCATTGGCATCATCACATCCCACCATTCAAGCGTTTTCGGGTCGGCAGCCATCTTTGCCATATCGGCCGCAAAGTTCTCGCCGATATATTCCATATAGGCAAACAGGAGGCCATCCTTATGGTAGATCGAATAGTTCCTGATATTACATGCTGTGATCATTTCCAATACCTCGGGCCAGACGGCAGCATGGTACTTTTTGTATTTTTCAAATTGCTGCGGATCTACTCCGATAATTTGTCCGAATCGTTTCATGTCAGATCGTTTTTATGCTGATTTTCGGTTAATTATTCATTGTTTAATAATAAAATTCACAGGCTGAATATCCATTACACTTTTTGCTGTATGAACCTCTACAACGGTATCGACGGGACGTAATGCCTCTTTGGGGAATTGGATGGTATAGGTTCCCCTTTGTTTTGTTAGCTTAACTGCTCCTCCACCATCGGCCAGAATGCATGAGGTTATTTCCATTCCAAGGACGGGAAAAACAATTTTAGGACTTTCACTATTCCATTTCAAAATATGGAGAAAGATGGTGTTCTCTTTACGGGTACTCACGCCCCAATCTGCCGGTTTAAAAGGGCCGCCCCTGGTGTTGTAGATCGAATAGCCATATTTTTTAAGCCATTGCCCCATCTCTTTAAGCCGGGTCACCTGCAACGGTTCGATCTGTCCGTCGGGCATTGGACCAACATTGAACAAAAGATTGCCATCTCCGCCTGCAGACCGGATCAGGCTGTGCAGACATTGCTCGAGCGATTTAACCTCATCGTTTGGTTTCCATGCCCATTGATTGGCGATAGTCATGCAGGTTTCCCAGGGACGGTTGTTTTGAAATCCGCCAACCTCCTGTTCGGGGGTGTCAAAATCACCCATTGCGCCGGTTCGGTTGTTAACGATAATGTCGGGTTGAACTTTCCGTATCTCATCAATTACCCCCTGACCGCGAACCGTATCAAATTCCATGGGGACATCATACCACATGACAAGTAATGGTCCATAATTTTTAAGAATTTCTACCGACTCATTTTTCAGGTATTCAGTATATCGGTCCAGGTTTGATGTTTCCCTGCGAACTGTTCCTCCCGGACTTGTCACAGGAAAATCGGGATGATGCCAGTCGCAGGTTGAATGATAAAAACCCAGCGCCATTCCCTGTTTCCTGCAGGCGTCGGCAAGTTCCTTCATTACATCACGTTTAAAGGGGGAGTGCATGATGTTGAAATCGGTGTATTTGGTATCCCACATGCAAAATCCATCGTGATGCTTAGAGGTAAACACGATATATTTCATTCCTGCATCTTTGGCAAGTTGAACCCACTCGTTGGCGTTGAAATTTACCGGATTAAACTGTTTGTAAAGGGTGTCATATTCCGCAGTCGGTATTTCACGGCCTCGCGACCAGCCGATTTCAGTCCCTTTGAGACTGACCGGTCCCCAGTGGATAAACATCCCGAACCGGGCATCCATCCACCATTTTAATTTCTCCTGTTTCGAACTATTCGATTCACAAAAAGCTGATGAGAGGATCATCAGACTGGTTAACATCAGTATTGATTTTTTCATTTTTTGCAATTAATACTTATTGAACTCCTTGATGGCATCGTACATGGCGATAATATTTTCAGGCGGAACATCGGGAAGAATATTGTGCACCGTGTTAAAAACAAAACCACCTCCCTTTGAAAAGATTTCAAGCCGTTCGAGCACCTGTTCGCGAATTTGTGCCGGTGAACCTGTATTGAGTGTCCCGACGGTTTCGATTCCACCACCCCAGAAAGTACATTGCTGACCGAACTCTTTTTTCAAAAAATCGGGTTTCATCATATAGGCATTGGTTTGCACTGGGTTGAAAATCTCAATTCCGGCGTCAATCAGATCTGGCATAAGTAAGGATATTGAACCACAGGAGTGGATAAAGGTACGCATTTTGCTGTGTGATTTGACATAGTCACACAGGATTTTGTGGCGCGGTTTGAATAGCGTCCTGTAGGTATCGGCATCCATAAACGGGCCGGAACTCATCCCAAGATCGTCTCCAAACCGGATAATATCGACGATATCACCGACTGCCTCACAAACTTTTTCGAGTGTTGCGAGGTGTCTTTTCATCAGTTCATCAAGCATCTTCTCAACATTATACGGATCGCACATCAGGTCCATCAGAAAATTATCCATCCGGCGCAGAAATGTTCCCCATTCAAAGAGGTTGCATCCGCAAACTACGAGAAGTGCCTTGTCGGTACTTTGTCTAAGTTTTAGCGTGTTTTCGCGGAGCTTTTGCCAGAATCCGGAATCCCCGGCGTGATCCCAGGGACTATGTACATGACGCGCCCACATGATTCGTCCCATTTCCTGGTCAAGATTCTCGTAAGATGCAGGGTAACCGTCCACATAGGGGAAATAGGTCTGGTCGAAGAATGTGGCACCTACCGGCATCCTGGAAAGAATTCTCCTGCCATCATCGTCAAAGGTATGGTAGGAATCATCCGGCATAAGAATCGGATGAAACCACTCGGGGTAATAGGCTGCTGCTCCATTGACCATTGTGATCGGACGCCAGTCTGATGGCTGGTCATTAAAGGTTCGTCCGATGTCGAGGACATCAACACCGAATTGATCAAGCAAAGTCATATCAGGCTGTGCCAGTTGCTGAACCACATCGTAAATCAGAACGGGCAAATCTTCACGTCCCATATGCTTAATCAGATTACTGTATGCAATTCCCGAAATTCCGGAACTGGGCGTTGCACTCAGGTCAACCGGAACTTTGTCGGGCTGTTGATGGTTTATTGCCGCAAGAACGCGTTCTCTTGATGACATTTTCAAATCAGACATGGTTTGATTTTTGAGTATAATTTAAAGAAAACGGCAAAAGTTCCTCTGGTAACCGAAAATATAAATTTTGCCCTTTGCATTTTGCCCTTTGCATTTTGCCTTTTGCCTTTTGCATTTTGCCTTTTGAATTTTTTATCTATTCCGAACCGCTAATGCCAATAATAAATGATGAGACAATAATGATCGCAAGCGAAAATGCCATAAGGATATAGACTTTTAGAGGTGCCCCTTTCCACTCTTTTCGGATCACGCCCCAGACTGTGGCAAATACAATTGTGAGCGCCATCAGGATTCCCCATGATGTAAAGGTGAAAGGACCCATTTTGCTTTTACCCATTCCGTAAACGATGAATTGACCGAACCACAGGACCCCTGCAAGAAGTGCATATAAATAATTGGAGCTCAGTATTAAGGGAGATTTGGCATTCAGATAATTCTTTAGTGACTTATTTTTGCTGCCCAGATAGAGACACCACACAATCGTTGTGATAAAGGTGCCTGAAAACAATACGATCAGTACAGGCATCATTGTAAACAGGGGATCGACACCTTGCTTTGCAGCCATCTCCGAGATTGGTAAACCCTGTTCAAATCCAAGCGACATTGCCGATCCGGTAATTCCAACCACCAGAGCCGCTATTAACCCTTTTATGAGGTTGAATTCACCTATGGTTTCCTCTTTTTTAAGCTGTGAAATGTGTTTGTCTTTCAAAATACCGGCCCAGGCAGAGAGGGCGATCCCCACTGTGGCTATAATCACGCCGGAAATTAATTGCATTCCACCCCGATTGTGCATCATCAGGTCCAGTCTTCCATCAATCATCGGTGGAATTAGTGTTCCTATGGCTAACATAAGTCCCAAAGAGAGCGCATAACCCAGCGATAAACCAAGGTAGCGCAAGGCGAGACCAAAGGAGAGGTTTCCAATGCCGTAAACAGCTCCCAGCAGGAAAACTGACCAAACAGTTTTTGCGGAGGTGGCACCTATGATGGACAAATAGCCAGGGGCGAAAACCAGACAAGCGGCAAGGGGGAATAAAATATATGCCCCCAAACTGAAAATCATCCAGTAAGTTTCCCACTGCCAACCTTTGATTTTCCCGAAAGGTACGGCAAAACTGCCCGATGAAAAAGCTCCCAGTGCAATGAGGATTATACCAAAAAATAGTGCAGGATTCATGCCGGTCGGGTTATGGGGTTATTGAATTTGCGTTAGTTTGTATCATGCTGTTAAAGGAACAATCTGAATGGTAATGCAAACTTATCGATCTCCATCATCTAAAGCTTGTACAATTCAGACAAATAATTGCACATTTAAGTGATTCGTTAAACCCATTTATTTTTTAACTTTGGAAATTCCTTAATTCAACCTCCTCATTCAAAATTATATGGTTTCAGAGCAGATTGGTGAATCCTTAACTTTTCATCTCCGGAATTTGGCATTATTAAGTTTTGACCGGGATTCGGATTACGATGCTATAATAAGCCCTTTTACAAGGATATATTTGATCACCGAGGGATGTGGGTATCTGATTATCGGAAACCGGAAGATCGTTCTGGAGGCAGGCAACCTGTATCTTATTCCCGGATTCAGTTCATGCACATATCATTTTGGAGCGGGATTGTGCCATTATTACATCCACTTCAGTATTGATCAACCCAATGGATTAAGTGCTTACAGCCTGTTTACAACCAACCATACCGCATTCTCAAGCGAATTAGACAAGTGCTTGTTCGAGCGAATTTTACAGATTAACCCTGACTTACAGTTACCACATCATCATCCCAATATTTATCAGAATAAGTTGTGGATGAATAAGAAAGTTGTGTATAAGAGCGCAAGTCAGCATCTTGAAACGATAGGCATTTTAAAGCAGCTTTTTTCACGCTTTCTGGATCCGGTTCAAAGTCACACGATCTCCAGTTTACTCAAATATAATATTCAACCTATTTTACTTTATATTAATACCAATCTTGAACAGGATATAAGTATTGATCAGCTTGCAGGGATATCGTGTTTTTCGAAAGATCATTTTTCTAAAATATTTAAATCGATTATTGGAATGGCACCCTGTGAGTTTATTATCCGGAAGCGCATTGAGAAAGCTCAGTTTCTGCTATTGACTACTGATATGACACAGGATCAAATTATTGGCAAGACGAATTTTAAAAGTGATTCCTATTTCTGCCGGATTTTCAAGAAATATACCTCTTTTACCCCGGCGAACTACAGGAAACTAAGGGGATGAGCATGAACCTCCGGCTGGTTGGTGTTTCCTGGCGTCCCACTATTCACCGAGATAATTATTCTCCATCACATAAACCTGTAAATATCTGCAACGCCATATGCGCTATGAAGTGCCGTCAGGCATCCGCCAGTTGGCGGAGGTAGTGAATATTTCAGAATTTGCGTCTCCGTCCCAGAGAGGATGGAATATTTTCCGATTAGCCCGTTTCTTATAAATTATTCTTTTTAATAAATACGATATTCTTTTTTAACCATTACAAATTGATGCCAATCAAACATAATAGGTCAATAAATTTGTACCTTTACACCTTCTTATTCTTTCGTAATATTTACCTCTAAATCAAAAGATTATGTTAGTCATTTTAATTGGAATTGCCGTAATTGCATTTAGCTTTATCGTGGCAAAAACTGATTCTCCTCTCGTTGAATATCTTGGGACAATCAGAGTTGTCGGATTCTTAGTGGTTATTGTTGGTTTGGGTTTATCCTCTGTTAAGCAGATTGAGCCTGGGGATGTTGGGGTTCAAAAACTTTTTGGGAAAGTGAACACCTCAATTCTTGAAAGTGGTCTTAATGTGATTAATCCGTTAGTAGAAGTTGTAACCTTCGATGTTCGGACACAGAATTACACGATGTCGGGAGTCCATGATGAAGGAGACAAAGCGGGTGATGATGCAATTCGTGTACTTTCCGCTGATGGACTGGAAGTTATCATTGATCTGACCGTACTTTATAAAGTGCTTCCCAATGAGGCTCCACGAATTCTAAAGGAGATAGGGACCGACTACCGCAATACAATTGTTCGTCCGATTTGCAGGACGAAAATCCGTGACAATGCCGTTTATTATGATGCCGTTGCGTTGTATTCAACAAAGCGTGATGAATTCCAGGCAAGGATATTTAAAACGATAGAGACGGACTTTAAAAGCAGGGGATTAATCCTTGAACAGCTTTTGGTACGGAATATAACCCTCCCGGCTTCCGTAAAAACCACGATTGAATCGAAGATTAATGCGGAACAGGATGCGCAGAAAATGACTTTTGTTCTTCAGAAGGAGAAACAGGAGGCTGAGCGTAAACGGGTTGAGGCGCAGGGAATTGCCGATTATCAGAAGATACTGAGTACCGGCCTTAGCGATAAGCAGTTACAGTATGAGATGATTAAGGCTATTGCCACCTCGCCAAATGCCAAATTGATTATTATGGACAGTAAAAAGGGGGCGCCGATTATTGTTGACGGAAAGTAAGAAGTTAAGAGTTATAAATTATGAGTTATAAGTTATAAATGAGAAGTGCAGAGCTGAAAGTGCAAAGTGCAAATTTTTGCATTTTGCACTTTGCTTTTTACATTTTACCTTTCTTGATTAAATCACATCTAAAATACTTGTCACTCTTCCTTCGCCCACACTCTGCCGGATTCGTTGATCTGCCAGATTTTGGAAGATTGCACCCGTTTGGCGGTTATCAGGTACCCTGTTGGGGTAATGCTTAATTTAGGATTGTAATCCCAGTTTTTACCGCTCTTCTCCTGGTTAATAAATTCCTTGATATTATCTGTATAGCGATGATTTACTGCATGATATTTCTGCTGGGCATAATACAATAACCGCAGTTCATCTTTCACCTTATCTTCAGGATCGACCAGGAATGGGGTAGTTGCTGTTCCTGCCACATGATCTGAAAACTGGACAAACGCCCATGTTTCCGGACAATGCATATTGATCACCCCCTGTGGTGACCAGACCCAATTATCTTCGGCAAGGGGTTTCCCTGTTTTAGGGTCCATGATTTTAACATAATGGCCATTTTCAACAGTGGTTTGCCATTCTACCCTGGAAAAGTTAACTCTCCAATGTGTACCTGTTTTTACGGGGATCGAGGTGGTTGAATCAGCAAAAGATTTCATAGGGAAAGCTATTTCTACTGACCATTTTCTGTCCAGATCACCCGGATTATTTAGTGTGCCATCCTGATGAACTGCAGACTTTACCCCATCAAAATTCCAGGCAGTGACTGGTATTCCTCCGTCCCGGTATGGTCTGGTAAGGAGCAGGTCCCATTGTGTATTCATGGCATTCATCTCAAATTCGTAGTACTTGTGGGTATCTCCATCAGGATCAATAAACACCTCAAAGTCATTGTCCACAAAGATCGTCTCATCCCGATTTTTTACATTGGCCCAGATGTGAGGTTCTGATATCTCCGCAAATACATACAGATAATTGTCATCCCAAACCATTTTGGCCCTGGTTTGGAAACGTGGAGTAGCACCTTTAACCCCAATTATATCCACAAAATCCTCTGTCCATTCAGCTTTTTCCCAGCATTTCTCAGATGCCTTTCCGTCAATAATCAGTGGAGCGGCCGTTCGGTAACACACATACTGTTTCGGAGAGGCAGACTCCAAATTTTGCGCATCCAAGGGAGTCGCGAAGTAAAATGTTGTACCAACAAAAAAGGAGATAACCTTAGAAATATTCATAATTAAAAACGATTGAATTCTTTTAGCCGGGCACCTTTAAATAGTGCCATCCGACAAAAGTAGGTGTTTTCAGGCTTTTCCTGCTATTGCAATTGCTAAATTAAAATATTGCAATTATCTATTATTTCGTCAATTTCAGGATAAATCAGATTTTAAAATTATAAGTAATTATGTTCGATTATTCGAAAAAGTGTAAGTGTTTGGAGGTCTAATGCGTTAATTTGCAAATTATTAATAATCAATATAAATTAATTGACATTATTTTTATTGTGAAACTTCTTCGCTAGTTTTGCCTGACAACTCACTAAATAAACAGAACATGCCACAACACATTAAACGCCTTATTGGCGTCTTTGCTATTTTTATAGTCTTGTTTCTGGTTATGCGCCAGGTTTTAAAACCAAGCTCTTTTGGGAAGCTGGGGCATTTTCGGGCAGATGCAATTTATGAGAATACGCTGAAGCCAATGCACTACACGGTTGCCGACAGTTGCACGAAATGTCACCAAACCGTTCGGGCAGAGAAGGACAAGGGATTTCACAAAAACCTTAAATGTGAAGTTTGTCACGGCCCAGGTTTGAAACACTCACTTTATGCCGGACAGTTTAAGGGGAAGGAATTACCCGATTCTTTGAAACTTTACAAACCCGGAGAGCGGAAGGACTGTAGCGTATGCCACCAAAAAAATGCGGCACGAATCAAAATTCAATTTGATACCATCAACACCACCATGGTGCATCAGATCGATGTGGCGGAGCACAACCCGCCCGACTTAAAAGCCAATGAACCTGCAAATTGTATTGATTGCCATAATCCTCATCAGCCATGAAAGAAGACGTAACTAAATTATCGAGAAGAAATTTCTTCAAAGCCGGAACCGTTCTGGCCAGCGGGGTTGCTATAGCCTCTGCCCTGACACCTTATGACGGATTGCTTTTTGCTGCTGAGGCGCCAGGTGCGAAAGGAAAGTGGTATGGTATTGGAATCGATATCAATAAGTGTATCGGTTGCGGGAAGTGCGCAAATGCCTGTAAGCAAGAGAATAATGTGCCCAAAGACCCTTTCTATTTCCGGTCATGGGTAGAGCAGTACACCATTAAGAATGACGGTTCTATTCTTGTTGAATCTCCCGCCGGCGGGGTCAACGGATTTACACAATCGGTGCCTGACGCAGACATATATAAGTCGTTTTTTGTTCCCAAGATGTGTAACCATTGTGCCAAATCACCCTGCACCCAGGTTTGTCCTGTCGGGGCCACTTTCGAAACGGAAGAGGGGATCGTTTTAGTCGATGAAAAATATTGCATCGGTTGCAGGTATTGTGTTCAGGCATGTCCATACGGATGCCGCTACATCCATCCTGAAAAAGGAACCGTAGATAAGTGTACCCTCTGTTTCCATCGGTTAAAACAGGGCTTACAACCTGCCTGTTTTGAAATTTGTCCTACAGAAGCACGGATTTTTGGGGACCTGAATGATCCGGGGAGTAAAATAAATTACTTCCTGAAAAATCATACCTGCATGGTAGTCAAACCCCATCTAAATACTGGTTCAAAATTATTCTATAACGCATTAAGCCCGGAGGTCAGATAACATGGAAGATCATTTACAAAATCTATACGAAGTTCTATCCAAGGTTGAAGGATATGTTTATCCCAATGAGATTGAGCTAAACTGGAGCATTCTTATTGTTCTTTATCCATATATTACAGGATTGGTTGCCGGTGCATTTATCCTTGCTTCTTTAGAACGGATCTTTAAAATCAAAGTTCTTAAACCAACCTACGGCATCGCGTTGCTCACCGCATTTTCATTTATGCTTGTTGCCACTATGCCTTTGGTAAGCCATCTGGGCAAGCCGCTGAGGGCTTATGAAATCATGATTACTCCTCATTCGAGTTCTGCAATGGCAATCTTTGGATTTGTCTATTTATGGTACCTGATGGTTGTTCTGTTTCTGGAAATTTGGTTTGATTATCGTCGTGACATGGTGATTTGGGGAAATGAGTCTACCGGAGTTAAGCGGTTCCTATATAAATTGCTATCTCTTTGGACTACTGATATTTCGCCGAAAGCTGTTGCACTCGATGACCGAATTGGATATATTGTTACTGTGATTGGAATACCCTCTGCATTTTTACTTCACGGCTATGTCGGGTTTATTTTCGGATCAATCAAGGCCAATCCCTGGTGGTCGACTGTGCTGATGCCAGTGATTTTTCTCTTCTCTGCAATGGTTTCCGGAATTGCCCTGGTCATGCTAATCTATATCGTCCTTACTAAAGTCAGGAAGCAATTGATCGACATGGAATGTCTTGACACAATCGCCAAATATCTTTTGTACATTCTGCTAATCGATTTTGCACTCGAAGGATTAGATCAGATTCATCGGATTTATGTTGCTGAGGAATCATTTGAGGCATTGCATAAACTGGTTTTTGGAAAGCTCTTCTATACATTGTTTATTTATCAGATGCTAATAGGCACTGTAATTCCATTGCTTACCTTGGGGACTCTTCAGTTCTACAAGCCCAAAGCACAAATAAGGAAGTTGATTTATACAATCCTTCCATTATTGGTGCTGGCAGGCATCTTCTTTATGCGCTGGAATGTGGTGATCGGTGGTCAGTTGTTCTCTAAAAGTTTTTACGGCTATACAACCTTTAAAACCGGTCTTATTGGCACAGAGGGTTATCTCATGGCAGCAGCCTGGTTAATTATTCCGTTTCTTATTTTGTCATTCCTGTTATGGCTTTTGCCACCCTGGAAGAAGATTGAAACAAGTCATGAATAGGAGGATCTGATATGGATCATGATGAATTTAATAAGGACGGCATCACCAAAATCCTGATTCGTTTAGAAGCACTTGAAGATCGGATAGCTTATCTGGAAGCGGAACGGGGTCAATTCAGGGAAGAGCTAAAGGCTATCGGACAGGAAAATGGAGATCCAGAGGAGGAATTCTCGGATGTAAATATCTCGATTAGCTCGCTGTTTGAGACCAAGCTGGGTGAATATGGGCTGGCATGGCTGGGGAATATTGTATTGTTTTTTGCAATAGTATTCCTATGGCAATATTTCAATGATCAGGGCAAACCATTGGTTTCCCTGATCGTTGGACTGATCAGTGTATCCGGTGTTTTCCTGTTGTCGCGGAATTTCAGGAAGAGTTTTTCATATATGTCCAAAATGTTCTACCTCTTTGGATTTATTATTCTCTTTTTCATCCTGCTCCGTCTCCATTTTTATGCCGAAAAACCACTGGTTACCAATGAGCCTTTTGCAATTTTAATACTGTTAGTCGCGATTGGATATCAATTTTACCTGGCTGTAAAAAACAGATCGGCTGTTTTATTGGGAATAACCTATACGATGGCGATGATCACCGCCTTTGCGGCAGATACGACGCAGGCTTTTTTCCTGATTTCAATGGTCACAACCACACTTGGAGTTTACCTGTTTTGGAAACACAACTGGTGGAAACCCATGATTTACCTTTTATGTCTGACTTATTTAACCTACCTCATCTGGTTATTTAAGGATCATTCAGGGTGGCTTAAAGCGACAGACACGGTGACGTTCTACTTTGCCTTTCTCTACATTTCGCTGACAACGGCTGTTTATTCGTTGGTTGCTTTTAGAAAACAGGATGCCACATATCCCGATTATTCGATCCTTATGACCATCCTGTTTTCGGGAATGGGCTATACGGTATTGATGCTCGCATTGATATTTCTGCATTTCCCCAAGGCATATATCCCGTTTTTAACGACCATTTCGATCTATAGTATTACCTATTCGATCTTGCTGAAACTCTATTCGCCCTGGAAATATTCCCCGGCCCTGTACGCCCTTTTTGGATTTTTCGCGATAAGTGTAACAATTACAGGGATTTATCACTTTCCCGATTCATTCTTATTGCTGATTTCACAAAGTTTTCTCGTTTTGGTTCTGGCGCTCTGGTACCGGTCGCATATCATCACCCTTATCAATACGTTTCTTCTGGTATTTCTGGCAATCGGGTATTACAGCATCTCAGGTGAATTAAATGCCGTTAATTTTTCGATTCCGGCTGTTGCATTCCTCTCTGCCCGGCTCATTAACTGGCAAAGGGAGAGGTTAAATATCAAGACCGATTTTATCCGGAATATTTACCTGTTTACGCTGTTTTTCTCACTATTATTTGCCACACACAAAGGTCTTCCTCCGCAATACATTACGGTTACCTGGCTAGTTATTGCCGGTCTCTATTTTGGATTAAGCATTTTGATAAAAAGCATCAAATACCGATGGATGGGGATGGGGAATTTGCTTGTTTCTGCATTTTATCTTTTTCTTGTTGATATGGCAAAGAGCGATCTTATCTTTCGAATACTGGCATTTCTCGCTTTCGCGATTATCTCGATCGGGATTTCTGCTTACTATGTGAAGAAACTCAAGAAAAATGAGGGGGATTAATGGTGTTTCGGGGGTAACCTGAATATTCCATGACGTTTGGGGAGTCTGAAAGGCGAGAGGGGGATAATTGGCCATCGTCAGATTGTCAAAGCGTTTTAAAAAATGAAGTTGCATCAAAAATAAAATAAGTTAATCACAATGGTCACAATTCGACAGCTGACGAATCACAAAGATCACAAGATTCATAAATACAATTCATTTGTGTTCTTTGTTTTTACCTTGTGTACTTTGTGGTTTAAATGACTTTTTATACAGGCTCATTTTTTATTTGATTTTATCCATATAATAATCCCACGTAGTTTTGGCAATATCGGCAATGGTTTTTTCATTTATTCTATTTCGTCCACGCTGGGACGATAGTTCTCATAACAGGTTGTTTTCTACCCGGATCAAATCCCTGACGGGATTTTCTGATATAAAATATTCCATCCTGCCGAAGGTGGCAAAATAATATTTAGGTGCTCAAAAATTTAAGAATAAAGTAAGACATTATATGGATTTTATTATTTGGTTTCCAGTGGTTACCTATTCAAATCACCTAAATTAATTTGTGATAGCTAACCAATAGCGATGCGGGTTTCTGAGGAATGGTCAGCTCGATTCCTTCCATCATATCATGTCCTGTCTTTTGGATGTGCAAGCCATAATCTTCAAAGAATAATTCATAGGTAGCAGTTTCCTCAACTCCCGAAAGTTTTACAACTATCGATTCTGCGTAAGCCCCGCCGCGGCGGAAAGCAACAATGATTCCGTCTTTCTGTGAAGGCCGGTTCATCTGATAGGCCAGCCAGACATTATCCCCGGTGTTATTCCGGCTTTCGGTTAACGGATAGTAATCGGCATAATAAAACGGGCGCAGATTCTTGTATTCCTGAATTCGTTTTTGCATTGCAGGAATTGGTTCGGAGGCTTTGCCTGTAACTTCCCAGTTCATAACGGCAGTGGCACCAAGTCCTGAACGGAGCGTGTAATTGTCTGTTTTGTAAATTGCCGTCCCATGAATGGGAAGATAAAAATTCAAACCATAGGTATGGCATTGATAACCATTTGGTTCGCCGTACTGGTAATCGGTGCGCCAAAGGGGTGAGCTGCGCGAAGTTGTTTCAAGGTCGAGACGGCGGCCGCCACTTGCACAATTGTCGATCAGCAGATTAGGAAAACGGGTCAGTAAGGCATCCCAAAATGCATAAAGTCCCTCGATATGGCGAATTTCAGAGATCCCGATCCGGCCCGGTTTGTCATTGGCTTCCCAGTAGGGGAGGGGATCAAAATTGAAATCCTGACGGTAGTTGTCAATCCCTTCATTCTGAATTAGATCACCAATGAGATTAGTCAGCCATTTCAGGGCCTCCTGGTTTCCCAGATCAAAGAGATAATTCTCATTCCCTTTCAATTTAATCAGCCATTCGGGGTGTTCCCGGTCAATCATTGATCCCGGGCTTACGCGTTCGGGCTCGAACCAAACCATGAATTTTGCTCCGGTAGCATGAACGGCATCTGAAACAGGTTTTAAACCGCGTGGGAATCGCTCCTTGTCGACTGTCCAGTTGCCGACATTCTGCCACCATCCCCCTTTGGCTTTATCCCAACCGCATCCCGTATACCATCCGGCATCAAGCCAGAACACTTCAGGGAGTATTTTGAATTGCTCATAGCGTTTGACCAGTGCAATCGCAAACTCCTCGGTCAGACAGTTATATTCTCCGCAAGGTTCCGGATCGCCGTAATCAAAGCTTCCCGACAATGGATATTCGGCATATTTCCCGTTTATTTTACGGGAGTGATGGGCCAGGATAAACTGCCGGAACTGGTTATGGCCAACCATGCGGTCGGCCCCTTGCCAGAAAAGGAGGCAGATCTTCGGGGTGCGGATCTCTTCCGAAGGGTTAAGAGTTAACTCCATCTTCTCCATGCCCGATTTCAATGAAATTGTTTTGGCATCCGATTGCATTACATTGGCGTACCATTTTCCGGTCCAGCCAACTGCTGCCACTATTCCCTGCTGACCGGGCATTTCGATATTGAAAAATGGGATAGCAGTATTGTCGGATGAACGTCCCCCAACTGGAGTCATGTAAATTTCCTTTCCAATTTTCATTTTCTCGTCGATCGGCTGGAAATCATTGCGTTGGGCATCACTTCCGCGGTTGTGGTGAAGGATGAAATTTCCGTCAGTCTCAGCCATAAAGGAGTAGTCGATCACCGCTGCCTTTTGAATTACCGGCGTGTTTTTTCCTGATTTGTTGGAAAAGTTTAACACCCATTCAAGAGCCGGAAAATCGGTGAAGCAGGTTACTGCACATTTTACAGCCAGTCCGCTTTCAGGATCGGAATAGGTGAAAATTGTTTCTTCTGAATTGGGAGCTGAAGTAGTAGGTTTTTCCACTCGGAACTGCCAATTACGGATAAATTCGTCCGACTTAATCCCATCATAAACAAACGAAAAGGGTGGAATCTTCCCTTTGGCAAAATGTTGATCGATCCATTGTTTGACCTCCGTTACGTTTTGAGGAATATCAGTATTAGTCTGCCCATTGGCCTTACGGTAGATTCCGAATATGAACAAAAAAGATAACACGTAAATTCTTTGTCTGAAATGGATAAAGGAAAAGTAATTAGTTGGTTTCATTGTTGTTATATTGAAGGTATTAATCTAATGACTTTATAATGATGCTTTTAGGCTGCTTTTGCTGTAAGCATTTTTTAAGTACTGGTAACATAGTGAACGGGTGACTTTGTTTGTGCACTGAAAGTCACCCGGTCACTTTCATAACAAGCTTCCAAATTAACTGATCGACACATAAGTGACCGGTTGACTTAAAAAATGAACTAAGGTTTTATTTTTCTTCGGGACCATAATAAAGGGGCAAATGATGTAGCGCATTTAGTTTTGTCCTGAACTGTTTTCTGTAATCAAATAGCTGGATAAAATCTCTCCGTTCTTTAAGAGTCATTTCAGAAAATCCCCGGTTGTCGCCCCAGCCATTTGTGAAGACTACAGGGGTATTGTATGCGTAAACACCAAAAACGGTAAATTCAAAATATTTTAGAGCATCCCAGTTGCATGACCATAAGGTATTGCGGTAGTTTGGGAAGATCCCATAGGACCAAAAATGGGGATTTGCGTGGGAATCCTGATAGGTTCCATCACCAACAAGCGCATAGGGAGGGACATCTTTTGACCAGTCCGGGCCGATGCAGTCGGATGTAAAGAAGGCTTTTTCCGGGTCAATAGTATGGAGCAAAGCGGTTAGTTCTTTTATAAGGCGCATCTGAATCCGGTCAATATAACCCGGAAAACGGGCAGTTCCAAGGTTTCCTGCCTGGATGTAAAATGTCTCATCCCAGACAAATCCATCAACTTCAGGGCCAAACTCAGTAAACAGGGCGGAGGCATAATTCCGGTAAAAATCTGCATGACGTTTACTGGCAATATTCCGGTGATAGGGACCTCCAACGACATCGGGACCGTTCCATCCCCCTTCCTCCAGAACGTCTTCCTCTTTAAAGTCAGGTAATCCCTTGCTGGATAATACTCCGTCGGCAAAATACATCAATACCCTGAAACCTCTTTTCCTGGCATAACTGATTCTGTCATGAAGATCCTCAAGTGATAAATCGATCCCTGAGATCCGGTTATTCCATTTTTTATCCAGCTTCCCTGTTTTTTCATCAAAACAGTACCTCCCGACAATATCGTACCATCCATGCAAGCATAGGGCAATCTTTTGCCTGTCTTTAGGGACAGTTATTTTGGTGAGGGTATCAATATCATTATACCAGCCCCTGCCCTTATCACTCATATAGTCGTAGCTGATCATTGCAATATCTTTTATCCAATCGGGACCAGGTGGCACATCCTTTAATACTGTCTGGTAATAAAAGTCCATGCCAGATTCTATATCATCCACGCCATTAACCTGGATGATGATTCTTTTCTCTGTTTTATCTTCAAGACCAACCTTCTTTGGGTAACTCCACTTTATTGCCCCGGATTCGTACAACGAGGTAAAATAGGGATCCGTGTAAACCGCTATCCCTTTCCCGCCATTTAAGGAGATAACCATCGGTATGGCAAGGTCATCAATATACTTTTCCGGAATACCTGCACAGCGATAACTGGCTATTTTATTGTCTGACAGCTCTTTTTTATCATAAATAGTTCCGTTTTTCAGAGGCAAAACCAGATGATCGAAATTTTCCAATGCCTTCAGGGGAAACCAAACTGACAAGTCTTCCTCTAATTTCTTCGCCGAAGAAATCTGAATTTCATAAGTGGTAACTTTGTGTGAATGCAGATAGCTAACCTCCGAAATTACGTCTATTTTCAGATCAGGAATTCTCTTTGCACCATAGGATGAACTGCTTTTTTGGGATTGGGTGTCAAAATTACGGGAGATTTTTGCCAAACCAATTCGATCCTTTCCATATTGAATATGAAGTGTATCAGGCAGCAGGGAGGAATATTGATCATGCCTTAGAGAATTGCCCAACACGTTAAGGAAGCTTAAGGTAAAAACGATTAAAATTGCAGCATGTCTTACATTGGATTTAAGCATTAGCATAATGTTTTAATGAGTTTACAGATCTTTTGAATGAAACGTTAGTTATGATCGGGCCACGGAGCCAATTGATTTGTTTTTTTCAAAACGGGTCGTTGGGCCTTGACGCTCCGCAGGTAATTCCCGAGAATTTTCGAGAGCTCTTTTACTTTTGCGGGTTCACTGGCTGCCCGGTCAGTTTTCTCTCCAATGTCCTCCCTGATATTAAAGAGTTCCGATTTTTGGTCTTTGTACCAGTAGATCAGTTTCCAGTCGCCACTTCTGACAGTGCTTGTTGTTCCGATTCCCGGTCCGGTTGGTCCCCATTTGTTGGGGAAATGCCAGAAAAGGTTGCGATTTGTGGCTGTTGTCCCTTTTTGTAGAAGCATGGGGACAAAGCTCTTTCCATCCACTTTTTGAATGGTTTTATAACGCTTTATCCCAGCCAGATCAAGAATGGAGGGGAAAAAGTCTTCGATAATCAGGTAGTCGTTACAAACAGAGGAGGGTTTTACTTTTTCAGGCCATTTAACGATCATCGGTTCGCGGATACCCCCTTCGTATGCAGAACCTTTGCCGCTGTTCAACGGGAGGTTATGTGTGTGAGGTATTCCACCGCGAGCCTCAGCACTTAATCCGCCATTATCCGACATAAAAAGGATGATTGTGTTTTTTGCAATCCCCTTTTGGTCAAGGTAGTTCATCAAATCTCCCAGGCTCTTGTCCATTGCCTCGATCATAGAGGCGTACCTGGCTTCGGGTTCTTCAAGTCCCATCGCTTTATATTTCGGATAGTACCTTTTATCAGCAGTAATCGGGGCATGAACCGCATAGTGGGCCATATAGAGATAGAACGGTTTTTTTTTCGTGAGCGCCTGGTCCAATGCCGATATGGCTTCGCGGGTTAGCGCTTCAGTGAGGTTGATGGAATCACCATGATATTTTTCCAGTCCGGGGACTCCCCATGGGAGGGTATGCGTCCCTTTTTCCTTATTGCCAAAATTTTGTTCTCCCAGATAGCTTCCAGGGCCTCCGGCTGCATGGCCGGCAATATTGATATCAAAACCCAGGTTTAACGGGTTTGCCGCCGGGGTATTCATCCCACCGTAATGCGCCTTCCCGCAATGAATGGTGTAATAGCCATTATTTTGCAGAATCTGAGGGAGGGTAGTTACCTGCACCGATTGCTCAATGGTATCTGTGGGTTGAAGTCCGTTGTAATTCCATTTTGGAAATTCAAGCTGATCATCTGCCGGATCTACCCCAATGTTCCGTTGCAAAGTCCAGTTTGTAACCCGGTGGCGGGCAGCATTCATCCCTGTCATGAGGCTCACGCGTGATGGTGAACAAACCGCGCAAGCATAGGCCTGGGTGAATTTCATCCCCGAATAGGCAAGCTTCTCCATCGCAGGGGTCCTGTAAAGGTGGTTAAATGGAGTCTCTTTATCCCAAAACGGGACAGAGGTATCCTGCCAACCCATGTCATCGACCAGAAACATGATAATATTAGGCTTGTCTCCCGTTTTTTGTTCCGGTGCCGCTGAAAGAATGGGTGAATTCAGTAGTGATGTCAATAACCCAACTCCAATCGGGTACCTTAGGTTGTTCAGATTTATCATCGGGGTTAATTTTATTTCAAAGATATTTAAATCGATCTAAAATTGCTAACTGTAAGCTTAACCCTTCAAAATATTGAGATCTTTCATGCAAAAATGATTTGTTTTTAAAGGCCACTAGCTTGCCCCTATCAATTGGGTGAACTCTTATCGATTTTCATCTTCGTTGGTGAGATTTTGCACATGAGGGTTTCATTGTAATTGATCTCAACTGATTTAGCTTTGATTAAGTGAGCTAATTTATTTAAAATCAGGTTTTAAAATATACAGCAATATTTGTAATCTTAGATTATTTTTTCTTTATAGAAGTACAACAGATGATAATAATATCTAATTTAGCGGCATAAGAGTATGTAATACGTTTAAAAGCTAGCTGACTCAAGGACCTCCTGCTGTTTTACGCACTGTAACCAATTACACCATAATTGAATGAACCGCATTTATCTTTTGATTTTTGCTTTTTTTACAGGTTTTCTGTCATTATCTGGCCAGGATATAAATTTAAGGTTTCAGCATATAACCAGTGAGCAGGGATTATCCCAGAATACGATTGGATGTATACTTCAGGACAGCCGGGGATTTATGTGGTTTGGTACCTGGAACGGACTGGATCGGTATGATGGATATAATTTCCTGGTATTTAAATCGGATAATCAGCAGGGGGGACTTTCAAATAATTTTATTTACTCGATATGTGAGGATAAAGATGGGAATATATGGGCTGGAACCAAAAACGGATTGAATAAGATCGATCATGAAACTAATACCATAACTACATTCTATCATAATGCGAATGACGTAAATTCAATTTCGGGAAATACGGTCAACACCTTGTTTTGCGATAAACTGGGTGCAATATGGGTTGGAACTGCTGCCAACGGGTTAGATAAGATTAGTTATGATCGGGTAGGTGAAAAGTATACGTTTACCCATTATACGAATGATCGAACCACAGTAAATTCATTACCTGGTAACGAAATAAATTCAATTCTTCAGGACAAAAACGGATTCTTATGGGTTGGCACAAATTCCGGTTTAGGGAAAATGGACCCGACATCGGGGAATTTTGAGGTCTTCAGGAATAATACCTTATCGGATTCCAGTATTTCTTCCAATGGAATACTCACCATATTTGAGGATAATTCGGGTGTAATATGGCTTGGAACCAGTAATGGTCTGGATCGGTTCAATTCCGGGAGTGGCGGTTTTGTAAGGTTTCTTCCTAATCCGGATAAACAGGGTAGTTTATCCCACCTTACCGTAAAAGCAATTTCACAGGATATTGATGGCCATTTATTAGTTGGAACTCTTGGCGGTTTAGACCGTTTTAATGCTGAGACCGGGAGTTTTTACCATTTCCCGGTTGGGCAAAATGATAATTTCAGCCTGAACAATGAGTTTATCAATGCCATTCTTGCCGACAGACAGGGAAATATCTGGATAGGTACCGATAAAGGGGGGATCTCAAAATATAATGGCAAACAAAAGGGGTTTGGTTATTTTGCCTCGAATCGTTCAAATCCCAATAGTCTGAGCAGCAATATGATTAATTCGGTGTTTGATGAATCCTCCTTTTTATGGATTGGAACAGCAGGGGGAGGGTTAAACAGATATGTCAAAGCGGATAAAACGTTTAATCACTACCGAAATTCTTCTCATGACGGTAGTTCAATCAGCAGTAATTTTATCTCGGCAATTTGCGAGGATTCAAGAAAAAATCTTTGGGTGGGTACGTGGGGTGGCGGATTAAATCAGTTGGTATCTCCAAACGGTACAGGTCGTTTTAAACATTTCCGGGAGAATGAGACCTCGGGTATTGTCAGCGATTTTGTCTCTTCGGTGTGGGCTGACCCTAAAGGTTTTTTGCTTATAGGTACCCTTACCGGACTTGATGTATTTGAGCAGGAGAAACAAATATTTCGTCATATTGCCAATCAGACAGGTTGGAAAAACAGGATCTCGGAGGTTGGATGCATTCTCAAGGACGGACGGGGTTTTTATTGGATCGGGACGCGTCTTGGATTGTACCGTGTGTCGGAAAACCTTTTAAATGGTGTGATTCAGGACACGGATATAACGCGCTTCACATACAATAACGGAGAAGCAAACTCCCTTCCGGGTGATTATGTGATCTCACTGTGTGAGGATAACCAGGGAGATATTTGGGTTGGAACCTATGGCAGCGGAATCAGCCGGATTCGCACTTCCGACAGTGGCGTTGTTACATTTAAAAATTTCAGCCAGAATGATGGGCTTTGCAACAACGTGGTATATGCTATCCAAAAAGATAAGGATAATAATCTCTGGTTGAGTACCGACAACGGGCTGTCGCGTTTTGATTTGAAGACCAGTCAGTTTAAGAATTTTTATGCCTCTGATGGATTGCAATCCAATCAGTTCTACTGGACTGCTTCATGTGCAGGGGAAGACGGCAGGTTATACTTTGGGGGAATGGAGGGGCTTAACTATTTTAACCCTTCAGAGATTAGGGATAATACGTTTATTCCCCGGGTGGTGCTGACCGATTTCAAAGTATTCAACGCAACTGTTAATGTCGGCAAATGGAATGGGAAAAAAGTGTTATTGGATAAAGTAATCAATGAAACCACCAACCTTAACCTGAGTTATAAGGAGAATGTTTTTTCGTTTGAATTTTCGTCACTCGATTATTTTCTGCCGGAAAAGGTCCAGTATAAATACCGGATGCAGGGGGTTGACCAGGATTGGGTAACGGTTCCCTCCTCCAGACGGTTTGTCACCTATACCAATCTCGAAGGGGGCGATTATCTTTTCGAAGTGAAAGCATGCAACAGTGATGGTGTATGGAATAATACTCCCGCAAAACTTACCTTACATATTTCTCCACCCCTTTGGGCCACTTTGTGGTTCAGGATATTATTGTTATTATTCGTAACCGGGCTGATACTTGCTTATATCAGGTATCGAACGATCGCACTTCATCGTCAGAAAATTGTGCTTGAACGGTTGGTAAAGGAGCGGACCCGGATGGTTGAGGAGCAGAATGAAACCTTGCAAAGTCAGGCGCAAAGCCTGAAAGAATCAAATCTTATGCTTGCATCGGGAAAGGAACAGATTGAGGGGCAGAAATCGCAACTCGAATTGCAAAACCTTGAAATTTCTGAACAACGGGATAAACTCATCGAATTAAACAAAGATGTAAAACTTGTCAATCAGTTTAAACTTAGGTTCTTTACCAATATTTCGCATGAATTCCGGACACCCCTTACCCTGATTCTCGATCCGCTCGAATCGCTTATGAAAAAACTGGATGGGGATAAAGAATCCATACAAACCCTGAAGCTCATTAACCGTAATGCTCAGCGGCTGTTGCATTTGATTAACCAACTCATGAATTTCAGGAGGATTGAAACCGGAAAGATTGAACTCCGGGTTACACAAGGTGATCTCACCGGATTTTTAAACGGAATTTTTGTCTCCTTCCAGGATTTGGCCAATCATCAAAATATCGATTATTCGTTTGACACTAAAGGTATTCACCAGTTATGCTGGTTTGATCCGGAGAAAATTGAGAATATCTTTTACAATTTGCTCTCGAATGCTTTTAAGTTCACCCCTGAAAACGGACAGATCGCGATGAAAGTCAGATTCTGCGAACCGCATCAGAATCTGCCGGAACTTTCATTTCCGCATATTTCCATTGAAATCAGTGATACAGGTAAAGGTATTGCTGCGGTGCACCTTCCGTATTTGTTCGACCGATTTTACCAGGCTGAAAGTACTACCGAAAACCGTCAAAAAGGTTCGGGAATAGGACTGGCCTTGACCCAGGAACTGGTGAAAGCAATTCATGGAGTAATTTCAGTTGAAAGTAAAATCAATCAGGGCAGTACTTTCACCGTTTTATTACCTTATCGAAGTGAAGATTTTACTGAAAACGAGCTCGATCTGACAGCTAATGTTCAATTAGTTAATCTTCAATCCAAAGTTGATGTCATCAGTGAGGAGATTTTACATGCCGATCTGCCCGAAGAATCGGATCCTATGCAAGTTGATAAATCAAAACCCTTAATTCTGATTGTTGAGGATAATTATGATTTGCGCAATTTTATGTTGCATTCCCTGAACCAGGAGTATCGGATGATCGGAGCTGAAAACGGGAAAGAAGGATTTGAGCTTGCAAAAAAATATACGCCTGATTTAATAATCAGTGACATCATGATGCCGGTAATGGATGGACTGGAACTTTGCAGCCGTTTGAAAAAGGAATTACATACCAGTCATATTCCCGTTATCCTGCTTACGGCAAAAGTGATGATCGAACATTGGATTGAAGGTTTGGAAACAGGGGCAGACGATTATATTCCGAAACCATTCAATTTGCAGGTTTTGCAGGCGCGTATACAAAATCTGATTGATGGACGCCGACGTCTGAAAAAGATGTTCAGCAGTCCGCATGAAACTCCGGGTTCAGACCTGGCCGGGAGTCCGATCGACGAAGAATTCATAAGTAAGGCATTTGCCATATTGGAGAAATCGTACTTGAATCCTGAGTTCTCGGCCAGCCAGTTTGCTTCGGAAATGTTTGTGAGCAGAAGTTTATTGTACAAAAAAATTCGGGCGATCACCGATTTGAATATTACTGATTTTATTAACTCGTTTAAGCTGAGAAAAGCTGTTGAACTGATTCGCGGGAATAAGCAGCAGATAGCTGATATTGCGTTCAATGTTGGTTTCAATGATCCAAAATATTTCAGCCGAATTTTCCGAAAGTTCTACGGAATGAGTCCCTCCGAATTTCAGTCTCAAAAAACCAGCTAGTTGGTTGTTAAGTACTTGTGTCTTCTTTATAAGAGTGGATAAAATTAATTCCTGTTTTGTCCACTTTAAATATTTCTAAGTCCTCATACGATTGTTTATTCCGATTTACCTTTATGGCACTAAATTAAAGGACACAAACTAAACTTATAATGAAACTAAAAGAGGTTGTTTCGCACCTGCTTTTTGCTTTCGCAGGTGTTTTATTTATGTTACAGGCAAATTCGCTTGTAGCACAAAAAATCACACTAAAAATAGACACTGATCCGCAGATTGGCGACGATTCCGGCAAAGGACCGCCGGGAATAAAGACTGTTGATTAGGTATATTTGAATCCAGCAGATCAAACCATCGCCAATGAAGGAACACCTAACTACATCATCTCATCCATGCAAATGGGAAAAGGCAGTTCAAACGAACTGACAGACGAGGTTTAAAACAGGACAAAATCCCAAATCAAGAAACTAAATATGAGTGTTGGTTACAAGACTCACGACCCAGATATAATTATAAAAAAGAATGAACACAATTAAATTTAAATTTATGAAAACAACTAAACTGATGAGGAGCGCTTTGTACGCAGCAGTTTTGGTAGCAGTTTTTGCAACATTTGGCTTAGGTGGGTGCGATAAGATGAATCATTATACAATTAATGCCCCATCTAACCTGCAGAGCAGGATTGATTCAATTAAAGCTGCGAAACCAAATACTGGTGACACGACTTACGTTAACATCGCTACAGCGATCGTCGGAGCAGAAGATAACAGTTCCGCCTGGTGGAGTGCATTCTCTGATTATTTCACCATTCCAACAAACAAGCTGTTACATATGGAGTTTATTAACCACACTACCGGGATTAATAACTGGAACAACTGGAATCTTGCAGTTGTCAATTTAGCAGATCGTGCTTCCGCCGACTATAAAGAATATTTTGTTCTTCGTTCTGATGCATTCGGCTGGGGTGGCAAAATGGCAAGTGTTGATCCTAATTATGCTTTTGATATAAAAATGATCACCCAAAACTATCCCTCCGACGATAAGGGCGTTATATGGAGCGACTTCCGCACCACCATGCAAGGTGCCCGTGTTTCTATCGAACTTGACCACTCGGTTACCGGCAATGTATTTGTAACAGCCACTGCCGTCGGAACAAATGGTACAACGATGGTTGAAACATATAATCAACCGGTTTCTGCCACTGCTGATATCATGGCATTCTTAGTTTGCGATGGCAGTCATTTCGAGATGAAAAAAGCATACCTTATACCTTCTAAAATTACTGTTGTACCGGATGTTAATCCTGTTTCAATCGCTATTGAAGGAGCTCCTGCTTTTGTTGAAATGGGGAACAAAAACTTCTGGGGTAATGCAAAAGCTACTGTTACTTTCGCTGACGGATCTTCCATATTGGCTGATTCTACAAATATATCATTCACCGTTATTCCTGATATGACTACACTGGGAGTCAAGACAGTTATTGTAGCTTATAGCAAAACTAAGGAAGGGGCATACGGTAAAGCTGTATCAAACTTTTACAAGCTGGAAGTAACTAACCCTGTTGTAAGTCTGGAGGTTACTACTTTGCCTAACATAACCAAATACTATTACTTCAGCAACGACCCTGTCATATTCAACACTACAGGTATTGTTGTTACAGGTACATATTCCGATGGTTCAAAAGGTGTCATACCAAATGCAAATCTTCAGTTTGGCAAGATTCCTGCTGCCTCAGGTTCTCAGTCCGCCCTCATTACTTATGTAGGTGCCACAAAAACAGTAACAACAACTTGCCCGCTAACTCTTGTAAAAGGTGTAAGTCAGGTAGGCGCTAATGACTTCTCTTCCGCCTGGTGGACGGTATTCTCTTCAGACTATCCAGTCGCATCAGGTTCGAGTAAGACAATTACCATGTACTGCTACTCCGACAACCTGGCAAACTGGCATAGCCCTTGTACCATTCTTCGCAAAGCTGATAAGACTGAATATGGTGTAGTTCGCATGGACAACTTCGGATGGGGCACCGGATATGGCACAGCCACCTCTTCATCTGACTGGAACTGGGGTATATTCACATCAGGCATAAGTGGTTCAAAGGTAGCCATTACAGTAACAAACAATGGTAATAATACAGCTGATATTCTTTACAATGTTACTTACGCCAGCGGTGAAACGCATTTCCAAAAATATGCGGGTGTAACGGTAGACAGTTCTGATTTGAATTGCGCACTCGTAACAGAGGAGTCTTATCTCGTAATTACAGAATAATCAATAAGATAAAAAATATTTACACTATGAAATATTCATATTTAATCCTGTTGGGATTGCTGGCGCTGGCAACGGCTACATACGCAGAAGGCACCGGCAAAGCCGACCAGATGTCATTGACTCAAAAAGGCAACATAACAGTAAAAGGTAAAATCGTTGACGAAAACGGAGAGTCGGTTCCAGGCGCATCCATCAAACAAAAAGATACAACCGTTGGTACTATTACCGACGTCAATGGTAACTTTTCTTTTTCAGTTCCTTCAGATGCTACCCTGATTGTATCTTTTATTGGGTATAAAAATATTGAAATAGCCGTTGGAGGAAAAACTGAACTTGGCAACATCACCCTGGTTTCTGATACAAAAGAACTTGACCAGGTGGTAGTCGTAGGTTACGGTACACAACGCAAGGTTGACCTCACAGGTTCAGTTGCCATTGTCAACGCTGAAGAGATGAAGAAAGTATCAAACTCAAACATCTCAACAATGCTCGAGGGGAAAGTCGCCGGTGTTGAAATTACATCCGACGGACAACCGGGAGCCGACCCAATAGTTCGTATTCGTGGTATTGGTTCGTTCGGTAGCACTGCACCTCTATACGTTATCGATGGAGTACCAATGGGAACAACCATACGCGACTTCTCGCCAAACGATATCGAAACTCTTCAGGTACTTAAGGATGCTTCTGCTGCTGCAATCTACGGTTCGCGTGCAGCCAATGGGGTGGTTATCATTACCACAAAGCAAGGTAAGAAGAATCAGGCCATGAAGATAAATTACAGCGGTTATCTTGGAGTTGACCAGGTGCCGAATGGAGTGTACGATGTTATGGATGCTAAACAATATGGTAAATACGTCACCATGGCATACAATAACAGTGGGATGGATGTTCCTGCCGGATACGATCCTGCAAGCGCAAAATCTTTGTATAACGCCGACGGTACAGCCAAAGTGAACACAAATTGGTTCAAAGAGGCGTTCAAAAAAGGTATTCGTCAGAATCACAACATCAATATGTCCGGAGGTGGGGCGAACAATACTTACAACATCGGTCTTGACTACTATGGGCAGAAAGGAACAATGGTAGGTGCCGGTCCTAACTTCGACCGTTACACTGCCCGTGTTAACAATACGATGGATGTTAAGTTTATCAAATTCAAAACTAACATCGTGTTTAGTCACAGCAGTCAGGACAATATGGCCCTCAGTAACGCCAACGAGTACGTACAGGGTCTGTATGGGGCACAATATCCGGTAATGGCTTCAGCACTGCTTTTACCTCCAACCATCAAGGCTTACGATAAATCGACCTGGGTTCTCGACGACAAAATTTCGTCTGCATCAGATTACAGTTACGACTCTTATGGTTATGGTACTTACTATGATGATGTTCATGGAGACTTGCGTGTAACAAACGTTTTGCTTCTCAATAGTTTACTAAAAAGAAACACAACTGTTGACCGCATTGTTTCTTCAGGTTCAGCAGATGTTGACCTCATAGGAATGGTTGGACAGAAGAGCAGCAATCACAAGTTACATTACAACATCAACTTGTCGTACAGCAAGACCAATGCAAAGGACTTTACATTCGTGCCTGCATTTATACAGAGCACAACAAACTACTTGTCAAAGAGCAATGAGAACCTGTCAGAGGGCTATCGTAGCTATAGCGATGCACTTATCGAAAACACGATAAACTACGAGGGTAAATTTGGACGCAATCACATTAATGCCGTTGTTGGTCAGACATTCGAGCGCGAACTCTCCCACACACTCACAGGCAAAGGTGTTAACCTGCCTGAACCCTATTATCTGCAGGTAAACAACGCAACGACGACATCATCAGCTAGCTTTGAAACCGAACATGTATTGGCATCGTATATCGGTCGTGTCAACTACGATTTCGATGAGAAATACCTTATTTCGGCAACAACACGTCGTGATGGTTCTAGCCGTCTTTCTGCTAATGACCGTTGGGATTGGTTCCCATCTGTATCAGCAGGATGGCGTATCGAACGTGAAAACTTCTTCCCTGTGGCCAAATCGACTATCAACCTGCTCAAGGTTCGTGGTAGCTATGGTATTCTTGGTAATGAAAACATAGGCGATTACCAGTATATGGATGTTATGTCGAGAGGCAACTACACCTATAGTTTTGGGAATGATAAAGTTACCGGCTCCGCAATATCAAACTATGTAAACACAGCCATCAGATGGGAAAAGAAGAAAACGGTTGACGTTGGTCTTGACCTCGGCATGTTCAACAATCAGCTGGAATTTACTTTCGACTGGTTTAGGGCAACATCCGAAAACCTTCTTTATAGTGTAGCAGTTCCAACCAATGCAGGCGCTACCAACGGAACAGTAACGATGAATGCGGCAACAATGGTAAACTCAGGTCTCGAGTTCTTGCTTGCCTATCACAATCGTCAACACGCTGTTAAGTTTGATATTTCTGCAAACTTATCTGCCCTCAAAAACGAGGTAACAAAGTTGGGCGTTTCAGGCGAACCTCGAACCGATGGCTACAGCCGCACCGAGGTTGGTCGTGAAGTTGGTTCATTCTATGGCTACGTTTCGGAAGGAATCTTCCAGAAGCAGTCAGATATAGATAACCGCGTCAACGCAAATGGCCAGCACATCAATCAAAACGGAGCACAAGCGGGTGACGTTATTTACGCAGACCTCAACAACGACGGTGAAATTACCAACGCAGACCAAAAATTCCTGGGTAGCGGTATGGCAAAGATTCATTATGGCTTAAACGCACGTGCTGAATGGAAGGGTTTTGACTTGAGCTTATCCACCTATGGAGCAGCAGGTTTCAAAGCTGTAGATTTTGTTGACGTTACATTGCACAGCTCTTACGGTGCACTCAACAAAAGCGTTGATCAATTGAATGCCTGGACACCGGAAAACACAAACACCACTGTTCCTCGCGCAGCATACAAATCGACAGGTTCAATCACCAACGATATGTTCAGCCAGCGTTTCATTCAGGATGCCTCTTATCTGAAAATTGCCAACATCGAATTGGGCTATAACTTCCCTGACAAATGGTTTGGTAGTTATGTTAATGGCGTTCGCTTGTAC
>CAIVCR010000016.1 GCA_903904515.1 uncultured Bacteroidia bacterium
GACTTCGCGAAGCGTTTTTGTTCCATGTTCATTAGCTCTAACCAACTTCCAGGACTTCGCGAAGCGTTTTTTGTTTTTACTCTATTATCAAAACAGTCATCAGATTCACAATTCGAAGGTTTCCTACAACTGTGGTTTAACTTGTATATAGGTCTAACAAAATCAGACCTAACGTTCCAAAAGGGGTGAATAGGCCTGATAAATAACAGATCTATATCGTAAAGGTAATTCAATTGGATTTACAAATCATCAAAAGGAGACTTTATTTTATGTAAACTTTTTTCGGTAACATGCGTGTAAATTTCAGTGGTCTTTGAACTCTTGTGACCCAGCAATTCCTGTATATAACGTAAATCAGTTCCTGCTTCCAAAAGATGGGTGGCATATGAATGTCTTAACCAATGTAAAGTAACCGGCTTGGTTATGCTGGCTTTGTTGAGTGCCTGTTTCAAAACACTTTGAATGCTCTTTTCACTGTATTGCTCCCCGGGAGACTGACCTTCAAATAACCATACTTTCGGGCGGTAACCTCTGTAATATTCCCTTAGCATACCAATGACTTTGTCCGAAATAGGAATTATCCGGTCTTTACGCCCCTTCGCATTACGGATAATGAGCAGATGACGTTTTGAATCAATATTCTCTGGTTTTAAATTCAGTAATTCACCTCTTCTTAAACCACAGGCATAAATCAGGCTCAACATGGTCCTGTGCTTCTGGTTGTGTGAAGCCTGCAAAATACTTCCAACTTCTTCCTTACTTAATACATTGGGGAGTCTGTGCTCAGTCCTAGGACGTTCCAGTTGTTCTGTTATCAAAGCAGCACCTTTGATGATTTTAAAAAATAACCTGGAAGAATTGACTGCCTGATTTTGATACGAAAAACTCAGTTTTCTTGGAATCAGGTATTGATTTACAAATTTTTGCATATCCTCATTCGTCGCCTCCGCACTGGTTTTGGGTTTGATAAACCGAAGAAATGTCGTTATAGCCATAACATACGTTTTCACCGTAGAATCGCTGTACCGCTTGTGCTCCATCCATCGCTTAAATTGTTCTATTTCTTTCAGACTTTCCGAATCCAACCGGGGTAATAGTTCTGCAACCCGGGCAAATGAATTAGGGGTAATACCAGGTGTTTGTTGAAATACCGAAACTTCAGGGGCATTCCCAATATGACTGATTCTTGCTTTAAAGTAATTCTTTATCAACTCCAGATTTTTCCCGTAATTGGGAATCACCCATCTCAATTGCCGGTTGACCCACCTTACGTATTTGAAAGAACGTATAAATTGAATATCCGTCTCATTTCTTGGCATTTTAAGAATCAGGTTTTTACCGGAAATAGTAACTGTAATTTCATCTCTCGAAGTAATGTTGGTTGGCGCTTCCTGCGGAATAGGGGTGTGATCTGCACTAACGTCTAAAAAATCAGGCTGCTCCATACTCACGGGAATTACTTTCACTTCTGATTTTGATTTTCCTGCAGAACCAACAGCAGAAGGTTCTACATTCGGATTTTTGGGGCCCCCAATATCAGGGAATAATTGGGTAAGCTGATCATATGATTCTTCGCTATACGGGATATGCCAGGCCCCGATCGTCTTACTCCACCTGGCATCCGGAATCTCCCTGAGCTTAGCAACCAGGTCCTGATTATACGGAAAATCAACCCTGATTCGCTCTTCGTTGTTGTGAACCAGTTTACTTGCCTTCATTTTAAAATCAATAATTTACCTTCAAAACAATTTCATTAAATTTTCTGAATACCTTGCCCTTGGAAATGGTTTGCTTCCTCTTTCGAAAAGCTTGCTCCGATCCTGGAAGGTTCAGCTTCTTCGTCGGAAAGGGTTGCTTCGCTTTGGGAAGCTCCACCCTTCCTTGCGGAGAGGGTCGAATGGCTTTGGGAAGTTTCTGCCTGCCACACGGAAAAGCTTGCATGGCTTTGGGAAGGCGCTGTTTGCATTTGGGAAAGGGTTACAAGGATTGGGAAGGTGAAAAATGTCACGCTAAGAACGCAAGGATCGCAAAGACGAACCTTGAATAATTTCACGCAAAGGATTTGGGAGTTGTGAAACTCCAACCTCAAAAGAGATAACATTAAAATATCACGCAAAGTCGCAAAGACTTAAAAATTAATATACATCCTTAGTTGTTTATGTTTTCATATTTAATACTTTAAATAATTTTCGCAATAGTCATTTTGAATCTATTTTATTTTTTTCTTTGCGGCTGTGTGGCTTTGCGTGAGTGAACAAGTTATATAGGAGGACGCAAGGATCGCAAAGAAAAATAGTTGAATATCCTTCGCGTTGTTTTGCTCCGCAGTTGGCGGATTGCGCGAAATTTAAACTTACATAAGAGCCGTGGATAAACAAATTACCAACACTTTTTTACCGCTTAATTAAGCGGAATTTTTTGCACTGCAGGTTTCTGCTTAGTGACCCGCCTGACGTTTTTGATCAATTCGGAAAAGGTATACTCCCTGAGCTTCGAATAATTGGTCAGTTTGTAGAGGATCTTTCCGACTTTAAGAATTTCGGTCAGCTGATCGTACAATCCGTTGAATGACTCAACATTATTCTGAACGATGCTCTTGCGATTGCCAAGGATCCCGACCTGTTTTTGTTTGTCATTTACAATTGAGGTGAGCATCCCGGAGAGCAGGGGACCAAGGTCATCAGGCATCCCTTGCGCCTTTAGTTCAACCAAATATTTATTGATATTCACGATAATCGTATGAAGCGCCTGAATGACCCCTTCTGCATCATGGCTGGTTATACTTTTTCTCAAGTATTTTATCCCGAAATCGGCCTGCGATATGGTTTGCTCGAGCTTTGCCAGGGCGATATATCCCGAAAGCCGGTTCATGAGGTCAAGCAAACCATTGAAGGTCTCATGTATTCTGCGTGAGATGATTTTAAGCTCAAGTGTTTCTGATTCGGGATGAATGAGCTGGGTCACCTTGAATATCCGGTCGTTATACCCGGCCAGGTAATCGGGGTTAAACAATGGCGAAAAGGCAGAAAAATCGACCAGGTCGCGCTTCAGATTTGAGGATGAAAACATACAAATGGATGGTAACTCTTCGTCCTTACATTTGTAATCACGTACACCAATTTGTTCCATTTTGCAGTAAATTTAAGGTTAAATATTTTTTGCTAATATTACAACAGAATCAAATATACAGAAAATAAGCGACTTTATATGAGCTAATTAAAACTATTAATTTTTTATTTCTATTTTTCGGATATTATAAATTAAGCTTAAAATATTCAGGTATGATAACCTATATTTCAATATTGAGAGGGATTAACGTTAGCGGGAAGAACATGATTAAAATGGATGCACTGAAGGCGATGTACATCGGTATGGGATTTCATAATGTTACAACCTATATCCAAAGCGGGAACGTGGTCTTTCAAAGTGAACAGTCAGTTGCTGATGCCATAGGGCAGTTTATCACGGACGAACTATCAAAAAAGTTTGAGCTCAATGTACCCGTGCTAATAAGGGAATATTCAGAATTTAAAAGGATCCTTTTGTCCAATCCGTTTATTGATGGGGAAGGGGGCGATATTTCGAAGTTACACATCACGTTTTTATCTGAATTGCCCGAGGATAACAAGGTTCAATCAATTTTGAACGGCTTTTATCAACCGGATGAGTTTTATATAAACGGAAAGTCGGTCTACCTGTCATGCCCAAATGGATATGGCAACACCAAACTAAGCAACAGTTTTTTTGAGAATAAACTCAAGGTTAAGGCTACCACAAGGAACCTTAGAACAATCCTTGAACTGGAACGGATCGGAGGGATGATTGAAAATGGTACGTATTGAGCCAAAGAAGTATTGATAAGTTCACAAAGAACTGAAATGCTACCAAACAACCTGGTGTTCATTGTGCCATCCTGGTGAACTTTGTGGTTAAAACGATTATTCAAATCCATTGCTGCAATATTTTTGTAATTTTGCCCGACTGTTTGAAATACATCAACTTTGGAACTTAAGGAGCTACTTAAATATTATACTTCCCATCCGTCGGTTACCGGATTGTGTGAAAAGATTAATGAACCGGCCAGGGGCAAAGTTCTCCTTTCGGGGTTAACGGGATCGGCCTCTTCAGTCGTCTTTGCCGCTGCTTATGAGCTGAATCCATTCAGTTCGGTGATAATACTTAACGATCGCGAGGAGGCTTCCTATTTCTTTGATGACCTCAATACGCTCGGGTTGGGTGAAAATGTACTCTTCTTTCCCTCTTCCTATCGCAGAAGCATCGTTCATGAAATCATTGATAGCGAAAATATCATCTTCAGGACTGAGGTGCTGAACAAACTCGCGATCAACGAAACGGGCTACCTTGTGATTACCTATCCGGAAGCAATCATGGAGAAGGTGATCTCCGGAACGGGGCTTGAAAAACATACACTTCATATCAAAAAGGGGGAGAAGCTATCGATTTCCTTTATCAACGAGGTGTTGCATGAGTATGGTTTTGAGCGCGTTGAGTTTGTGTACGAGCCGGGACAGTATTCGGTGCGCGGTTCAATCATCGACATCTTCTCGTTTTCGAACGAAGATCCTTACCGGATAGACTTTTTCGGTGACGAGGTTGATTCGATCCGCACATTTGATATCGAGGATCAGATCTCCAAGGAGGCACTTACACGGATTTCGATTATTCCAAATATCCAGGAGGGGTTGCAGCACGAAAAGCGTGTCTCGCTGTTTGAATTCCTCAATCAAAAAGCGGTGATTGCCGCTCACAGCTTTTCGTATGTCCTGGCCCAGATCAAGGCGCTTCATCAGGAAGCCGAAGGGAGAATTGGCAATGATGAAACAACAGCTCTCGTGATCTCGGGAAGTGAGTTTAAGAGCGGGATCGAGCCCTTTCAATGTATAGAGTTTGGTGGTCCGAACCATTTTAAATCGTCCACGGAACTTGCGTTTAACACAACCAAACAACCTGTCTTCAATAAGAACTTTGATTTATTGGGACAGGACCTTAAATCAAACAGGAAGAAGGGGTACCGGAATATTCTGTTCACTTCCAGTCCCAAGCAGATCGAGCGGCTTCATGCCATCTTTGATGACAAGGGGGATCCGCAGAAGATAGATAGTCTTTTATTTGCAATAAATGAGGGGTTTATCGATCACGATCTGAAGATCTGCTGTTATACCGATCACCAGATCTTTGAGCGGTATCACCGGTTTAAGCTGCGCTCAAAAAAATCATCCCGCCAGGCCATCACAATTAAGGAGCTGGGGAAACTTCATCCCGGTGACTTTGTCGTGCACATTGATCATGGAGTGGGAAAGTTTGCGGGGCTTGTAAAAACCGAGGTCAACGGGCATGTTCAGGAGGCCATCCGGTTGATCTACCGCGACAACGATTCGCTGTTGGTGAGCATCCATTCATTGCACCGGATTGCCAAATACAAGGGGAAAGAGGGGCAGGAGCCATCGATTAACAAGTTGGGTACAGCAGCCTGGCAAAACCTGAAGACGAAGACTAAAAATAAGGTTAAAGATATAGCCCGTGAGTTGATCGCCCTTTATGCCAAACGGAAAATGGAGAATGGATTTGCCTTTTCGGCCGATTCGTACCTTCAGGAGGAGCTTGAGGCAAGTTTTATTTATGAAGACACCCCTGATCAGCTCAAAGCCACCTATTCGATTAAGGAGGACATGGAGAAACAGATGCCTATGGATCGGCTGGTATGCGGTGATGTTGGCTTTGGAAAGACTGAAGTTGCGATAAGGGCGGCTTTCAAGGCCGTAACCGACAGTAAACAGGTTGCAGTACTTGTTCCAACCACAATCCTGGCGTTACAACATTTTAAAACATTTACTGAAAGACTTAAGGATTTTCCCTGCAATGTTCAATATATCAGTCGATTGAGGCATGCTGCTGATGTAAAGCGGGTTTTACAGGAACTTGCTGAGGGCAAGGTGGATATCATCATCGGAACCCACAAACTCATCGGCAAGGATGTGAAGTTTAAAGATCTTGGGCTGCTGATTGTCGATGAAGAGCAACATTTTGGAGTTGCAATCAAGGAGAAATTGAAACAGCTTAAGGCTAACATCGACACGTTAACGCTTACGGCAACCCCCATCCCGCGAACGCTGCAGTTCTCACTTATGGGGGCGCGTGACCTATCGATTATCAATACCCCACCGCCAAACCGATACCCCATCAATACGGAGGTCAGTTTATTTGACGACGAGATTATCCGCGATGCAATCAGTTACGAAGTAGCTCGCGGGGGGCAGGTATTTTTCATCAACAACAGGGTGCAGAACATTCTCGAAATGGAGTACCTGATCAATAAGTTGTGTCCAGGTGTGCGCACTGTTGTAGGGCATGGCCAGATGGACGGGGATAAGCTGGAAAAGGTGATGTTTGATTTTGTGAATGGCGATTTTGATGTCCTGGTTGCCACTACAATTATTGAATCAGGGCTTGATATTCCCAATGCCAATACCATCATTATCAATAATGCCCAGAATTTTGGGCTCAGTGAACTTCACCAGCTCAGGGGGCGCGTCGGGCGGTCGAATAAGAAGGCGTTCTGTTATCTGCTCGCACCGCCGCTTAATGTCCTTTCAACCGATTCGCGCCGTCGTCTGCAGGCGATCGAGGAGTTTTCCGAGATTGGAAGCGGCTTCAGCATCGCGATGCAGGATCTCGATATCCGTGGGGCCGGAAACCTTCTTGGAGGTGAGCAGAGCGGTTTTATTGCCGACATTGGTTTTGAGGCTTACCACCGGATACTCAATGAGGCGATGATGGAGCTCAAGAGCGGTGAGTTTCAGGATCTTTTTGAAGACCAGAATACAGAGGCGTCAGCCGCTTTCCTCGATATTAAATATGTAAATGATTGTAATATAGATACAGACCTTGAACTTCTTTTCCCCGATAAATATGTTTCGAGTGTATCTGAGCGGATGTTGCTTTACCGTGAGCTCGACAATATGGAGAATGAAACGATGGTTGAGCTTTATGAGAAAGGGCTTATTGACCGCTTCGGTCCAATTCCCAAATCGTCACAGGAGCTTATCGATGTTGTGCGGTTGCGATGGATTGCAATCTCATTGAATGTGGAGCGGATAATTCTCAAAGAGTCGCGCATGATTTGCTATTTGCCATCCGATCCTTCATCAAATTACTATCAAACGGCGCATTTCCAGAAATTTATGCAATGGGTGGTTCAGAATCCTTCAAAATGCAGGGTCAAGGAGGGGAAAGGGAAGCTCTCTGTTAATTTTGCCGAAATAACCTCTGTTCGTAAGGCGGTAAATATGTTGACACAAATCTCAACGAGTGTAATTGTGGGACTGCCATGAAGGTGTGACTGGAAGATTAGAAATCAATAAAATAGCTATACCAAAGTCAGGCCTTTTCAATAGAATTTAATTTGTCTTTTTCCTGGATTTATCAATAATATTTGATCTATAGTGATGCTTTAATCTTTTTAAAATTAGTATTAACGTTATGCTGCTACTCGCATGCAGGTTTTATTTACTAATTTCCTTAGCTGCAATATTTTAAACCTTTTAAATTCTTTTATGACGAGCAAAGGAACCGTGCTTGCGTGTAGAAGCAATTATGGGTTGGTTTTCAGTCAATATAAGTTTCTTTTAAAACTGACTTTAACTCACTTATTTCAGACTTGTTCAATCGTCCAAGATCTTTAATAATTCTTTGTTTGTCGATTGTTCGAATTTGATCTAAAACAATCCATCCAGTTTTATTGTCGTGTTTGATCACAATCCTGGTCGGATAATTTTTAGAACTTGTTGTCATGGGAGCAATTACAACAGTATTTAGAAATTTATTCATTTCGTTCGGAGAAATCACAACGCATGGTCTGGTTTTTTGAATCTCGCTTCCAATTGTCGGATCAAGATTAACCAGGATGATTTGATATTGAGTTATTTCCATTCTTCAAGATTTTCGTCTTCGAAGACATCGTTAATCAACAATCTGTCATCCCCATTTCCGGCCATTCTTTTGAACGCTTTTTCCCACCCTTTTCGGGGCCTGGATAAAGGTTTTATCACGATTTGTCCTTTTTCGAGGATTAACTCGACTGTGTCCTGGATATTATACTTGTCCAACAACATCTTGCTAAGTCGGATTCCCTTTGAATTACCTATTTTGATAACAGAAATTTCCATTGTATCAATTTTTATTAATGTAATTACAAAGTTACTACTTTTCCGGAGATTTTAGACTTGCCCATATCTCTTATATTTGGATGATCTCTTAATCTTCTGACCTCTTAAAATTATTTTAGTTTGATATTAGCTTCAGGTCAGACTTTAGCTTTTATAAATCGGCAAGGCTTAACCTATGAACCAACAGATATTCCTCAGCCGTCATCACCGACAGATAGGATTCTTTAAAATCTTTACTGTTTCTGGTAATGATCAGATTGCATTCTGATTTTAAAGCACTAAAATATTGCAATACCGATTTTCCTGAACTAAATCAACCACCTGCCAATTCATCACCTAAAATTCAGAGATTTAAAAAATTCATTGATAATTATGTCAATATTTCAGGAAAGTGTTCCCTTGATCCGCCAAAATGTCTGATAATCAGCTATGGCAGGTGTTTTGATGGATTTTAAGTAGTTATCGAAAATTTGTAAATAAGGCCGGTAACAATTCAACTTGAGAAACTTTAAAAACACTAAATATGAATTTTGACAACTTTACGATTAAGGCACAGGAGGCTATTAATCATGCAGTTAAAATTGCCGAGGGAAATAACCAGCAGGCCCTTGAAACTGGACATATTCTGAAGGGACTTATGGTCAACGCCGAGAGCGTTACGGGTTTTCTTCTTAAAAAATTGGGGATAAACCTTGTGGTTTTTAATGCAGCCATCGATAAGCTTATTTTAAGCTATCCCAAAGTAACCGGCGGAGAGTCTTACCTGTCGTCGGCTTCAAATTCTGCGGTGCAGAAGGCGGGCTCGATAGCTCAAAAGATGGGTGATCAGTACGTCTCTGTTGAACATTTGCTGCTTGGGCTTCTCGATGGGAGTGATCAGGTAAGCCGTCTGATGAAAGACAGCGGAATCACGCATAAAGAGATGGAAGAGGCGATTAAGGACCTGAGAAAGGGGTCTAAAGTAAACAGCCAGACTGCTGAAGATACCTTCAACTCCCTGAACCGTTATGCTGTAAATTTAAATGAGCGAGCAAAGCTGGGGAAACTTGATCCTGTGATTGGACGGGATGAGGAGATTCGTCGGGTGCTGCAGATCTTGTCGCGCCGTACAAAGAATAATCCGATCCTGATCGGAGAGCCGGGAACGGGGAAGACAGCTATTGTTGAGGGGCTGGCTCAACGGATCGTGCGCGGAGACGTGCCTGAGAATCTAAAAGAGAAGCAGGTTTTTTCACTCGATATGGGGGCCCTGATTGCAGGTGCAAAATATAAAGGGGAATTTGAAGAGCGTCTCAAGGCGGTTATCAATGAGGTGATTCAGGCTGAAGGAAATGTTATTTTGTTTATTGATGAGATTCATACCCTTGTAGGTGCTGGTAAAAGCGAGGGGGCAATGGATGCTGCCAATATCTTAAAACCCGCTTTGGCCCGTGGAGACCTTCGTGCAGTAGGGGCCACCACGCTGAGTGAATACCAGAAATATTTCGAAAAGGATAAGGCTCTTGAGCGCCGTTTCCAATTGGTTATGGTTGATGAGCCTGGCACTTTGGATGCCATTTCAATACTTCGGGGGTTGAAGGAGAAGTATGAAAATCACCACAAAGTGAGAATTAAAGATAGTGCAATCATCGCTGCAGTGGAGCTGTCACAACGGTATATCACCGAACGGTTCCTTCCCGATAAGGCGATTGACCTGATGGATGAGGCAGCCGCAAAGTTACGAATGGAGATGGATTCGCTTCCTGAGGAACTCGATGAGATCAACCGGAAACTTACTCAGCTTGAGATCGAACGTGCCGCAATTCAACGTGAAAATGACCGCTCCAAACTGGCTAAGTTGGAGGAGGAAATTGCCAATCTCAAGGCCGATCAGACAAAGTTCAGGGCGGCATGGCAAGCCGAGAAATCGGTGATTGAAGGGATTCAGACCCAGAAACAAATGATCGAGGAGCTCAAACTTCAGGCCGAACAAGCTGAACGGCAGGGTGAATACGGACGGGTTGCTGAAATCCGTTACGGAAAAATCAAGGAGGCCGAGGCTGATATCGCATCCTTACAAAAAGAGCTTATTGAGCTTCAGGCCGGTAAATCATTGATCAAAGAGGAGGTTGACAGCGAAGATATTGCTTCCGTTGTTGCCCGGTGGACAGGGATCCCTGTTCAGAAAATGCTCCAGAGTGAACGGGAGAAACTCCTTCATCTTGAAGATGAGCTTCACTTTAGGGTAATTGGACAAAATGAGGCAATTGCTGCTGTATCGGACGCTGTTCGACGCTCTAGGGCAGGTTTGCAGGACGATAAACGGCCGATAGGATCGTTTATTTTTCTTGGTACAACGGGAGTCGGAAAGACTGAACTCGCCAAAGCATTGGCAGAATATCTTTTTGACGACGAGAATATGCTTACCCGCATCGATATGTCGGAATACCAGGAGAAATTCTCGGTAACACGGCTGATTGGTTCACCTCCGGGGTATGTCGGCTATGATGAGGGTGGTCAGCTCACCGAGGCAGTCAGACGTAAACCTTATTCGGTTGTTTTGTTTGATGAGATCGAAAAGGCTCATCCGGATGTGTTCAATGTGCTGCTTCAGGTACTTGACGATGGCCGTTTAACTGACAATAAAGGGAGAACGGTGAATTTTAAAAATACGATCATCATCATGACTTCCAATATTGGTTCCCACATCATCCGCGAAAGGTTTGCACACCTGAATGAAGGGAACCGAACAAAGGTAATTGAAGATCTGCGGAGCGAGCTTTTTGAGTTACTGAAACAAAGTATACGTCCTGAGTTTCTGAACCGAATCGATGAGATTATCATGTTTACACCGTTAAGCAGTAGTGAAATCAGGGATATCGTACGATTACAGTTTGCTTTTGTTGCTGAGCGGTTGAAAAAGAGTGGTTTCGAAACAACAATCACTGAAGGTGCCATTGACTGGATTGCAGAGGCAGGTTTTGATCCTCAGTTTGGAGCTCGTCCGGTTAAACGAATGATGCAGAAATACCTGCTCAATGATTTGTCGAAAGATATTCTGGCAGGAAAAGTACTTGCGGGACATTTGGTTACTGTTGATGTGAAAGATAATAAACTGGTTTTTATAAGTGAGTAAGGTGGATTGATCCTTGAACCTGGAGATTTTATATGAAGGGTTCTAACATGAACAATTAAGCTTGTTTTTGTTTAAATTTGTTTGAAATGATAGTTACTTAAATATAATGGAACACAGATAACACTGATGCTACGGATTAACACAGATTGGAGTTAGATCTGTGAAAATCTGTCAAATCCGTGTCATCAGTGTTCACGATTTGAATTTTGATTATCCCGATTGATTGTATTTGATTTGGAAATAACGTTTAGAATATAGGTAAATATGGTGAAAAATAGAACACAGATAACACTGATGCTACGGATTAACACTGATTTGACTTTGATCAGTGAATATCTGTCAAATCTGTGTCATCAGTGTTCCAAATTAAGAAACTGAATATTTCGATTTATTTGAAGAGCCTCCCTATTGGATTAGATCTGGGAATAATGGACAAGTTATTGTCTCTATGGGTAAAAATAGAACACAGATAACACAGATTGTACTGATTAACACTGATCTTATTTCTATCAGTGAATATCTGCCAAATCTGTGTCATCAGTGTTCAAAATTTGATTTGTATTATTCCGATTGATTGTATTTGATTTGGATATAACGTATAAAATATTTCTAAGAAGGGTGAAAAATGGAACGCTGATAATACAGATCCTACGGATTAACGCTGATTTAAATTAGATCAGTGAAAATCTGTCAAATCCGTGTCATCAGTGTTCAAAATTTGAATTGTGATTATCCCTATTGATTGTATTTAATTTGGATATAACGTATAAAATATTTCTAAGAAGGGTGAAAAATGGAACGCTGATAATACAGATCCTACGGATTA
>CAIVCR010000017.1 GCA_903904515.1 uncultured Bacteroidia bacterium
GCGTTCAGGTTAACCTGGCAACCGGGTAGTTTTAAACCCACCATTAAATGCATTGACGGAAAATTGAGTTAAATAACTCACCTGTTTTAAAACATATTTTTCCTTCGCAAAGCATTGCGCAAACCTTTGCGGTAAACCATATTCAAGTCAGCTACGAATATACCATACAATATGTGCAATTTTGAATATCTTTAAATCTTAATATTCAAAATTCAATTGGTATGAGGAACCTAAATTTCCTGTTCTTGCTATTGTTGTTTGCATTAGCGTCCCAGGCGCAACCCTATAAAGATCCAAAAGTGCCAATAGAGGATCGTGTTTCCGATCTTTTGAAACGGATGACACCTGAAGAAAAATTCTGGCAGTTGTTTATGATACCAGGTGATATCACTGAAAATCTCGAAAAATATCAAACGGGTGTTTTTGGATTTCAGATCAGCACTACCGGTCAGAGTGCAAATGCCTCCGGACAGATGCTCAGCTATGCCGCAGGAACTGCTGCCGTCGAAACTGCTGAAGGGATCAATAAAATGCAGCATTTCTTTATTGAGAAAAGCAGGCTTGGTATTCCAATTATCCCTTATGATGAGGCGCTGCATGGATTGGTAAGGCAAGGTGCTACTGCATTTCCTCAGTCTATTGCATTAGCGGCAACCTGGGACATCGACCTGATGCACAAGGTATCAAAAGCCATCGCCACTGAATGTAAAACACGTGGTATCCGGCAGATCTTATCACCGGTAGTCAATATAGCCAGTGATGTAAGATGGGGAAGAACGGAAGAGACCTATGGTGAAGACCCTTATCTCTCTTCAGAAATGGGAGTCGCCTTTGTTTCTGAATTTGAAAAGATGGGGGTGATTACAACACCCAAACACTATGTGGCAAACGTTGGGGATGGTGGGCGCGACAGTTACCCTATCCATTGGGATGAGCGTTTAATGCGCGAAATCTACCTCCCTCCGTTCGAGGCCTGTTTCAAACGAGGGGGATCCCGATCAGTCATGACCTCCTACAATTCGTATGACGGAAGTCCGTGCACTGCCAATGACTGGACACTAAATCAGCTGCTTAAAAAAGAGTGGGGCTTCAAGGGTTTTGTTATTTCTGATGCCGGTGCCACGGGAGGTGCCAATGTGCTCCATTTTACCGCAAAAGATTATCCCGGGTCAACAGCCAGCTCAATTACTAACGGGCTTGATGTAATCTTCCAGACGAGCTATGATCATTACAAACTTTTCTCCCCACCGTTTTACGACGGACGGATCGATCCAAAAGTAATTGACCAGGCGGTTACGCGCGTACTGAGGAATAAATTTGAACTGGGACTTTTCGATGATCCCTATATCGATGCCAGGGAGGCAGGAGTATGGAACGGCCATGTCACCCATCGCCAATTAACCAAAGAGGCGGCTAAAGAATCGATCGTACTGCTGAAAAATGAGAAAAAAACACTTCCTCTTTCCACCGGAATCAAATCAATTGCGGTTATCGGTGCTGACGCTGTCGAAGCCCGGCTGGGTGGTTACAGCGGCCCCGGCATTAACCGGGTAAGCATCCTCGATGGGATTAAAAATAAACTTGGCAAGAAGGTGGTAGTCAATTATGCAAAAGGCTGTGATCGCACCAATCAGGAATATCAAACTATTCCTGCAGAATCACTGTCGTGTATGGTCGACGGAAAGATTCAGAAAGGGTTAAAAGGGGAATATTTCAATAATGTTACGTTATCCGGGAAGCCGGTATTTACACGTATCGACCCTGTGGTTCAGTTTGGTTGGACACTCTTTTCTCCTGATCCGGAAAAATTATCCTACGACTTTTATTCCATCCGGTGGACCGGAAAACTGAAAGCCACTGCCGGCGGCAAACTCAAAATAGGTATCGACGGAAATGATGGTTACCGGCTATATCTGAATAATAAATTGGTAATTGACAACTGGAAAAAACTGAGTAGGCAAACCATCGTTGCTGATTATACCTTTGAGAAGAACAAGGAATATGATTTGCGGATTGAGTATTTTGAACCTGCCGGTAACGCGGTTTTTAAATTGCTTTGGAATGCCAATGTGGTCAACAAGCAATCCGAGGAGATTGTCAAGGCGGTTGAGCAGGCGAAAAAAAGTGATGTAGCTGTTGTGTGCGTTGGAATTAATGAAGGTGAATTCAGTGACCGTGCTTATCTTGACTTACCGGGTCGACAGGAAGAGCTGATCAATAAGATTGCAGCCACGGGCAAACCTGTTGTCGTAGTTCTGGTTGGAGGAAGTGCAATTACCATGAATAACTGGCTCAAAAATGTTCCGGCAATTCTGGACGTCTGGTATCCCGGGGAAGACGGAGGAAGTGCCGTTGCCGATGTTTTATTTGGCGAATACAATCCCGCCGGTCGCCTTCCGGTTACATTCCCTGTTTTTGAAGGGCAGCTTCCTCTGGTATACAATCACAAACCGACAGGGCGTGGTGACGATTACAACAACCTTACCGGACAGCCCCTGTTTCCATTTGGGTATGGATTGAGTTATACCACCTTTGAATATTCAGATCTGAAATTTGACAAAAATAATCTTTCAGTAGATGACTCAACGGTCCTAACTTGCAAGGTTACAAATACGGGGAAGGTAGCTGGTGATGAGGTGGTTCAGTTATATGTGCATGATGAATTTGCAACGGTTGTCCGTCCGGTCACTGAACTTAAAGGATTTCAGCGCATTCACCTTCTTGCAGGGGAGAGTAAATCGGTAAGTTTTGTGATCAATCCCGAAATGCTCTCGATGCTCGATCTGAATCTGAAAAAAGTGGTCGAACCCGGTGATTTCAGAATGATGGTGGGAGCATCGTGTAAAGATATCCGGTTACGGGGAATCCTTTCTGTCATAAAATAAGCATTAAACTTATGAATTTACTAAATAAAATCTTTGTATTTATGTTCCTAATCCTGAATATTCAGGGATATGGACAGGATAATCTTTCAGTACCGATTGCTCCAAAGCAGAACAGAATCCCTGAAAAATTTATCCCAAAAAATTACAATAACTCTTTGGAAAGTTTGAAAGAAAACTTTTCAAAGCAGATGATGAAACAAGCAGCCAAACAAGACAAGATCGTCTATGAGGTAAATCAAAAAGGTAAATGGAAGGCAACCGCTGAATCCATTGACAGTCATCAAACTCCGGAATGGCTTCAAGATGCCAAGTTCGGAATGTTTATAGACTGGGGGCTCTGGTCGGTTGCAGGGTGGGCACCAAAAAGAAGCTCCGGAGCCATGTATCCGGATTGGTACGAGAGTAATATGTATACTGATTCTGCGACGGTGAAATATCATGAAAAGAATTGGGGGAAAGCGTTTGACAGGGACGATTTCATCCCCTTATTTACGGCAAGTACTTACAATCCTGAATCTTTAGTAAAAATGGCGAATGAGGCTGGCATGAAGTACATTATCCCATTTTGCAAGCACCATTCCGGATTTTGCTTATGGCCTTCCTCCTATACACATAGAGATGCCGGGGAAATGGGTCCAAAGAAAGATTTAATAAAACCTTTAGTGGAAAGTTGCAAAACCCATGGGATGAAATTTGGATTTTATTTCAGTATTGAAGAATGGGAATACCCAACGATTAATGAAAATGGCCATCTTGAAATCCGCCAATGGGGAGGGAAAACAAAGCCTTATACCAAAGATCTGGAGAAAAAACTAACAGGGAAAATTGCGGTTAAGGATTTTACTCAAGACTATATTGTACCCCAGGCTACAGAATTTATCGATAAATACGATCCTGATATTCTTTGGTATGATGGAGAATGGGATGATACGGCAATTAATTTACAGAGTTATACCATTGCAGCCTATTTCTACAACCACGCTCAGGGAAGAAAAGATGTAGCAGTAAATGATCGGTATGGATTAGATAAGGAAGGGAAAACACTCCGTTTTAGAAGAGGAGATATTTTCACGAGTGAATTTCATGAAAACGATGATAAATTAGATAAAATAAACGGTCATGCGTGGGAAGCAAACAGGGGCATAAGCCAATCGTTTGGATATAACTGGCAGGATACCAATGACAATGTAATCAGCACCAGTGAATTTGTGAAGATGTTTGTGAATATCGTATCCCACGGTGGAAACCTGCTGTTAATTGTTAATCTGGATGGACAAGGGGCATTGCCAAAACTTCAGGAAAACAGGTTAAAGGATATAGGGAAATGGTTGCAAATTAATGGTGAAGGGATATACGGCACGAGAATGTATTCCACAAAATCAGAAGGACAGATAAGCTATACCCAAAGTAAAGACCATAAAACGGTGTTTGCAATATCCTCTGAATGGCCTGGAAAAAAACTAAAGCTGGAATCAGTAACTCCTAAAGAAGGCTCGAAAATTTATCTTTTGGGGATAAAGAAGGATCTAAAATGGCATTACAGGCAAAAAGAGGGTCTCACTATTGAGCTACCCGATAATTTACAGAACAAACCAAACCGACCTTGTGATTTTGCCTATACATTCAAAATATCTATTTAATGGAATATCAAAAATTAGGCAATACCGGTTTGAAAATCCCACCCGTAATTTTCGGGACAAGCGCTTTGGGAAACCTCTTTACAGAACTCCCCTACCGCACGAAATACGAAATTGTGACCGAATGTATTAACAACCTTGAGGGTCCTGTACTCTTTGATTCGGCAGGGAAATATGGTGCAGGGCTTGCACTTGAAGTTTTGGGAGAAAATCTTGAGGCTCTTGAAGTATCGCCGAAAAATGTCATCATAAGTAATAAACTGGGCTGGTTCAGAAAACCACTGACAACCCCTGAACCCACTTTTGAACCCGGTGCATGGATTGGATTGAAAAATGACGCGGAACAACGGATCAGTTATGATGGGATCATGCAGTGCTGGGAACAGGGAAATAAACTGTTGGGAGGAAAGTATCAGCCCGAGATGGTTTCGGTTCATGACCCTGATGAATTCCTTGCTGTTGCCCGGGATGGACTGGATTGGACTCACCGATTCGGCCAGATCATTGAAGCATACAGGGCTTTAGCCGATTTAAAGAAGGAAGGGAAAGTTAAGGCAATCGGTGTCGGTGCTAAAAACTGGAAAATCATCCGTGCACTGGCACCGGAGATTGATCTCGACTGGGTGATGTTTGCCAATAGCATGACAATACTTAATCACCCAGCTGATCTGCTTAAGTTTATGGGGGAACTATACGAGGAAAAAATCGGCATTATTAATTCTGCTGTTTTTCATGCGGGGTTTCTCACAGGGGGGCGCTTTTTCGACTATGTTCCCATCGAACCGGATACTGACGAAAACAGAGCAAGATTTCAATGGCGCAAAACATTTTTTGGAATCTGCGAAAAATTCGGGTTGCTGCCGGCGCAGGCGTGTGTTAGTTTTGGAATGACACCGCCAGGAGTGATCAGCATTGCACTGAACACATCCGATCCCAAACGGGTAAAGGAGAATGTGCAGGCTGTAACAGCTAAGGTTCCACCCGAATTCTGGAGAGAGATGGTGAGCCAGGGGCTTATTGAATCATCCTACCCTTACCTTCCACAGGATTAAATTCGAAATTATTCACATTTATTTCACTGAAAATAACCGATAAATATGAAACAAATAATCTGCCCTGAACCGGGTAAACTTGAACGACGCGAAGTGGCTCCCCCGATTGCCGAACCAGGGAAAGTAATCCTGAAGGTTAAACGGATAGGCGTGTGCGGCACAGACCTGCATGCCTATGAAGGAACTCAACCTTTTTTCACCTACCCGAGGGTCCTTGGCCACGAACTTGCCTGCGAAATTGCCTCAGGACAAGACACGTACTTAAAATTCAAAGCTGGCCATCCCGTAACTTTTATCCCCTATTTCCCATGCAATACCTGTATTGCATGCCGCAACGGGAAGCCAAACTGCTGCACAAAAATACAGGGCGCAGGTGTTCATATCGACGGCGGAATGACCGAATATATCCTCGTGCCGGAGTACGCCCTGATTGACGGTGAGGGTTTAACTCCGGATGATCTTGCGATGGTGGAGCCTATGGCTATTGGTGCCCATGCGGTGCGGATCACTGAAATCCGGAGTGATGAATTTGTTTTGATAACCGGGGCAGGACCCATTGGTCTGGGAGTAATGGCTTTTGCAAAAATAAATGGGGCTAAAGTAATTGCGATGGATGTGAATAATGCGCGACTTGAATTCGCAAAAAAATATTTCAAAGCCGATTTCACAGTTAACGCCCTTGATAATCCAGCCGGACAGATTGCCCAAATTACGGGTGGTGAAATGGTCACGGCGGTTATTGATGCAACAGGAAATAAACGGGCCATCGAAGGGGGCCTCGAATTACTCGCCCATGGTGGCCGGATTACCATGGTTGGAATTCAGAAGGAATCCTTTTCTTTCAACCATCCTGAATTTCATAAGCGGGAGACCACCTTAAGAAGCAGCAGGAATGCAACACGCGAGGATTTCAACAATGTGGTGGAGAATATCCGGAATGGTAAAATCAACGTTTCTGCACTTATTTCTCACCACGTCGCTTTCGATTCGTTACCCGAACTATTTCCGCAGTTACTCGACCCAAAAATGGGGGTAATTAAGGCTGTAATCCAATTAGACTAAAAATTATTCACCAATGAAAATTGACAGTCATCAGCATTTCTGGAAATTCAACACCACCGAATTTGGTTGGATTGACCAATCCATGAAAATCCTCCAAAGGGATTTTTTGCCCTCAGATCTGGAGGATGAATTAAAAAAGGAGGGTTTTGACGGTACCATTGCTGTTCAGGCGAGGCAATCACTTGAGGAGACAAAATGGCTGCTTCAGCTGGCCGATCAGCATCCATTTATCAAAGGGGTAGTCGGATGGGTCGATCTTTGCTCTCCGGATATTGATCTGCAACTTGCTGAGCTGTCATCTGACAAAAAACTTGTCGGTGTTAGGCATGTGATTCACGATGAAGCTGATGACCAGTTTATGCTCCGGGATGATTTCAGAAACGGGATCAGATGCCTGGCAAAATACGGATTAACTTATGATTTGCTCTTGTTTCCAAAGCATTTGAAGTACGCTTCAATCCTGGTTGCAGAGTTCCCTGATCAACCTTTTGTAATCGACCATATTTCCAAACCACTTATCAGTCAGGGAACTATGGATCCATGGAAAACCGATATCAAACTGCTGGCCCGATACCCCAATCTCTATTGCAAGCTTTCGGGAATGGTGACAGAAGCTGCCTGGAACAACTGGAATCAACAAACTTTCGAACCTTATCTTGATACCGTTTTTGAAGCCTTTGGCCCCGACCGTTTGATGATTGGAAGCGACTGGCCGGTTTGCCTGCTGGGAGGCAGCTATTCCGCAGTCATTGCTATCGTCAGAAAGTATATTGAGAAGCTGGACCCTGAAGCCCAAAAAAAGATTCCGGGAGAAAACTGTTGCGAATTCTATAACTTATAATTAACTATATCAATATTTTGCGATCAACTAAAAACAATACCATGAAAAACAACCCCCGACTTATCAACCTGATGGTGTTGGCTTTTCTTTTGTCAGCCATACCATTTGGTTCTCTTCTTTCTCAAACATTCAAACCCACGGACGAATCGTTTAAGCAGTATCAATACCCCGAATGGTTCCGCGATGCCAAGTTCGGAATCTGGGCCCACTGGGGACCACAGGCTGTTCCACGTCAGGGCGACTGGTATGCCCGGCAAATGTATGAGGAAGGGAGTTCAGACAATAAATACCATGTTGCTCATTACGGTCATCCCAGCAAATTCGGCTACAAGGATATTATCCCACTGTGGAAAGCCGAGCGGTGGGACCCTGAGAAGCTGATGGCGCTCTACAAAAAAACAGGAGCCAAATACTTTGTGAGTATGGGTTCACATCACGACAATTTTTTCCTGTGGAACTCAAAAATCCATAAATGGAATGCTGTCAATATGGGACCGAAGAAAGATGTGCTGGGAACCTGGCAAAAAGCTGCTCAGAAGGAGGGATTGCGTTTTGGTGTCTCGGAACACCTTGGGGCAAGTTATACCTGGTTTCAGGCCAGTCATCGGGCAGATAAAAAGGGATCAATGAAAGGAGTTTCCTATGATGGGACCGATGCCAAATATGAAGATCTGTACCACAAAAAGGCAGTCGCCAAGGATAAAGAGTGGTTAACTACCGATCCGGGTAATCAGCAGGAGTGGCTCAGCTCCATAAAGGAACTGATTGACAACTACCATCCCGATCTGCTTTATTCCGATAGTAATTTCCCATTTGGTGATGTTGGCCGGGATATGGTTTCCCATTTTTACAATGAAGATATTAAAAAGAATGGCGGTAAACTTGAGGCTGTTTACAATTGCAAACAACCCTCACAAGGGATGTGGGTTGAAGACCTTGAGAGGGGGGTGAAAGATACGATCAATAAATTCCCATGGCAAACCGACACCTCCATTGGTGACTGGTATTACCGCACGGGTCAGAAATACAAAAGCTCGACCGAAATTGTCCAGATGCTGGTTGATATTGTGAGTAAAAACGGCAACTTGTTAATCAATGTTGTTCAGACTCCGGAAGGGGATCTGGAACCCGATATGCTGAAGATTCTTGATGAGATCGGGAAATGGACAGCGGCCAATGGTGAGGGAATCTACGGCACCCGTCCCTGGAAATTATACGGGGAAAAACCTGTTAACGCAAAGGTAGTCAAGTCAGGAAACTTTAATGAAGAGAAGGTGAAATATACTGCAAATGATATTCGTTTCACCCAAAAAGGAGATATCCTCTTCGCATTTTGCTTAGGGACACCATTAACCGCTGTTAAAATTAAATCACTTGGAATAAATTCAAAGCTGACTCCAGGCGCCGTCGAATCTGTGACCATGCTGGGAAGCGATGAAAAATTATCCTGGAAACAGGAACCGACCGGTCTGGCAATAAACAAACCTTCCAAACTACCTGAATGGCAGGTAGTAACTTTTAAGATTATATTTAAGAAATAAACTAGTAAGATACGGGCAAATCAAAAATATTTAACCGCAGAGAACCGCTGAGAAAAAATCACAGAGAACCGCAAAGCATTAATTTACTAATGTTTATCTCTGCAAAATCTCTGCGACTTCTCTGCGTTTCTCGGGCAAAATTATACTACTTAGTAAGGAGAATAAATAGATGCGTATTTTAGATTCAAAAGGATTACAACGATTGGGAATACAAAATATGCCACAATCCGTCAGTTGACGGACTAAGACTCAAAGCTACACAAATAATATTTCTTTAAATATTAATACTTTGAGAGCCCTGGTGTCTTTGCGACTTGGTGGCATTTTTAATACTTTAAATTTTTCTTGAAACAAATTTTAAATAATTCAAATACGACATTTTATATGTGCGTCTACTTATTACGATTATATCCAAATTCTTTCAATATGCA
>CAIVCR010000018.1 GCA_903904515.1 uncultured Bacteroidia bacterium
AGTATCCAAGGCACCAAAAAGGCACCAAAATACGTCCAAAGAATACCTTTGGTGCCTTTTTGTCCGTCAATCGACAGATTGGAGTTCTGGTGGCGAAAAGCATTTATTAATTTTCTTATTTTTACTTAATTAAAATGATCCGAATAATCCTTCTTTTACTGATTTTGGTTTCGTCAGTTTCTTTCGCCCAAAAACCGGGGATTACCCATGTAATAACCCATAATCGGGAAATGGTGGTTTGTAATGCTTCAAAAGGCTCTGAACCTTATGCCAAATGGGGCGTTTTCCCAAATCAAAATTATCAGGTCCGTAAAATAATGATGAATGTTACCCTTGGAAGTCCCGACTCACTCCTAACCGCCCATTGGGATTACCTCGATCATATTTTCATCCGCCGGCAGGGAGGATCAAAGGGTAAACCTCTCAATTTTGAAATTGGACGTATGCTTACCCCGTACGGAAGTATTTACAACAAAGGGTGGAGCTGGAAATGGCAGGTTGATGTAACCGACTTTTCCCCCTACCTGCGCGACAGCGTCGAGATTGAATATATCCATTCGGGTTATGAAGCAAAAACTGTTGGCTGGGCATTGACCATTGATTTTGAAGTTATCGCCGGTTCACCGGTTGTTATTCCGTTGGGGATTACTCCGCTTTGGAATGGGGGATTTAAATATGGCGATCCGGCAAATAAAATTGAGAAGAGTTTACTCCCGGTGAGTTTTGTAACAACCAACGGTACCGCATTAAGCCGGATACGAATTCAGCATACGGGGCATGGAATGGATAAACCCAGAGGATGCAGTGAGTTCTGTTCCCGGTGGCGAGACCTGAAGGTTGACGGCACCCTTGTTGATCACCGCAATATGTGGAAAGATTGCGGGGCAAATCCGCTCTATCCGCAAGGGGGAACCTGGGTTTACGATCGCGCCTACTGGTGTCCGGGTGACCTGCAGGTACCCGATATTATTGACGTAATGATAACTGCAGGAAAACACGAAGTCTCGCTGGAAATGGAGCCCTATACCGCAACGGAAAATATTCAGGCCAACGAAGATATCTCTGCCTATCTGTTCAACTATTCGCCTCCAACACAAAAACTTGATGTGGCGATTGACAAAATCATGGTGCCCACTGACGAACAGCAATATACGCGTCTTAATCCAGCCAGCTTCAATCCCCGTTTTTTGTTACGGAACCAGGGATCAGAAAATCTCTGTTCCGTAACTATAACTTACGGAACAGAGGGATTCCCAAAAAAGATTTTTCGCTGGAGAGGGGATCTAAAGTTCAACCAAGTCGCTCAAATCGTAATTCCGGGAGAGATTCAATTTAAACCGGGGGTAAATAAATATACTGTTTCACTATCTAAACCCAACGAATTGAAAGACGGTTGGATGGGCGATAATGAACTTACCACCTCCTTTGTGGCACCCGAAGTTTACCCGGCAAATTTTATTCTTCAGTTTCTCACGAATAATAAGCCCAAGGACAACAGAATCTTTCTGATTGATAACAAACAGGATACCATCTTCCAAAAGGCGCCGGCAAATCTTGAAGCAAATACCCTTTATTCGGATACGATCCGTCTCAAAGCGGGAAATTATGAGTTATGCCTCACCGATACGGCGGGCGACGGACTCGAATTTTGGGCTGAGCCACAAAATGGGGATGGACATTTGCGAATGTTCGATCTCAAAGGAAATCTGATTCATGCCTTTGAGAGCGATTGCGGAAATGGTGAGAAGCTCAGTTTTACGGCCTCCTCCGATTTTGTGCCAGATACCACAAAAGCAGTCTATGCCTTTGCGTTATTCCCCCGTCTGGTGACGGACAAAACAGAATTTAGTTTGGTAACGAATAAACCAGGGAATATGGTTGTCCAGATTACTGTTGATGGGGTCGTTTGGGAAAAGCATGAATATAAAACCATAAAAACCGGATCGTTCAGCTACAATTTAAGCAATTTACCTAAAGGAAGAATTGTTCTGGAGGCATTTATGGATGGAGTAAGCAGATTCAAAGGGCGGCTCAATAAAAAGCGGTAGAAGTTTAATCTAAAGATGTAGTATTGCTTAATATATATTTGGTGTTAATTTATTTCTGCCACTATAAGAAAAACTGTCAAATTAACTTAAAAATCCCTTTTTATTAGCGTGTCATAAGATCTCATTTTTGTTATTTCGAATAATTTGTTCATCTTTGACAATTCACTAAAAGCTTTTTAAATGTTATTTCTATTTCAAATTGCAGCTGAAGTTTCGTATCTCGATCTTCTGATGAAGGGAGGATGGTTGATGTATCCTTTATTTGCCCTCTCCTTAATCGCTGTTTATATTTTCTTTGACCGCTATTTTTATTTAAGAGGGCAGAAGAAGGCCGGTGCAGATTTCTTTGAAAGACTAAAGGATCTTATCCGGGATGGTAAGGTTGAGGCGGCGAGTTCGCTTTGTTCTGCTACAAATAGCTCCGAATCGAGAATTTTAAAGAAGGGGATACAAAATCTTGGCAAGCCCTTGCGTGATATTCGCGAACAAATGGAGATGGAAGGGAAATTGGAAGTTTATAAATACGAAGGGAACATGTACTTTTTAGGTGTTATTGCGGGTGTGGCACCAATGATGGGTTTTATTGGTACAATATCCGGAGTAATAAAAATATTCTACAATATTTCGCTTGCCGATAATATTAGTATATCGTTGATATCCGGAGGATTATACGAAAAGTTGATTACATCCGGAGTCGGCCTTAGTATTGGGATTATCTCTTTTGTGGCTTACCACTATCTGAATAACAGGATAGATAAACTTGTTCAGAAATGGGAATACCAAAGTGTCCGGTTTATTGATTTGATTAATAACAATTAACAATGAATTTAAGAAGTTCAAGGAAACATCCCTTTGAGATATTTTCAAATTCGTTTAGTGATATCATGTTCTTTTTGATGCTGTTCTTCCTGATTGCATCAACCATGATTACCCCTGGAACGATTAAGCTGATCCTTCCCCAGGCAAATCAAACCCAATCGATGAATAAACCTCCCAAGGAGATTGCAATTTCTGTCACAAAAGATTTAAAATATTACCTGAATAATACGCCGATCCAGTTTATGGATATTGAAGCTGCTTTGCGAAAAGAGAAAAAGGAAAACAGCGAAGTGCATGCTATCGTTCGGTGCGATAATTCCATAGCCGTGCAATCTCTTGTTGATGTGCTGCAAATCGGCAGTAAGGTGGAGATTAAAATGGTTTTAGCTACCGCGCGAAAAGAGAAGACGAATTAAAATGGTTATCTTTTAATTCGAAATTTACCATGGATTTTATTACCGTTTTTATTCTGGCTATCGGTCTTTCGATGGATAGTTTCGCGGTTTCTGTCGGATGCGGACTGGCTGAGCAGAAAATCTCATTTCGTCATGCGGCTAAAATCTCCTTCTCATTTGCGTTTTTTCAGGGACTATTGCCGGTTTTCGGGTGGTTCATGGGAACCGAAATTCGGGAATATGTCGAGCACATTGACCATTGGATTGCTTTTTTTCTCCTTTTTTTCCTTGGTGGTAAAATGATTATTCAGCGGTTTAACGGAGAGGAGCAGAGTAAAATATCCGATATTTATTCCTGGAAACACATCATCACACTTTCCATTGCAACAAGTATTGATGCCCTTGTTGTGGGATTCTCCTATGCCATGGCTTCTACCGGCAATATCTTTGGCGGTGTGCTGGTTATCGGATCGGTGACTTTCTTCTTCTCCATGCTGGGAATTAGAATCGGAAAAGATGTAGGATATTCATTAGGTCCCAAAGTTGAATTATTTGGGGGAATTATCCTGATCCTAATCGGACTGAGGATTTTAATCCAGCATTTTATGGTTACCGGGTATTAAATCCGTTTATTTCTTAACCAAACTTTCCAGCTTCGCGTAGGCCTGGTCAAGTCCCTTTATAAAATCGGTTTTTAATTGTCTGTAATGTTGTTTTACCAGCTTTGGATTGTCTTTACCGTCAGGGTGGCAGGCACGGTCCAGCATGGTATTATTTAACAATGCTGCCTCCTCAATAATCGACAAAATATTGGTCTCTTTTTTGTCCTCAAAGGTCTCAAGAAAGTCTATACAATCGCCAATTAACTGTGATGACATAAACTCAATCTCTTTTTTTAAACGCCGTAAAGTTGCCATAATGAAGTTTTATTAAATGAGGGTATCTCTTTAAAATTCCGGGCCGCGATCCCCAATCGGCCTTTGCTGATCACTATTGAAAATCAGATTGATTTAAAATGCTTTTGTACTTTTGTGCTTCTTCAACTTGTCTTTTAACTTTTGTGCCTCAAGCTCTTCGTCAATGATTTTTTTATTGAATTGCGGTTGTGCCGGTAAATACCAGCTGTCCTTGATATCCCAGTTGGAACGGACCTTCACGACGCTGAGGTAGTACATAACCTCATCGGGTGTAGTTCTCTTTTTGAGATCCCCTGAATCCCATTTGCCGTTATTGTTTCGGTCAAATACTGCCTTAATAAGGAATTTAGTGGGCTCTAATAATTTAAAGGTGACCAGGCCATCTTTCATGATCTGTTTCGACTGTACCACTGTCTCCTTCTTATCGTCCGAAAGTAATTGGATTATAGTGGGACCGGTGACATTTTTAACGTCAAGAAGGATCTTTCCATAATGCTCCTCCTCCTGTGTTTTAAAATCTGCTTTTATCATCTGAGAGTTGGCACAATAGATCGTCTGGACTGCTGCGGAGTCTATTTTCAGCCTGTAATTAGCCCCAAACTTCCAGGGATAGGAGATGTAACTTCTTCTTTTATTGAGCGAATCGGGTATGAGCTTAAATTTTATAGGCCGATAGGTGGAATCCTTTTTTTCGAAGAGGGAAATTTTAGTTGAATCAAAAGATTCGATCGGCTCTGGCGATTCAAGCTTAATTTTGCTGGCAACATCAAAACCCTGTTTTATGTTCGTTACAAGCGCAATATCCTCAACCTCATTTTCGATTTTATGGCGCTCTTTTCGTTTATTTTTGGTTGGTTTCACCACATCAGTATAGAAAAGACGTATCGTATCATCTTTGGCATAATATTCCTTCAGGCTGTCCTGCTGCAAGTAGGTTAATTTAAAAATCAGGGTATCCCTCTTGTAGTCCATTGAGTCGGTAAGCCAGATACGTACTGAATCCGATTTAGCCGATACTTCGGCGTATTTCCATCCCGGTTTTGCCTTGAAATTAACCGGTTCGATGTTGAAGGTATCGCTGACTGACTGTGTAAAAAGCAGATCGACATATTTACGCACCGGATGTAAATACTTATCGAGCCGCAGGTCGAAATATTCTTCTCCAAAACGGAGCAGGTAGAGCGGATCGGGTGAAAACCGGGTTCTCCCCAAAACCAAAAGTGTGTCAGTTGCAGTAAATGTTGTATCACTTGCAGGAAAATACTTTGCAGAAGGGGTGATTCGTTTGTTTATAAAGGAGATCGAGTCTACACCGGGAGTATACTTAAGGGTTCCTGTTTGGTTGCAAAGACCGTATATCTGAAAGGTGTCTGCCGGAAGATTGGTAACTGCAAAGAATCCTTTTCGGTCTGTTTTAGCTACAAAATCTGGTTTTGTGGTATACACCAATGTATCGGAGGTTCCCCTGTAGAGTAATATATAGGCATTGGGAACCGGTTCGAGGTTAAATGCATCTTTTACAAATCCGACAATTCTCAGTGAGTCAATCTTCGGCCCGGTGGAGAAGGCCATCCTGAAACCGCGCAATGGATTCTTTTCGTTATTGTCTGATACCCCATCCTTGAAATCGAGCGAATAAGTGGTATTGGGCCTTAATTTTTCATTCAGATCAACGATTAACGATTTCCCTTTGGTCCGTAAGATAGGCTTTTTGGTTGTCGGAGGTGAAACCATAAATTTTTCACTTAACCCTTCAACGATAATGAACTCGTTAAACGTGATCTTAATTTTCTGGTCTGTGAAATTGGTCTGGTTAAACGCAGGTAAACTGTACTGCACATAAGGGGGTATTGTATCTTTCAGCCCGCCTGATGGCATTCCAATATTGGCGCATGAGGTGAAGAAAGAGAGATACCCAATTATTATAATTACCAGTAAAAGTATTTTGTTTGCCAAGCTTATTTACTTAAAAGGTATTATAAAAATCGAAGAATGAGTCGATGTAATTCTCCTTGGATTGATAATCAAGAAACGGTTTTTTTGACTCCTTCATATATTTTTCCAATTCCTCATCGATGGTTTCAGACCCTTTTATGGTTGCATCAGAATAGTCGATTGCAAGTTTGCTTAAATTGACAAAATTAGGTTCATTGATCACTGATATTTCGTTGATCGCGATACCATCTTCGGCAATTTTAGCAGCCATATTGGCATTCAGGGGGGTGTTAAACTGATCGTTGTAGACTGAATAAATTATTTTTGCGTTTGCGAAAAGGGGATTATCCTTATAGGTCTTTTTCACAAAAAGAGGAACCATTCCGGTAAACCATCCATGGCAATGGATAATATCCGGAGACCATCTCAATTTAATTACGGTTTCGAGCACCCCTCTGGCAAAAAAGATTGCCCGTTCATCATTATCCTCAAATTCAATTCCCTCATCGTTAGTAGTTGCAAATTTCCTTTGAAAATAATCTTCATTATCAATAAAATAAACCTGCATTCGTGCCGCCTGGATAGAGGCTACCTTGATGATTAACGGGTGGTCATTATCATTGATTACCAGATTCATTCCTGAAAGGCGAATGACCTCGTGAAGCTGGTTTCTTCTCTCGTTTACACAACCAAATCGGGGCATAAAAGTACGGATCTCTTTTCCACGTTCCTGAATGCCCTGCGGAAGGTACCTCCCGATCTCAGAAATCTCAGACTCGGGTAAGTACGGAGCGATTTCCTGCGAGATAAATAAAACCTTCATTTTTTCCATTACAACAACTTAAATGTTTTGCAAAAATATATAAAAAATACTGAATATTCAATCGTTACGACGAATGTATTATTGGTTCTGTGATGTTAAGTAAAAGGAATAAAAATAGCAGGTGTTATTTCTCAACGCTTTTAGAGCGATTCGCGACTGGCTGCCCGCCGTTTTTTGCCGGGATAGAGCAGGCTATTTCTGAACAATTTTAAACAGTTTCTGAGTTACAATAACTAAATCAGCTCATCTATAACCCATTTTTTGCCCCAAGAAATGAATAATAGCAAATATAAACATAGGCAAACAATGGAATTGTCATTGCAACAGCCATACTATCAGCTATCTCCGCAATATAGCCCATCAGCGGTGTACAGAGTGCTCCCCCGATAATTGCCATAACCAAAATTGAACCTCCGATTTTTGTGTTCTCACCCAATCCTTTGATGCTGGTTGCGAAAATTGTGGGGTACATAAGTGACATAAAGAAGCTTGTGAAAAAGATTGCCCACATTCCGAACCATCCCGGGATCATTATACTGAATCCGACGAGAAAAATATTGATCACGCTGTACCAACCCATCAACAGGTTTGGTTTTATATGATGCATCAGCCAGGTAGCTGAAAAACGTCCAACCCCAAAAGCGATGAGGGTTCCAGTTAAGAAATAGCCGGCAATCTTCTCTGGCTGTCCCGTATAATCCTGAACATAGGGGATGAAATAGCTCCAGGTTCCCACCTGGGCGCCAACATAGAAAAATTGTGCAAGGACACCTTTCCAGAAATGGGGATATTTCAATAAGTCCGTGAATTTTCCTTTTGAACCAGCAACATCATGTCTCTCAGCCTCGAATTTAGGAAATTTCACACGAATAATCAGCAGCGCCCAGAGAACTGCAAGCACGGCTAATCCCAGGTATGGTTTTACCACACGCAAGGTTTCGTGCTGAAGAAAGCTGTTGTATTCACCTGCCATTTTCATGGTTGCAATCTTTGATTCGTCAGGCTCAACACCCGAAAAGATAAAAACAGTTCCCAGCAAAACGCCTACAACAGAACCAATGGGATTAAAGGCCTGTGAGAAATTGAGCCTTTGTTCGGAAGATTCGGGGTTCCCAAGCAGCGCGATAAACGGATTTGCTCCGGTTTCCAGAAAAGCGAGACCGGATGCAATCACAAAGAGAGCCATCAGGAAAAATCCGTATTTCCCGATGATCGCTGCCGGCCAAAAAAGCAGGCAACCGGTGGCATAAAGTAAAAGACCCAGTACAATACCGGTTTTATAACTGAACCTGCGCATTAAGATACCGGCAGGGATTGCTAGTACAAAATAGCCCATATAAAAGGCCGACTGTATTAATCCAGCCTGAAACCGCGTGATCTCCATCGACTTCATAAATTGTTTAATCAATATCCCGTTCAGGTTGTTAGGAATTCCCCACATAAAAAAGAGGGTGGTTACCAGGATAAATGGGAGAAGGGCGCCTGGAGAAATAAAGTTGCTTTTCTGATGGTTAGTCATACGATTAAAATTTAGCATTTTATCTTCCTTCAGCCACCTTCATTGCGATATCCGCCCACTCCCACAGCCGTTGCGGATGATAATTTACTGTCGAAATGTCTTTCATGATATATTCAACATTGCACCCTTTTGCCGCCTGGTTAAAAGTTACCATTTGTTTTCTTGCCTCCTCAATATCCCATGAGACAAAAACCGCGGGGGAAGGCTTACGGCTGAGTACATATTTATCGCCCAGGTTTTTTACCGCCCTCTCAACATCCACCCAGCCACTCACAGACACTTTTCGAAGGTTGGGAATCTTAGCCAGAATTTCAGACTTTGCATCCAACGGTTCACAGCAACCATAATAGGTAAGTCCGAACCGTTTGAGCCAGCGAAGGTCGTGCTCGATGGCAAATTCCCAGTGCATTTCCGGAGAGACAGAGGTGAGAATCTGGGCATTCGAGCATCCCCACATATTGATCGGCCGGACATGATCAGGATTGAAACCGGGCCCGGGGAGTTCACTCGAATAGCCATATCCACCTGAACCAATCCGGGTATTGTTACAATCAAGACTCAGCAGGTTCAGGGCTTCGAACTGGTCGAGTTCATCCATCCATGCATCGACCATCCTTTCGTAGGCAGCATGAACCATTTCAGGGCGGAGGCACAGATCGAGCATCGCCTCTTCGATACCCCACCACCGGATTAAAAAGTCCCACGGGGTATACCAGATATGAGTCTGACCAACTTTTTTAACGGGGATGATTCCGCCAAAAATATCCTGCATGGCCTCAAAACTATACCGGGTCGCTTTCTCCATATAGGTAATCTGTGGACGTTTTATTTTCTCAATGTCTTCCGGATCTTTTATCTGGATTTTAAAATGGCGCGAATAAATCTCGTTTTTATCATCTGTATGAACCGTGTCTACATCCTCCACAATCCCAAAATCGGTTGTATTGTAAACAAGCGGGCAATCAAGATAGTCGTTTACAATCATATCGCAGGGCATATGCTCCCATTGGTAGATCGTACGGCGAAGATTGGTTTCCAGTTCCCTGGCCCACGGATTGGTAGTTTGCAAAGTGAGTTCATCGTTGACATTCATCTCATGCCAGGGGATTTCGTTGATCCACACCATGGGTCGCTCCTGATTCAGGTCGTTCATCTTTTGCCACAGCAGTGCTTTTTCCTGGTGAACAGGCAAGGCAGCAATCTCAGCAATTCTGCCACCCAACCTTCGCAATACAGATTTTTCGTCTAATGTCAGAACAATCTCCTCCTCCATCGGAAGTTGCGGAATATGACTTGGATCGTGTAGCATGGCTAGTTCGTTTGATTTATTGGCAATTTCTCTTTCCCCCTGATATATCTTCCAACCTTTCTAAGTGTTTTTACATCAATATCCCGGATGCGACCCTTATAATCGGGGCCAGCATCAAGCGAGAAGATATTCCCGTATTTAACCGCACCCAGATAATCGAGGTATAATTTCTCCGCGGGTAAGCATAATTGATCATGTTTTGGAAGGGAATAAAACCACATTGCTCCCCCTTCGTGTGGTGGCAGGATCGGATAGGTGAACTCAGCGGCAATATACCCCTTGTAACCTGCTGCCTGTTTATTATAGCCTGCTCCTGAAAAGTCATCGAGTGCCGAAGGACTCCCCATCTCGCCAAGACGGATCCGTCCGGCTGGTGATCCATGATTGTAGCCCGGAAGGCAATTGGGCTGAAATTGCGCCACCCATTTATCAGTCTCGTCATGACTCAGACCACCCTCACCCTGGGCATGGTCAAACCAAATGTACTCAATCGGCCCGTATTGGGTCAAAAGTTCTTTCAGCTGTGCTTTTTTTATTTCCGGATTCTTCCCTCCATCCTTCAGTGAGATGGCTCCGGGGAATGTCCAGTCCCCTTCCGAAAAATAGATGGCCAGTTTTATCCCGTATTTATCACACGACTTACGGAGCTTAGCGAGAACATCAATCTTCAATGGGCTATTCGTCACCTTCTTTTCCGTAGTTTTTGTATCCCACAAACAAAATCCGTCGTGGTGTTTGGTAAGAAACAGGATGTATCCCATTCCGGCATCTTTGGCAACTTTACACCACTGATCAGTATTGCACCCGGTGGCTTTGAAATAGGAAGCATCTTTCCCTTCGGTTGGTGTCCACTCCTGTCCCGAGAAGGTGCTGAATGACCAGCAAATAAACATCCCGAATTTCATATCGGAGATCTCTTTAGCGCGGGTCTTGTCATCAATCCGGTTCAGATTAATCTGAGCGGATGCGGCGAAAAATCCAAAAAGGAAGAAGACCAGGAGCATTGAAAGTCCAAAACTATACAATTTCATGAGCATTAATTTTTTGAATTAAACAACTAAAGCCGGATATGCCTTTAAAATATATTGCGAGGCTCTATCAAAAGTAAAATAAGTTAACCACAATGGTCACAAAGGATCTCTAAAAAGATCACAAGAGTCAGGAATACAATATGATAATTTTGTGTTCATTGTTAAACCTTGTGTACTTTGAGGCTAAAATGACTTTTGATACGGCCTCGATAATATTTTTGAAAAATTCAGATCAATCCCTTTCTTTCAATTTTGAACGTTGAATTAACTTCTCAATAGTCTCACTCAAAACAAAATTATTTTCACGCAACTCTTCATAGGCAGCGTATTCATCAAGACCATAAAGCGTTCCCAGGATATGCTGAGCTCTTTTGATCAACTTTTCATTGATGCATTCCACCTCTGTCATATAGCAGCCATGCACTTTCCCCAACCGGATCATCGCTGTTGTTGAAAGGAAATTCAATACTTTTTTGGTTGCCGTTCCTGCCTTCATACGGGTAGAACCGGCTAAAACTTCATTGCCCGATTGCAGGGAGATCACCTGATCACAAAAAGGGAGTGATTCAATTGCTTGTTCCTGAATCATAACGGTATATGTACCGACAAATTTCGCAAAACCTAAGGCTGATTGGACATAATAAGCGGAGCCGCTCACTGAAATTCCGATCACAATATCTTTCGAAGTAACATTTGCCAGCAACATTTCCGGAACAGAGCTGGCATCCTCTTCAAAATTAGTCTCTATATCGATTGAAGCATCAGCGACACCACCAGAAATGAAGGTGAGCACACGATCACGGGGAAAACCAAACGTGCAGGCAATTTCAACGGTATCGATGGACGCAAGTCGACCACTTGTCCCTGCTCCCACATAAATTAAGCGTCCTCCTTCCTTAAGCCGAAGTATAATTTGATCCGCCACATCGGTTATAGATCCTAACGATTTATTCAGATTCTCACCTGACGCCTGTTCTGAATTCCAAAGAAGCCGGACAAGGTCTGCTGTCGACAATTGCTCCAACCGGATCGTTTTATGTAATGGGATTTCTGTATTAAACTGATTATAGGCTTTTTTCACCCGGGTAGCCTGACCCTTCTCCTCGCCGATGGCCAGCAAAACAGCACCTACCAAAGGGAGAAGATTCCCCTCAGGCATAACATCAATTTCAACTTCTGCTGTAGTGAGTAAATTTGCCTTAATTAAAGCTTGTTTGAGTAATACTGCCAACGGGAAACTGACAGCCGTAACAGCCTCGGCCAATCCTCCTCCAATCAGTATCTTGTTGGTTCCGTAAATCAGGGCTGAAGTAGCTATTATACCTGCCAAATTTTTGATATATTGATCTCTGGCTGTTTGAAACTGTTCCTGAATAAATATAGCTGACAGATTTTTACCGGGATCCAGATCAGCCAATGTCGCGACACTGGCAATTTCATCGTAATAACCTGAAGGGGTGTAGGTGCAACCGAACAGGGGAATTGCAAAGTTCGGGGTCCATTTCCTCCCGTTCCGCCATACGGTAAACCCAAGTCCTGTGCCAATAGGCATCACCCCGATTGTATTAAAACCCGAGAGGTAACCCGATGCAGCTGCACCAATCGAAGCAGCATCTGCATCATTTATCAATGTCACGGGAACTCTGAACCTGGCTTCCAGGCATTCAATCCAACGATTATCGGTCAGGGCCTGGATATGGCTTGCAGCAATCAGCAATTTCTTTCCGGCATAATCGACAACCCCGGCTGAGGATATTCCTATTCCTCCAACAGATTGATCATCTGACACCAGGATATCCAGTAGCTCCCTTAAAGCTTCGATGAATTCCGATATGGTTGATTCGTGCCCTAACCTGCTTTTCACCCTCACGACAGGTTGCTCCATCAAAAGTCCTGGAACTTCAGAAATTGGAACGCCCTTTTTCAACTCAAAAGCAACTCCTTTGAGCCAGGTTCCACCAACGTCTATGCCAATATAAGTTTTACCCATGAATCAATCCGATTATGCTAATTTTTCATTCGATAGAGGGATCTGCCTGTTGCAAGACACCAGTCGCCAAAAGCTTTTTTGTGTTGCGATCCCGAAAGCACGTCAGTTCAACCCACCCTGCCCGCGGTACAATTTGATCGGCTTATCCAGTTTAACCTTTAGGACGGTCATATATTTATCCAACACATTTTCAGGAACATCGATATAAACCAATCCGGGGACGGGGCTCCACGAGATCTTGCCGACGACCTTGTGGGTTAATTGGGTGCCATTTCCTACGACTGAGATATCTGTAATTTTATTGATCAGCCCTTTTATCATAAGGGTTCCGGAAACGTGTCCATGTAAAAACAGGTAAAGGGAAGTCGAGTCTTTGGATATCGTAGTGGGTCCGTAAAAATGACCTTGAGGAAGACCACCCACCGTGTTAAAGATTGCCTCGCCGTGTTTTTTGTTCCATGCTCCTAATTCCTTCAAAACATGAATCTGCTCTTCGGGAATGGTTCCGTCCTCCTTCGGTCCCATATCGAGCAACAGGTTGCCCCCATTTGAAACGGCATCGACAAAAATCGTAATCACCTCGTAGGGTGTCTTCCAGTTGTCATCGTGATGAAAACCCCAGTTGTCGTTGGTGGTCATGCACAATTCCCACCAGTTGTATTTTGGCCGTGAGACCGGGAAATTCTGTTCCGGTGTTTCATAGTCGCCATAACCCTGAAGACGCCCGTTGATAATTGCATTGGGATTGCCAGATAAGATCATATGGCGCACCTTCTGAGATTCCCACTCTTCAGCACTGCGTTCCCAATCGCCATCAAACCACCAGAGATCAGGCTTAAACATCGTGTTGATCTCTTTTATTTGTCCCTGGAAAAAAGCTCTGAAACGCCCCCATCGTTCGTAATCATCCGCCAAATTATAACGGGAACTATCCTTTAAAAAGCCAGGGTAATTAATGTTTGACCAGTCGAGCAGAGAGAAATAAGCACCACATTTAATATTCCGTTTGCGTAACTCCTCAAAAAATGGTTTGATCATATCCCGTTTTGCAGGTGTTGCTTTGACGATACTCAGATCATTCATTTTTGTATCGTACATCGCAACACCGTCATGATGTTTGGTTGTAATTACCGAATATCTCGCACCGCTCTCCTGGATCAGGCCGGCCCAAAAGGCAGGATCAAATTTTTTAAGGGTAAATCCGTTAAGCTGCTTCATATAATCGGCATGGCTGATTTTCTTGTTGTGAAAACTCCACGATTCATCGATACCATTGACAGAATAGATTCCTGCATGAATAAAAATACCAAGCTTTGCATCTGCAAACCATTGCATTTTATCCTGGATCTCCTTCGGATCGACTTTAGACTGCGCATAACCTTGTTGCGCTGCAACTATCAAAATACTAAGCAATAACAGGGAACGTCCGATTCTCATACTAGTTAATTAATTGTGTTATTTAAATTTCAAGTAGTGTTGACTTTTTGGCTAATCGTACCTTAGCAACTGAAAAATCGACGGAATCGATTCACTGCAGAGGCTTTTGTAAAAATATAAAACTATTCTCACCAATTCAACTATTTTAAATCTTTCATTATGTTGAGCATTTATTCGGTTCGCAGTTTTTAGATGCAAAAATTTGGCTAATTTTGAATGACTATTAACCATCTCCTAAAATGAAGATATTCCTGATTTTATTCCTTTCCCTCATACTGACTTCAGTTAGTGAGGCACAAATTATCCTTGTCAAAAACGGTAAAGTAACAGGGCGAATCGTTGTTGACCTGCAAAACAAAACCGATATGCAGGCCGCTTCGCTGCTCAATCTTTTTGTAAAAAAAATAACAGGAACCACTTTGCCGGTTATTTCACCTGCAGGAAAAAGGGTAAGAGGGGATTTGGTTATTGAAAGTCATTCAGATTTGAAATCTTCAGCCATCGCAGAGGATGGTTTCTCTCTTACAAGTAACGACTCAACATTTCAGGTCAAAGGGGCCAAAGGATTAGGTTCTGTTTATGGGGTAGTAACTTTGTTGGAGGATTACATCGGAGTCCGTTATTTTGCGGCGAACAACTGCACCTATACTAAAAGCAGTGAATTTGTACTCCCCAAAGGGATAAACAGAACTGAAAATCCAAGTTTTCAGTTCCGTCAAACGCAGGCATACGGTTTATCAGCTGATTCACTCTATAAAATCTGGCACCGGCTCAGGGAACCTTCAGAGATTTTTGCAGGGAACTATTGGGTACACACCTTTGACCGGATTTTGCCCTCCGCGAAATACGGGAAAGAACATCCTGAATACTTTTCGTTTATCAACGGAATGCGTCGTCCGGGTGCTGCAAGCCAGTGGTGTTTGAGCAATCCCGAAGTTTTTGAAATTGTATCCCAAAAAATTGATTCGATATTCAAGGCTCATCCCGATCGTAAGATCATATCGATAAGTCAGAACGATGGAAACAGCACCAACTGTTCGTGCGAAAAGTGCAAAGCCATTGACGACGAAGAGGGGGGTCCTTCGGGAAGTATTATCCGGTTTCTGAATAAACTCGCGACACGCTTTCCCGATAAGGAGTTTTCAACGTTGGCTTACCTCTTTTCGGTGGCTCCCCCTAAACTGGTAAAACCTCTCCCAAATGTTAATATAATGCTTTGTGATATTGACTGTTACCGGGAAGTTAGCCTTTCAGAAAACCCATCGGGGAGGACATTTATGAAAAACATGGAGGGTTGGGCAAAAATATCGGATAATATCTTCGTCTGGGATTACGGGATTAATTTCGACAATTACATCTGTCCGTTCCCCAATTTTCATATCCTGCAGGCGAATATGCAGCTTTTCAAAAAAAATCATGCCACCAAACACTTTTCACAAATCGGCGGGAGCAAAGGGGGTGATTTTTCAGAGCTTCGGAGTTATGTCGTGGCTAAACTACTGTGGAATGTAAACTGCAATGTCGACTCAGTGATTCGAATGTTTCTGAAAGGATATTATGGAAATGCTGCCCCCTTCATTTACCAATATATGAAAATACAGCAAGGCGCCTTGCTGGGAAGCAATATCCCGTTATGGATTTACGACACCCCGATCACCCATAAAAACGGGATGCTGAATGGTTCGTTGATGCGTCGTTACCGCGAGCTTTTCGATGATGCTGAAAAGGCTGTTTCTTTGGATAGCACATTCTTAAGGCGGGTCTGGCAGCAACGGTTATCAATCCAGTATGCCGAACTGGAAATTGCCCGAACCAATGGGATTGAAGATGTTAACCGGATAAAGGAAGAGCTGTCACTCTTCCAGCGCCGCGCCCGTTCGCTGGGTGTTTCTTCTTTAAATGAACGAAATAACACCATTGAAGAGTATTGCAAGCTCTACCTTGAACGCAATCTGCCGGCTGCGCGAAAAAGTCTCGCAAACCGGTGTAAAGTTAGCTACCCACTGCCTCCCGATAAACCCTACGACAAAATTGCGGATAAAGCACTCACTGATGCCCTTTTAGGTGGTGCAACCTTCAATGAAAGCTGGATTGGGTGGAGCGGAAAAGACGGTGAAGTGATCATTGATTTGGGTGAAGTTAAGGAGGTTGGGACTGTACAGTCCGATTTCCTCCACAAATTAAGTGCATGGATTCTTTTGCCCAAAAGCATAACCTGCTCGACATCTTTGGATAATGTGAATTTTAACCCGATGGGGAAACAGGAGATCGGGGAAGATCGTTCTGTCGAAGTCAAATATGTATCCGTCGGGGTCACCTCAAAGGAAAAGATAAAAGCACGTTACATTAAAGTGCATATCGAAACCCTGGGAGTCTGTCCTTCATGGCATTATGGTGTAGGATACCCGGCATGGTTTTTTATGGACGAGGTTTGGGTGTATTGAACTGGCGGCTGGCTACTGGAAACTGGTAATTAACACTTGTGAACGGCTGATAAGTATCTGGAAGGATAGGATAATTGATCTAGAATGGGGGGATTCCTCATTTCGCTGCACTACATTCGGAATGACAATTGATGATTACAATAGGAGGGGGAGAAGGGGGGG
>CAIVCR010000019.1 GCA_903904515.1 uncultured Bacteroidia bacterium
ACTATGTTTGACGTTAATCAAAAATTGCAAACTTTGTTCTGAAAGATGTAATTGAATAATACCATGAAAAAAACAAATGCAGCAAGGATTCTTGACCGGCTGAAGATCAATTATGAATTAATTGAATATCAGGTTGATGAAACCGATTTAAGCGCTATTCATCTTGCAGAAACAGCCGGAATTCCCATTGACCAGGTCTATAAAACACTCGTTCTTGAAGGAGATAAAAATGGATATTTTGTCTGTATTATTCCCGGTGGAGAGGAGATTGATCTGAAAAAAGCAGCGATTGCCAGTTCAAATAAAAAGGTGGCAATGATTAAGATGAAAGAGCTTGAGCCGCTAAGTGGATATATCAGAGGTGGTTGCTCACCCCTGGGAATGAAAAAACCGTTCCCTGTATTTATTGATGACTCAGCATTCGACCACGAGCTTATCTATATCAGTGCCGGGGTAAGGGGAATGCAGATGAGGCTTTCGCCAACTGATTTAATGATTGCGTGTAATGCAAAAAAAGGAGCCTTAACCTGATCCAGGATAACCCGGGGGTAAATGTTAAAGTGCAAAATGCAAAGTGCAAAGTGTAAAGTGCAAAGTGTAAAAAACAAACTTTATCAGGTAATAATCTAAATGCCTACAGCCTATTCCCCTAATAGCCTACAGCCTAATCCCCTAAAAACTAATAGCCTACAGCCTTCCCCCGTGCTTCCTGCACAACTCTATAAAATATAACACCCGCTCCGGTGAGACATCATTCTGAATGATATGTGCCGGAGCAATCATATAACCTCCACCTTTACCCAGAATACTTATCTTCTCCATAATATCCTTTTCAAGTTGAGCATCTGTGCCGTTTGGCAGCAAATCCTGCTGATCGATTGCACCCCAAAAGGCAAATTTATCCCCAAAATTAGCTTTCATATCCTGGGGCAGGTGGCCGGGCACGCCGGGCTGAACCGGATTAAACACTTCGAAACCAATATCCCGGATATCGTCAAGCAAATCGGCAACCGCACCATCGCAATGGAGAATCGGAATGATGTCCGGTTTAACAGCTTTAAACCTGTCAACCATTCTTTTGTAAACCGGTTTCAACTGTTCTCTAAAAGTCTCAGGTGGTATCAGCAGACTAACCTGGGTCCCGAAATCGTCGCCAAACCAAAGGGCATCAACTCCTTTTTCAATCAGCTTTAATCCTATTTCCGTCTGAAAATCGGCACAGGCCTCGAAAAGAGGAATCACGTATTCCGTTTCCATCATCATATCCACGAGCAATTTTTCCATTCCAACCAGCTGATGTGCCAGTGAAAAAACGGTCACCTCAATATCCCCGATGATCAGGTAGTCGTTTTTATACCTTTTCACCAGATCTTCGGCATCCCTGAAACGGCCGGGAGCATCCGGATCTGGAAATTGATATGCTTCAACATCAGATTTGGTTTCGGCCCGGGCTAATGGGTAATCAATGACTTCAACATAGATATCCCCCTGACGCATCCGCATCCGGTATTCGTTTAGCCAGGTACCATCAGCCGATTTCTGAATCCGATAATTATCTGAAACAGAAGCTCCGGTGACTACGACATCGCTTCCCATAGCTAAACGTAACTCATTGGCGCTAATGCGATAGGTCACATCTTCATACAGATTGTCTGTATAATGAACCGGAATATTCAGTATTTTGCCAAAATGATCGGCGAGGCTCCGGCACAGGTCGAACTGAACAGGAATCCTGTCGGGAAGGCCATCCATCCGTTTGAATGCCCTTAAAACACGCTCTCTTGAATTCATAGTATTATCTTTTCTCTCAACAAAGATAGGGTTTGATTCCCTTTTAACATAAATAATTTGTAATTTTGATCCTTAGGATAAGGAATTCGCATAAGTTCACCCTTGGCAATTCATTTGATCCCACCTTGGCTATGCCCGAGGATATAAGTAATCGGAAAGATATAATGTACTATTTTAAATTCT
>CAIVCR010000020.1 GCA_903904515.1 uncultured Bacteroidia bacterium
ATATTTAAATTATCTTCTTACCCTTGCGTTCCCTTTCCAGATACTCCAAACCATCTCTTCATCGGCGGGTTGAGCATAATCTGTAAGAAAGGTTGTGGCCAAAGCCCCAGTTGCCCAGCCGAATTGAGGCCATTTTTCGGGTGTCCATTCTTTAAGAATGCCATAGAGTAATCCGCCGACAAAGCCATCTCCACCACCAATACGATCAAGGACAGCAATTTTCCTGGGTTCAATCACATGCCAGTTTTCACCCTCGAGCATGATTGCTCCCCATAAATGTTCATTTGAGCTGATCACCTGCCGCAGTGTTGTCGCAAAGACTGAAGCATTAGGGAACGCCTCTTTAACCCTACCTATCATCCCTTTGAAACCATCGATCTCCTCTTCAATTCCTTTCCCGCCAGCTTCAGGTCCTTCGATGCCGAGGCAAAGTTGAAAATCTTCTTCATTTCCAATCAGAATATCTGATAATGAAGCTATTTCGGTGAAAATGGCACTTAACTCCTCCTCACGTCCCTTCCAAAAGGAGGCCCGGTAATTCAAGTCAAATGAAATTCGGGTATTGTATTTTTTGGCAAAGCGGGCGATCTGTAAACAGAATTCGCTGGTTTCTATCGATAAGGCAGCGATTAATCCCGAAAGATGTACAATCTGAACCCCCTCTATCCCAAAGATCCGTTGCAGGTCGAAATCATTCACATTTAATGTTCTTCCGACTTCACCTGCACGGTCATTCTGAACACGTGGTCCGCGTGCTCCAACTCCGCTATCCGCAATATTAAACTGATGCCGGTAACCCCACGGATCACCTTGGGGAACCTCCGGTCCTTCAAAAGTCATGTTACGACTCCTGAGATTACTTTTAATAAACTGGGCAATCGGACTATCCCTGACAAAAGTTGTAAGAACTTTTACTGGAAGGCCCAGGTAGGATGCTATACTTGCAACATTGGTTTCTGCGCTGGTGGCGTACATCTGGAACAGGTCACTGGAATAAACAGGCTGGCCGTTAGCTGGTGTAATGCGGACACCCATACTGGTTGGAACCAGTAATGACCATGCAAAATCTTTTTTTATAGAAAGAGACATTTTGTATGTGTTTGAAATTTAATAAAATATGCAATCCTATATGGCCATATACTGTTGTAAATAGGGTACATGTTGTGCCTGGAAAAATAACTAAACCCCGCTGAAGGCATTGAAGCCCCCGTCAACAGGAACCACAATTCCGGTAACAAAAGAGGAGAGATCGGACAGAAGATATAATACAGCTCCTTGCAGATCATCCGGATCACCGAACTTACCCATCGGGGTATTGCTGACAATTTTTTTGCCGCGTGCCGAATATTCCCCTGTGGCCTCATCGATAACCAGAAACCGGTTTTGATTGCAAATAAAGAACCCCGGTGCAACAGCATTTACCCGGATGCCTGCTTTTGCAAAATGGACAGCCAGCCATTCAGTAAAATTATTAACGGCCGCCTTAGCTGCTGAATAGGCAGGAATTTTCGTAAGTGGATGGTAGGAATTCATGGATGAAATATTCAATACAACCCCTGCACCCTTTTCAAGCATATCTTTTGTGAAAATCATGCTTGGCAACACCGTTCCCTTAAAATTCAAATCAAAGACCTGATCGAATCCCTCCATCTGAAGGCCGTAAAAAGTCTTTTCCAGATCTGAAAGATCGCCTTCCTGAATTTGTTCTACCTGCGTTGTAGCAAGCGGCGAATTTCCACCAGCACAATTAATTAACAAGTCAATCGGACCAAGCTGACGGTTAATCTCTGATTTTGCGCTGACCAGTGATTCTTTATTGAGTACATCAGCTTTAACCCCAATTATTGTGGCATTAAACTCCCGGGCCATGTCAGCAGCAACTGTTTTTGCACGCTCCTCATTACGCCCAATAATGGCAACCTTTGTCCCTACTGATGCGAGAGCTTTGATGATGGAGATCCCAATTATTCCGGAGCCCCCGGTCACTACACAGACCTTCCCGTTCAGGTCATCAAAGGAAATTTTTTTCATGATTTATTTTGTTTTTGGAATTCAGAATTCAAATATAAAGGCTAGATTGACGTATAGTATTTGATGTTTTCTTTTGTAATAATATCAATTGCAGTATAATTGGTAATGTTTACCTTCTCCTTCCTTACAATCGTGTCAAAGAGTAGATTTATGGCTGCATAGCCTTGTTTTTCAGGATTTTGATTCAGGAGAAAATCAATCTTGCCGTGTTGAAGTAATTCAATGTTTTTAGGAATTAAGTCATATCCGATAATTTTGGGCCTGTTTGCATAGGTGTCAAATAAACGGGAAACGAGGTGTACTTTTGAGTTTGTAACAAATACCGCATCAATAACATCAACTCTGGCAATACTCGTATTGAGATTAGTTGTTCTTAAGATGTCATCTGATGAAACTTCCATTTTTATAATCCGGTGCCCTTTATGACTCACTGTTTCGAAATAATTGAGAAATCCGGTTTCACGCTGTAGCAAATGGTTCGCATTTTGAAGGTTTTTCGTAATGTGAATCATCAGAATATTACTTTTGGGAGCTATTCCATAATCAATCAGCTTGGCTGCCAGAAAGCCACTTTGAACAGAATCCTGCACAACAAAACTGATTGGATTGGCTTCTTCAAGGTTTGAATCGATAAATACATAGGGGATTGATCGCTCATCAAGTAGTTGTGTGAATTTTAATGACTCACGCTTTCCCCAGGGTGCGAGCAGAATTCCATCAGGTGCAGATTCAAGTATTTTATCAGCTTCGCGTGTAAATGATGCCGGATCTTCCATTTTAAAATGGTGGGGTTGAAGTCGTATTCCGTATGGGGATAACTCCTCAATTGCTTTTTCAATCCCCTCCTGTGGTTTTGACCAAAAAGAATCTTTTCCTGAGGTTTTTGGGGTCATTGTGGCAATTGAAACTATTTTTTTCGACGCCAGTGAGCTGGCGAGGATATTTGGCCGGTATTCTGAATCCTGAATGATTTTAAGAATCCGCTCTCTGGTTTCTGCCGAAACTTCGCCACGTTTATGAAGAACCCGGTCAACTGTTCCTATAGAAACACCTGCTTTTAAAGCGATATCCAGAATTCTGATATTTTTTTTCACCCTAAGTAAATTTAAGACTTAATTCTGACTGAAAATAAATTTCCGTTAATCTATTTATCTGATTATTTTTCATAGATCAGTTGAAATTCCGTATACTTGTTTGCAAAACTAACTTGATTTTTTCAATTATCGTGTACGAACACGGAAAAAATGTTTTAAAACATAAATGATTCTTTAATTGGCACTTTAATTTTGAGGTTAGAAAGAAACAATATACTTTCGTGAACGAACACGGAAAAAATGTTTTGCCTGTTTTAGGTTTAGGTAAACAGATTTGAGTTATACATAATTAAGGCATTAGTAAATATATACACGATGAAGATAGAAAAATACAGTTTGGGAATTGGTGACCGGTTTGGACACCAGGGTGAAGCGCAATTAAGGGCGATTATCAGGGCTAATAAGGCAGGAATAGCGATCGTGCCTGTGTGGAATAAGTCAAACAGGGAACATTCCTATATACACTCTAAACCCGTTGATACGCGTATAGAAGCAGATGCGGCAGTCAGTGCTTTATCATTTGAACGCAGTTTTTATGTGGATGCTGATCATATTAATCTCTCAAACGTTCTGGGATTTATTGAGGCATCTGATTTTTTTACTTTGGATGTTGCAAGTAAAATCGGGACCTCTTCAGATAATGCAGAGATTTCAGATTTTATAAATTCCTGTAAAAAATATTCCGGCATCCTGGATATTCCAGGAATTGAAAATCCTTTTGAAGTTACAGATTCGTTGATCACCTCAATTGCTCAGAAATTTTTAGCGGCAATAGGTGAGGCTGGAAGGATTTATAATTTTATTTTGGAACAAAAAGGAGCGGATAATTTTGTAACTGAAGTATCTATGGATGAGGTTGAAGCTCCACAGACACCTGTTGAATTGTTTTTTATTTTAATGATGATTGCACAACAGGGAATTCCTGTACAGACCATCGCTCCAAAATTTACCGGGCGTTTTAATAAGGGGGTTAACTATGTTGGAGATGTGGCACAATTCGCGCGTGAATTCGAAGAGGATGTACTTGTTATTGATTATGCAGTAACCGAGTTTGGTTTGCCCGATAACCTGAAACTTAGTGTTCATTCCGGTTCGGATAAATTTTCGATATATCCGGAGATTTCACGAGTCATCAGGAAATATGACAAGGGTATTCATGTTAAAACGGCCGGAACAACCTGGCTTGAGGAGGTGATCGGATTGGCACTTGCCGGCGGTGAAGGATTGGTACTTGCAAAACACATCTATAAAAGTGCCTTAACCCGGCAGGAGGAACTGTGTGCTCCTTATGCTGATGTCATTGACATTAAACAGGAGGAGCTCCCATCAGCCGAAGAAGTCGACCGCTGGGGAAGCGAAAAATTCGCAAACACCCTGCGACATATCCCGGGACATCCCGATTACAATCCTAGTTTCAGACAGTTAATTCATGTTGGTTATAAAATTGCCGCTGAAAGTGGAGAAACATTTACCGGGTTACTTAAGCTTCATCATGAAATTATCGGGAATTGTGTCGAAGAAAATCTGTTTGACAGGCATCTCAAAAGATTGTTTGAGATAGGATGATAGGCTGGCAGGCAATAGGCTGTTAGGCA
>CAIVCR010000021.1 GCA_903904515.1 uncultured Bacteroidia bacterium
AGACATTCAAGAACTCTCTGCGGAGAGAGGGTGATTCGAACCCCCGACACGGTTGCCCGTGCGGCAGTTTAGCAAACTGCTGGTTTCAGCCACTCACCCATCTCTCCTTATTTTTGGGTGGTGCAAATGTAGGAATCATTTTCACTTGGGCAAAATATTTCCCAATAAAAATCGAATAAAAATCAACTTTCTTTCATTATTTTTCCAATCCCTTCATACTCAATATTTACCAAAGTAATATTTTATTCAACCAATAAAATGTCAATATTTGTTGCAAAATAGATAAAACAATATTAATTTAGTGCTGTAATAATAAGCAAACGTTCTTTCAAAATACGATATTACCGTGTTAATTCGCAAGATTGGTAAACTCAACATTTCCATTTAACTGAGAAAGCTTTTGACCGCTAAAACAGGCCTTATCCCGCATGCGGGAGTAGCATTGCTACCATTGGAAGTTTGATCAGTCAGGCACTCAAATCCTGTTCTTTCGGGGTTTTACTCAACGCGAATTAATACGGTTTTTTTTTGTTTAATAAAGCAACATCTTATCATCAGCAAGTTTCTTCTGTCACTTCAGCTATTCGCATCCCTGCTCGTTGGAAGCCGCCTTGTCGGTCAGGAAGGCGACAAATCGACCTCTTCTCCCAAATTCATAACTGAACCATTGTTTGGAAAAGATTTTGAATTGGTGAATTTAACCGATTACCAGTTAAGGGGGAGCATATTTTATCTCGTAAGCGGCCATGGAGGGCCCGATCCGGGAGCGATGGGAAAAATCGGCAATAATATACTCTGCGAAGATGAATATGCCTATGATGTGACGTTAAGATTTGGAAGAGAACTTCTGCGTCACGGTGCCAAAGTCTATTTTATTATTCGTGATCTCCATGATGGAATCAGGAATGACCTTTATTTGCGCAGCAGCAAGGATGAGGTTTGCTTTCCCGGCAACGAAATACCATTGAATCAGGTTAAGCGATTAAAGCAGCGCGTAGATGCAATCAATACACTTTTTCGCAGTGAAAAGCTGGGAAGTTACAAAAGATGCATTGAACTTCATGTGGATGCCCGTGAGACGAAGAAAAACATCGATCTGTTTTTTTATTACCATGAAGGGTCTAAAAACGGGGAAAGACTGGCCTCGACTCTTAGAGGCGCCATAGAGCGAAAATATCAACTCAAACAACCGGGAAGAGGCTACAGCGGCGATGTCTCCACGAGGGGGCTCTATATGCTTGAAAAGACAATTCCAACAGCCGTCTTTATAGAGCTTGGGAATATTAACCATTTCCGCGATCAGCAACGTCTGATCTATGAAAATAACAGGCAGGCCCTGGCAAAATGGCTTTGTGAAGGGGTAATCGAAGATTTTCAGAAATCGAAAAAGGATTAATCCTGGTCTTGAAAACGATCCAGATCACGCCGGTCTTTTTTAGTTGGTCTCCCGGTTCCCCGATCCCGGTCAAAAGAACTCATTTGCTGCCTTATCTCAAGAATTTTCAACTCTTCGGGTGGGGTTATGTCCAAAATAAACTCGTGAACCAATTTGGCACCCACACGCTTTCCTGTAATACCAATTACTTTATACGAATAGGTGATCGGGTTTTTACGAATTTTAATCACCTCTCCGGGTTTAGGCACCCGTGACGGCTTTACTGAAACTCCTTCAATAGTTACACGACCCTTTTTGCACTCTTCGGTTGCAAGAGTCCTGGTTTTGAAGAGACGCACAGCCCAAAGCCATTTATCAATACGTACAGGTTCGTCCATGAAATTAAAAATGAAGGAATTAAGAATGAAGGAATGAAAGAGCTAAGAATGAAAGAGTTAAGAATGAAAGAGTTAAGAATGAAGGAATTAAAGAATGAAACAAACAGCTAATTTGCAAAGTTTAAAATCAAACACTCGAAATCGCTAACAGCCTAAAGCCTAAACACCTAATTCTTGTTGTATTTTGTCATGACCTGGTTTGCTCCCATGGTAACAAATGCTTTGATAATCTCGATACAGCTTTCCATTTTTGAATTGACGACCTCCTCCTCTTCCCGCGACCAACTTCCCAAAACGTAGTCGACCTGTCTCCCGCGCTGAAAGTCACTTCCGATACCAAACCGTAACCTGACGTAATCAAGGCTACCCAGGATCTCATGAATACTTTTCAACCCGTTATGTCCTGCATCGCTCCCTTTTAAACGCATACGCAGCTTTCCTAGTGGCAGGGAGAGATCATCGACAAGAATTAATACTTTCTCCAGTTCAATTTTCTCCTTCTGCATCCAGTATTGGACAGAGCGCCCGCTGAGATTCATGAAAGTATTGGGCTTAAGCAGGATAAGAGTCCTGCCGGCATACTTCATTTCGGCCACTGAGCCATATCGCTTTTCGCTAAAAGAAATATTGGACGCCCTTGCGAGGGCATCCAATATCCAAAATCCTATATTGTGACGGGTATTTATGTATTCTTCCCCGATATTTCCAAGACCAACAATAAGGTACTTCAAAACTTAAAGTCTTTATTTTTTCTTACCTGTTGTAGCTGTATCGGCCATTGCAGCACGAGCAGCACGTGTTACCACAACAGTTGCAACGGGAACAGATTTTGCATTTAGAATTTCAATACCCGGAACTTTCACATCCCCAACCCTGATGCTTTCGCTCAGGCCAAGATCTGTTACATCAATGATAATCTCATCAGGGAAATCTTTTGAAAACCCTTTTGCTTTTAGGGTACGAAGATTCGATTTCAAACGTCCACCCTGCTGAATACCCCTGGCATAACCATCCAGACGGACAGGAATCTGTAATTTAACCGGCACATTTTCGCGTATTTCCAAAAAGTCAATATGCAACAATTTGTCGGTAACCGGATGAAACTGTAAAGCTTGCATAAAGGCCTGGTAAATTTTACCATCAACATCAATTGCAGTCTGATATACTTTAGGGGTATAAATCAGTTTGCGGAATTCGTTTTCGTGAGCCTGGAAATGGATCACATTTTCACCACCATAAATCACACATGGAACTAAGTCGTTTACTCTCAATGCCTTGGTGTCTTTTTTACCAACTCCCAAACGAGCGGTACCTTTAATTTGAAATGATTTCATTGCTTTTAAAAAATTAACTAATTTGTAATTAAGTGTTTACTCAGATCTCCTCCCGGAAGGCAAGGTATCCGCATCACACCATCAAAGGTATGCTGTAAAACAGGGCGCAAAGATAACTATTCTTAAATAAATGCAGTGCTTATTGACTTATTTTCGTAAATCTTTTGTATCACATCCGCAAATAGAGGTGCGCAGGATAAAACGGTGATCTTTTTTGACTCATGTCGTAACGGAATCGAGTCGGTAACAAGTACTTCATCGATGTATGAATTTTCGATCCGCTCAAATGCAGGACCTGAAAGCACTGCATGGGTAACGCAAGCCCTGACAGAATTAGCCCCTTTGGCTTTCATCAGGTCGGCTGCCTTTGTTATGGTTCCTGCAGTATCAATAATATCGTCTACAATAATCACATCTTTCCCCTCGACATCCCCGATAAGGGTCATTGAGTCGATATGATTTGCCTTGCTGCGTGATTTATGGCAGATCACAAGGTCAGTTTTGAGATGTTTGGCAAAAACATTGGCCCGCTTTGTTCCTCCAACATCGGGGGATGCCACCACAATATCGCGAAGACCCATTTGCTGAATATATGGGATAAACAAAGCTACTGCACTCAAATGATCAACAGGAACATCGAAAAATCCCTGAATCTGATCTGCGTGAAGATCCATTGTAATAAGCCGGTTGATTCCTGCAGTTGACAACATGTCGGCCACCAGTTTGGCTCCGATTGAGACCCTGGGTCTGTCTTTCCGATCCTGGCGGGCAAAGCCAAAATAAGGCATTACTGCGATAATCTTATAAGCAGAAGCTCTTTTGGCGGCATCGACCATTAAGAGTAATTCCAATAAATTATCTGCAGGCGGAAAGGTTGACTGAATAATAAAAGTGAACGAGCCCCTTATTGTCTCCTCGTAACATGGCTCAAATTCTCCGTCTGAGAATCGGGGACAGGAGGCTTTACCCAGGGCAATTCCTGCATTTTCAGCAATCTTCTCGGCCAGATATTTTGATTCTGTACCGGCGAATATTTTGATAAATCCTGTGGACATAGCTGGAGATTTTATGTTTTTGAATTTAAAGCAATCCTATCTGGGAGCAAAAGTATACATAATGAACTAACAACAAATCCGATTGTGAATCTTTTTTCAGATATTTCAAGATTCTTCAGGGTCTGAATTTTCATATCATTCTCCTTCAGGCAGTTGGAGAGACAATATTGTCAATAAAACCCAGCAGTTCGTCCCTGCCTAATTTATTACCTGAAGAGGTGACAAAAAGCGGAGGTAACTCTTCCCATGTTTTGAGCATCTCATCCTTGTAAATCGCCAGATTTTTATCCAACTGCTTACGCGACAGTTTATCAGCCTTTGTAAAAACCATTGCAAACGGAATTTCATGATATCCCAGGTAGTTCATAAACTCCACATCATTGGCCTGCGGTTTATGACGTGAATCGATTAATGCAAACACGCAATAGAGATTTTCCCTGATTTGAAGGTACTTGCGAATAAAAGTGAGCCATTGATCGCGCGAAGATCGTCCCACCTTGGCATAACCATATCCGGGTAAATCCACAAGTAACCACTCATCGTTGATATTAAAGTGGTTGATCAGGCGGGTTTTTCCCGGAGCTGTCGACACCTTGGCCAAATCGCCAAAACCGGTTAACATGTTAATCAGCGATGATTTGCCAACATTCGACCTTCCTACAAAAGCAAACTCCGGCTTATCGGTGACAGGACACAGCTCCGGGTCAGTATTGCTGATTACAAATTCGGCTTTTTTAATGATCATCCTTCTCTTTTTGAAACTAATTGACTGAAGCGTTCTACTTCAGTTAAATTCGGATTCGCACTGATGTTGCGATTATTTGATATAAACTTCCAGTAATTTTGCCTGCTCTCCGTTGTTTGCCGAAAAAATGAAATTACTGATCAGCGCAGGAACCAGAATCGAATCTCCTTTCGAAACCGGAAGAATCTGGTCCTCCCAGGCAAGTGAACACTCCCCTTCAAGGCAGGTATAAATTACAAAAGTGTCGAGGCCGGTAAAATCGCACTCAACTTCGGCTGTTATTGATAAAAGATTAGTTGTAAAGTAGGGACATTCAACCAATTTTGCGGACTTGTTAATTTGGGACTCGTATTCGGTCCGGTAATTGGTTTCAAAGGTGTAATCGATTGCATCGATTGCCAGTTCAGTATGAAGTTCACGGGGATTACCCTTGTCATCCACCCGGTTAAAATCGTAAATCCGATAGGTAACATCGGAGGTTTGCTGAATTTCAGCCACAACGATTCCTTTTCCGATGGCATGCACCCGGCCGGCTGGCATAAAGAAAACATCACCCGCTTTGACCTCTTCGAAATTGAGAATCTCCTCCAGTGTTCCGTTTTCCACACAATGGAGATATTCCTCCTTATCTATTTTCCGGTTAAATCCAGCTATCAGCTGTGAGCCCTGATCAGCCTGTACGACATACCACATCTCCGTTTTACCGAATGAATCATGTCTTTCCAGAGCCAGTTCGTCATTGGGGTGTACCTGGATTGAAAGGTTGTCGTTGGCATCAATAAATTTGACCAACAGGGGAAATTCCGTTCCAAATTTCTCGTAAACTTTCTCTCCAACCAGATCACCCATATAAACTTCAATCAACTCTTCCAAATTGTTACCTGTGAGAAAACCATTTGAAACAACCGATATATCACCCTGAACACCAGACATTTCCCATGATTCCCCACAATTGGACAGCTCCGGAAACTGTTTATTCAGCAAATCGTGTAGTTTATTCCCTCCCCAGATTTTGTCCTTGCAAATTGGAGTAAATTTAAGCGGATATAGATTATTCATTGAAAAAATTTGATTTAAAATTCAAAGTCAACAGCAGCCTTACTGCTGGTATTAGCTTTTACTAATTCAATCACTTTAAGATGTTCAGGATGGATCTGGTAGGCAGCCAAATCCCCGAGTGATTCAAAATGGGTAATCAGACATATATCATTTGCGGAAGTTTTAAGGTCATAATTCTCACCTACCTGCATATATTGAATCTCCTGAATCTTATCTTTTAGTGCCAGTAAAGCATGGGTTAATTTACTCCTCACCACTGCCTTCAGATCTTCATTTTCAAATTCCTTTAATTTAAAAAGGACTACATGATTAATCATAAATCAACTAATTTAGGCTGTTTTCTTCATATTAATTACCTCAATTTCAGCTCCGTTTTTACAAGCTTCATCGGCCTTCTCAAGTACTTTTTGGGTTGTTTCACTGTCAAGATAATATTCACCGCAATTATCGCAAATACTGGCGTCAACACCCTTTAATACAATAATTGACCCGTTTCGCTCAAGAGTCACAATTGTCTTACCTTTAATCGTTTCGCCATTTTTACAAATCACACATTTCATCTTATTTTTTTTTAATCGTGAAATCGCTACTCCATAAATTATGATCAGGTTTATAGGCTATAATTATAATATTTTGCCCAAAGTCATTAACTGCATATACAACATGCAACGGCATACTTTCGATATAACCTAAAATCAAAAAACTAGGATATGGTTTATCATCACAATATTCCTTTATTATAATACCATTTTTTAATATATCCTCAATTTGCTTTTCAGTAATGTTTCTTTTAAACATTTGACTGACTACATGTGCAGAATAGATGATTCTTCCCTTCATGATATTTCAGTTATGCAAAAATAACACATTATCCTCAAAATTAATTTAAAAAAGGTGGAACGCAACAGCGAATCCTCCGGAATGGGAAAATAAATCGCTAATTTTGAATATAGAGTATAATCTAAAAAATTAAACGACATGCTGCTAAAACTTTTACCTGAACATGTATTATTTATTGATATAGAGACTGTTCCGCAACATCCTGAACTTACTGATGCCCCGGAGAATATTCAAAAGCTATGGACCAAAAAGGCGGGACAGATTGGGAAAGAGGGGGAAACTGCTGAAGCGTTATATAACAGGGCAGGAATTTATGCAGAATTTGGGAAAATCGTTTGCATCTCGGCAGGGAAGATGTTTCGTAAAGGGAAAGAACGGGCCTATCGTGTAATCTCTTATGCCGGAGATGATGAAAAGAAAATTCTTGAGGACTTTTCGATGATGGTCACCGGATTTATGACCAATCCGATGCATAAGTTATGCGCTCACAACGGACAGGAATTCGACTTCCCCTATATTGCCCGCAGAATGTTGATCAATGGGCTGCCGCTTCCACAGGTTTTAGACATTGCCGGAGCCAAACCGTGGGATGTGAAAGAGGTGATGCTTGACACCCTTCAGCTTTGGAAATTTGGGGATTACAAACACTACACCTCCCTTGAGTTGCTCTGCGCCGTATTTAATATTCCAACCCCCAAAGATGATATCGACGGCAGCCAGGTAGGGAATGTTTACTACAAAGAATTTGATATACAACGCATTGCACGATATTGCGAAAAAGATACCTTCGCTATTGCCCAATTGCTGCTCCGGTTTAAGGGTGAACCCCTGATCAGCCAGGAAAATTACGAAATTGCCACAAAGGAAGATTAGCCTGCACTATTTGAATGGTTTTTATATTTTTGCACCATAAAATCTAAAGCAAAAACAGATGCCAACAGTAGTAAGCGGAATTCGTTCAACAGGAAACCTGCACCTGGGAAATTATTTTGGAGCGGTGAAAAACTTCATTGAGATGCAGAATGAACACCAGACTTTTTTCTTCATTGCAGATTTTCATTCACTCACTACCCATCCAACTCCGGCCGACCTCCACACCAACGTAAGACAGGTGCTGGCCGAATACCTTGCGTGTGGCATCGATCCCGAAAAAGCAACAATCTTCATACAGAGCGACGTCCCCGAAATTCCTGAGCTTTACCTGCTTCTGAATATGAACGCCTATCTTGGGGAACTGGAACGGACTACCTCCTTTAAAGATAAGGCACGTCAGCAGCCTGAGAATGTTAATGCCGGTCTGCTCACCTACCCTGTGCTGATGGCAGCAGATATCATTATTCACAAGGCTAATCTTGTTCCTGTGGGAAAAGACCAGGAACAAAACCTTGAGATGGCGCGTACATTTGCCCGCAGATTCAACCGGATATACAATGTTGAAACATTTCCCATTCCCAGGGCTTACACTTTCGAAGGAAAAGATATGGTGAAGATTCCGGGACTTGATGGTTCAGGTAAAATGGGGAAATCTGAAGGAAATGCGATCTCGCTGGCAGAAAAGCCTGAGAGTATTCGTAAAAAAGTGATGCGGGCAGTTACGGACGAAGGTCCCAAAGAGATGAATCAGAAAAAGCCTGAGGTAATCCGAAACCTGTTCACCCTGATGAAGGTAGTTTCTGCCCCGGATGTGGTTAGCCATTTTGATACTACTTACAACAATTGTTCAATCCGTTATGGCGATCTGAAAAAACAGCTTGCGGAGGATATCATCAATTTTACTAATCCGATTCGTACCCGGATCGAAGATATTTCGAAAGATAGCGATTACCTTTCCAGAGTAGCGAAAAACGGGGCTGAAAAAGCGCGTGAATCTGCCTCCAAAACGCTCAAAGAGGTTCGCGAAATCATTGGGTTCCGGAAGTTTTATTAAGCCTGAATCGGTATGGATAGCTAAGAATAAAACCATCTTTTCGAACTAAATATTCACCGTGCATTTCTTAATCGGCTCAATTTATTCTACTTTCGTAAGATATTGACTAATTGACCGAATATGCCGCTGATTATTATTGTTGCAGGAATAATCCTGCTTTTTGTCCTGATAACTTTCTTTAAAATCAGCGCTTTTCTCTCTTTGCTAATAACCTCATTTGCTGTTGGTTTACTGAATCACATGGAGCCAGCAACAATTTTACAGTCAATTGCGGCAGGTCTGGGGAGCACAATGGGAAGCCTGGCGCTGATTATTGTTTTTGGGGCAATGCTGGGTAAGCTACTCGAAGAAAGTGGTGCCGCATTTCAAATCACCCATAAACTTGTCACTCTTTTTGGATTAGGGAAGATTCAGATTGCAATCATGATAACCGGGTTTCTTGTAGGATTGCCAATGGTTTACAATGCCGGTTTTCTCGTTTTGATTCCACTTATTTATGCCCTTGCCCACTCAACCAAATTACCACTAATCTATCTTGGACTCCCTTTATGTGCTGCACTTTCGGTAACACACGGGTTTCTCCCTCCCCATCCGGCACCAACTTCCATTGCCTTTATCTTCCATGCCAATCCCAATCTCACCCTGCTTTATGGTTTGATGGTAGCTATACCAAGTATCATTATTGCGGGCCCGTTATTATCCCGATTATATACAAAATGGGATCTTGTACCACCTAAAGAATTATTTATTCCCCGTGAATTCACCAAAGCGGAGTTACCCACACTTGCCGCCAGCCTGATAACTGCACTGACTCCAATAGTTCTGATGCTATCCGGTGCCATTATCGAGATGATTTTACCTGCAGGTAATGGAAATATTAAACTGTTGAAGTTTATCAGTGATCCGTCGGTTGCCCTTTTCGTTGCCGTTTTTATTGGAGTCTATCTTCTGGGAATACGAAAAGGGAGGGAAATGCCCGATCTTATGAAAAGCTTATCTGCCTCAACATCGGCCATTGCCATGATCCTGCTCATAATCGCATCGGGAGGGGCTTTCAAGCAAGTCATTACAGACAGTGGAACTGCGGAGTACATTAAACAGATTGTAAGTGGATTAAACATGTCTCCGTTGGTGCTTACCTGGTGTGTAGCGACCCTGATCCGATTCGCAATCGGCTCGGCAACAGTTTCTTGCATCACTGCAGCCGGATTAACACTTCCATTGGTTGAAGGGACAGGGATCTCACGTGAACTTATGGTGATTGCAACAGGTGCAGGAAGTTTGATGTTCTCCCATTTCAATGATACAGGTTTCTGGATGTTTAAAGAATACTTTAATACTACGATCAGGCAAACATTTATGGTTTGGACCGTTATGGAAACCATTATAGGAATTTCGGGACTTGTGGGCGTGTTGATTTTAAACCAATTCATATAAAATCGTCGATTATGCTGGTATTGGAAAGTGGAGTTGGAAATTATATCCAGGCTGAGGGGCACCAATATTCCTGTTTTGCCGGGAATAATTACCTTGGACTGGCCAACCATCCCGAAATAGTGGAGGCAGCCATTCGGGGGATAAGAAAATATGGGATTAACTTTTCAGCCTCCAGGCAAACCACCGGAACTTCAGAGATTCATCTTGAACTTGAACAACAACTTGCCAAATTCAAACAACAGGAAGATGCGGTTGTTTTTGCCTCAGGTTACCTTGGAAATAAAATTTTACTTCATATTTTAAAAGGGGAATATGACACCCTGTTTGCGGATCAATCCGCCCATTCAAGCATCCTTGACGGGCTACCCAATGATAAAACCAGAGTCTGTTTTTATACCCATTGTGATTGTAAAAATTTGGAATATCAGATCAATAAAAGTAAATCAATCAAACCGCTTGTTATTACGGATGGAATTTTTGCCCTCACGGGTGAGATTGCCCCTCTGGATGAAATTTATCGGGTCGTAGAAAACAAAAACGGATTATTGATCGTTGACGATGCCCATTCAACGGGAGTTCTTGGCGAAAATGGAAGAGGCACGCCTGAATATTTTGGTCTCGGAGGTGCACCCCGGATTTACCAGAGTGAGACCATGAGCAAAGCGATTGGAGTCTATGGGGGATTTATTTCCGGCAGCAAAGAGCTAACCAAAAGAATTAGGGAGAAATCTCCGGCTTTCGGGGCTTCAACCTCCTTACCTCCGCCACTTGTATCAGGTGCTATTGCTGCTATCAGGATCATAATGGAACACCCCGAATTAAGAACCAGCATGTTTTTAAATGCGGGAAGGATTCGGGAGGGGATAAAAAGTCTGGGATATCAATCCTCAAGTAGCGCCACTCCAATCATTCCGATTTTATTTGAAAACCAGGCAGATGCAATCAAGCTATCTGACTTTCTTAAAGCTCACTTTATCCTGGCTCCATTTGTAAGTTACCCGGTAAAAACCGATCAATTTATAGTCAGGATTACAGCCTCGGCTGCCCATACGGAAGAACAAATTGATGAATTACTCGCGGTCCTTGGGAAGTGGAAAAAGGATAGTGTTAATCAGTGATAGTTTCATTTCGAGTGAAACTATCACTGACCAATAACCCAAGTGAAACTATCACTCATTCAATCCTTTTCCATCGCCATTGCCTTTAATTCAGCCGGCATTTTCTCGATGGCGTACCGCAGTGCTGTCCTGGGCATAGTACCTTTATTTGCAATAACATATTCGAAAATATCTTCCACATGTTTTTGGCTTGCAACTTTCAGCATCCATCCATACCCTTTCTGAACCATGTCATCCTGATCCAATAGCAAAAGTCCGGCAATCTCAAGGATATCATTCAGAAATTTCCCCTGACGGGCCGGCACAATCAGCGACACAGCCGCTGCACGGCGCATCCAGCGGTTGTCGGATTGGGTCCATTGCTTTAATTCCACCAGGTAAGACGGATACATATCGATGAACTTACCTACAGTATGATTGCAAAAGGTATCACAGGAGGCCCAATTATTCACATAGGTAGCGATCCATCTTTCAAAAACCTTAAAATCATCCGGTTCAAACTCCTTATGGACATTATACGACCAGTCGCAGGCAATAATCGATTCTTCGATATAACCCGACTGCCATAATTCGGTACATAAATCAAAGATTTCAGCTTTGGAGGTACCCTTAATGGTTTTAAAATATTCCTTTCCGATCTTGCCAACAGTTGCGCTCCTGATTCCATAGCAACTGACACCCTCCTTAAAGAAATGTTGCGTGCTGATTTTAAGCTGTTCGTTACTGTTTTCGGTTAATGTCTGGCGGAGGTTTTCGATTGTTTTGTTCATATTTTATTTTATAAAGTGATAGTTTCACTCCAAGTGAAACTATCACTTACCAGAATTTAAACGGAGTCCAAAAGCATTAGCCCTATACCGGTTAATCAATTTCCCCTTGCGTAAACCAGAATAGTCGCAATAGGAAGAAAATTCCCAATCTTCAGGACTATGCACTAATTTTGCCTTTATTGGGTTATTGTGAATATAATTAAAACAAATTTGGGGATATTCCTCTTCAGAGAATAAACCATCTTTTTCGTCTTCATTGATAAGATTGAGAAATTCAGGCTTGATTCCCTTAAGGTCATTTAAACATTCAGCATGAGTATGAGTTTTGAATAAAGAACCTGATCTGTTCTCTTGTTTATTGATACCGCGAGTATATGTCCTTAATAATAAACCAATAGAATCATTTAAATTCCGAATATTCACCGAATTTAGAATTTCTTCCTTCTGATCATTTATTGGAATTACGAAAGTATGAACATAAACCATCAAATGAAAATGATTCGGCATCAAACACCAGGCTAGAATATCAGCATATGGTAAAATATAAAGATTCACTTTCTTTAAAAAATAAAGATAATTCTCGCGGCAATAGAAAATCCTCTGCCTATTATTTCCCTGGTTATAAATATGATACAATTTATCAGTCTCTAAAATCATACTGCTAATTTTTAAGTAATAGTTTCACTTTGAGTGAAACTATTACTATTGCACCTAACAGCCAATTCCCAAATATAACGAATATTTTGACGTTAATGATTCGTAATTTCGTCGATTTATCATACTTTTAACCAACTCAAACCATCACTTTATCATCATGAGATCTATTCGAATTAAAATCATCTTTCTGTTCACATTTGCCACCCTGCTTTCAGGATGTTTTCTCTTTAAAAAAGAGGCCCCTAAAGCTACACCTTACCCGGATTGGGTGAAAAACAGCGTGATTTATGAGACCAATACGCGTCAATATTCGGCTGAAGGGACTTTCAAAGCGCTCGAAGCTGACCTTCCAAGAATAAAAGATTTGGGAATTAATGTCCTTTGGCTGATGCCGATTTACCCGATCGGGGAGATTGGTCGTAAAGTTCCCGCAGGGGCAAAAACGAGCCTGGGAAGTTATTATTCAATAAAAGATTATGAAGCGATCAATCCCGAATTTGGAACAGCGGAAAATTTTAAAAGTCTGGTTACCAAGGCACACGAAATGGGATTTAAGATTATGCTGGACTGGGTTGCCAATCACACTGCCAGGGATAACCACTGGATTACAGAACACCCCGATTGGTACAAAAAAGATAAACAAGGAGTTATAGCAACTCCATTTGACTGGACCGATTGTGCGCAACTCGATTACAGCAACAAAAAAATGCGCCAGGCAATGGTCAGTTCAATGAAGTTTTGGGTAAATAATTATGATATTGATGGGTTCAGATGTGACATGGCTGGGTTAGTCCCAACCGATTTCTGGGAAGATGCACGAACAGAGCTCTTGAAAATCAAACATCTTTATCTGCTTGCCGAGAATCAGGATAAACCGGAGATGTGCAAAATAGCATTTGACTCAAATTATGGATGGGAGATGCACCATCTGATGTCTGATGTAACCAAAGGGAAGAAAAAAGCCGATGAAATCCTGAAATTACAGTCAAAAATTGATTCAACCATGCCGCAACGGGCTTTCAAACTGAATTTTATCACTAATCATGACGAAAATTCCTGGAATGGAACAGCCAAAGAGAAATTCGGGAATGGTGAAAATTGTTGTGCTGTGCTCACTTTTACACTTCCGGGGATGCCATTAATCTATAACGGCCAGGAAGCAGGCCTAAATAAACGTTTAAGCTTCTTTACCAAAGATCAGATTGACTGGAGCGATACACGAATGGTCCCCTTCTACAAGAAACTCATCAGTCTGAAGCACCGTAATCAGGCGCTGTGGAACCCTCCCTACGGAGGGAAGCTCATTCCCCTCACCAATTCAGCACCTGACAAAATAATTTCCTTCTTCAGATCATCAGAAAATGCAAGGGTGATGGTGCTGATCAATATGAGTCAGGACACAATTACTGCCAATATTACAAGCACTCTGGCAGACGGGAAATACATCAACACTCTGAATAAGAACAAGATTAATTTTGATGCGGATAACCGGACCTGCTATTTTGAGCCGTGGGAATATATTGTGATGGAAGGGGAATAGGAGAAGGAGAGAGGGAGAGAGGGAGAGACGGAGAGACGGAGAGACTCTGAGACCGTGTGTCTAGTCCTGAAATAGGTTTGCGGGAAAAGTAAATTAAAATCAGGATTATGAGGTTAAAATGTCCAATTTTCAGGATGAAGAGACATATTGACTAATTTGCCAATAATGTTATTGTATTTCTCAAATAGACTGTTATATTCTTCTATTTTAATGTAATTGCATGCCAAGGCGAAATCAAGCCATGTTTGAGTTTCTGCTGCCTCACCTTCAGAATCAGTGAGTTTTGATATTTGGTATATTTCCATTGCCGATTCAAATGCTAACTTGTATACATCCAAATCTTTATGTGATCTTATTTTCATTTTATTCCGTATATTAATTTAAAATAATTTAATATACGACATTTTTTTCAATAATGGCAACCTGACTCGTAGACATTTCTTAATCCTAACCCGTAGACTGTCTGACTCAGTCCATCTCTCCATCTCTTCGTCTCTCCATCCCTAAGTCTCTCCATCACTAAGTCTCTCCATCACTCCATCCCAAGCACTATTTCAAAAACTTTTCTCTGCGTTGCAAATTCGTCAGTCCGCCAAGGAAGAAGATGATGCTTGACACGGCAAGAAACAACCTGTTTTTCTGGGAAATCTGAGCCCAGATCATCTCATTCATCTTGTCGGGAATAGAATAGGGATTATGGAAAACATTCCACTGAGTACGGTCGAGGGTCTCGGCGAACATCATTAAAAGTACGCCAATAATAATCATTACTACTGCTGTTCCATTCCCATTTTTGACCATTGTAGAGACTAAAAAAGCGAGCGATCCAAGGAAAAGGACCGGGAACATTAGTTGCCACGACATCTCAAAGACAGGGAAAGGGGTTAAGCCATAATAGCCTACCCAACAAAAGAGGTACAGGAAGAACCAGGTCAATAGAAAGATCATCACCAGCCGAACCATCCAAACTTTGTAGCGATAATTGGGAATTCCGAAAAGAATCTCAAGAATCCGTGTATCGGCATCACTTTGGATACCAAAAACAGTGGGGTAAAAAACCAACAATAAGCCTGGAAATAGCAGCATTCCATAAACAGTGGAGGAGTCGTAACTCGGAAAATTGAATACCACGTTAATGGAGAGCAAAATAAAAATCACCAGAGCCGCGGCGACGAACCAGATAAAACGTCCGGCAAAAATGATTTTAAGGTTATACCGGGCCATTTTATAGATCAGATCGAACCAAAAATATAGGCGACTCTGCTTTGAAAATATGTTGACTGACTTATCCATCGTGTAATTTATCGTATTAATAATATTTCAGGTTTCTTTATAAATTTAATTACAGGATTTTACGCTATGTATTCTTAATTTAATTTTTTTTCCCGTTTAATAACTATTCGCTTTTTTTAGGTGCCCAAATTGCGACGCGTAGGGCTGAAGTATTTCAATCAACTTTGGAAGACGCGCCGCGTCCGTGCACCCTATTCCTACCCCGGGCTGCGTCGTTCCTCCTTACCCGGGGCCATTCATATTAAACCCTTTCAGGGTAATGAATTGTCCCTAAGGTTCTCCTCGTCTCCCCCTCTTAAAGTCACTCCTTTCTCACTTTAATACCTTTCAGCAGGCAAAGGTAGGCCTCCTCAAGCACCGGTTTTACCTGAATAGCATCTTCCGATGGCTTATCGGCAGAGAGGAATCTCAGTTTGATGTTGTCACCGTCCCTCATGTGGTGGACCACCCGGTCTTTTGCCGGGAATGCATCAAAATCGCTGGCTGGAATGGTATACTGCCAGACTAATCCTTCGGCAAGTTTTACCATGTTGGCCGGATTTCCGGCATAGTGAAGTTGGCCACGGTTAACCACTGCCACCTGGTTGCAGGAGCTTGAAATATCCTCAATGATATGGGTAGAGAAAATCACGACCCTTTCGCGGCTCAGCTCGACCAGCAGGTTCCTGAACCGTATTCTCTCGCGCGGGTCAAGTCCGGCTGTAGGCTCATCAACAACAAGTATGCGGGGCAGATGGAGCAGGATCTGGGCAATTCCTATCCGTTGCTTCATTCCGCCTGAATAACCTCCAATTTTATCGTCCTTACGATCCCAAAGATGGACTGATGATAATACATATTCAATGCGCGCGTCGCGTTCCACCGGATTAGTCAGCCCTTTTAAAATTCCCTGATAATCGAGGAATTCATAGGCCGACATATTTTCGTAAGAGCCAAATTCCTGGGGCAGATATCCTATCAGTCCCTGCAGCTCCTCACGTTTAACCTGTGTGTCGATTCCATTAATCCATACTTTGCCGTAGCTTTGCTCGTATATTCCGCAAATGACACGCATCATGGTCGACTTACCCGCGCCATTGGGACCCAATAACCCGATCATCCCTGTTTCGATTTCGAGTGAGACCCCCTTCAATGCTTTAAAAGCATCCCGCTTGCGGCCAATAAGCGGCATCTGTTCGACTAATTTAAAGAACACCCGTCGTGACCGGGCAAAGCGACCCTGTAACCGTTCGATATTCACATTCTTGTTATAAAGCATATCGGCAGTCTTTTGAATGGAAAGGGCTAAATACCACAATATTCCAATCATAACTACTGAACCAATCGACCTCCATTTCAAATAGAAAAGGATGAGAAAGATAAGTGGCAGCAACCAAAAGATGATTGTGTATCCGCCATTAGCCAGTTGGTCCGGCCATTTTAGGCCGGATTTCTCCCCTTTATATTTAAGATATTCCTTTATCGGCCCCCACAGGAAAAGGGAGAAAAAGAAGATCAGATGGGCCATAATAAACATAAATAACCCATTTTTCAGGTAACTGAATGTGAAATAGAACAAGAAACCAAGTATGGGTAATTCCCATACAAAGTCATCAAAATCAATCCAGTGCCGGTAATATTTTATTTGGCCCGCTCTCTCCCTGATATTTCGGTTACCAATCCATTCGCGCTGGAACCGGCTCCCCCAGTCATAAATTTTAACCAGGTTTTGTACCGTAATATGAATCGGTTCTGCCGGATCAATAACCGACTCTTTGGCCTTGCGCAAACTGTTCATGATAAACCAGGTAGAACCTGGAACAACAAGCACAATGGCAATCATGTCGAGCATCTGCCACAGGAATGCATCGACACGGGTATAAATAAGAAATATTCCCAAAACCATTAATACCACCTGGATAATTCTGATTCTAAGTGACAGACCCTTCATCCAGGCAATTGCATTTTGGAGACCAAAATAGAAGGTTGGAATAAATATCAAGGTAAGGAGCGTACTCATGCTTAGTCCCCCGATTACAGTAATGGCAAACGGGGCTCCAATAGCACCAACATATTCATTATCCCCCATTGCCAGCGGAAGCATGGCTACAATAGTTACAATGGCTGTAATCAGAATAGGTCGGATACGCGACATCCCTGCAAGTATTAACGCGCGCTCAGTCCGGTATCCGCGTTTTCGGAGAATATTAGTATAGTCGATAAGTATAATTCCATTATTGACCACAATACCAATCAATATGATAAACCCGATAAGGGTATTTGCACTAAAGAGTGAATTACCCGTGAGGATCAGGGCGACAAATGAACCTATCGCTGCGAGCGGGATAGAGAACATAAGCACAAACGGGGTAGCAAGTGATTCAAATACAGAGGCAAGAATCATGAAGATAAGTATAAATGCAGCCAGGATCAAAAAGTAGAAATCCTTCAGCTCATCTTCTTCATGAATCACTTGGACGGCAACACCGGCGGGCAATTTATAACTTTCCACGACCCGGTCAACCTCCTGTCGGTAAGTTGTCAGCAACTCCTTGGAGTCCTGAGCGGCTGCAACAAATGAAAAGGTCACCTCTATCTGCTTTTCGCGGTTAACCCGTGTAATGTTAGCTGCACCCGATGAATAAACGATTTCGCTGATACTTTGAAGTTCATGCAGACCACCCTTTGTGTCAGGAATGGGAAGGGTACGAAGATCATAAATTGTACGGGGTTTCTTCTGTTGCTCCAGGGTTGTCCCCAGCTTGGGCATCTCCTTTATGATAATATCGTATTCATCTGTACCCTGCTTAAACTTAATATTGGTGTTCGTCTCCTTGCTAAATGAGTTTAGTTCGCCTGCGATACCAGCCAGGGAGATATTATTCTCATTCATGGTTAGAGGATGAAACCTTAGGTGGACTTCGGGACGATTGTCAGAATAACTAACCCGTACCCTGTTCATCGACTCGAGCGATTCCAGGAAATACTGAAGATCACCAGCCACATTTTTCATCACATCAAAATCCTGCCCCTTGATTAAAATCCGTTCCTGATTCGCTCCGACTCCCAACAATTTCATCATGCTCCCGGTTCCCCCGGAACTTTGACGCCCTCCTGCCCCGCCACCGCCACCCGAACTGGTGGTTGTTTCAGATGCATCGGCAATATCGATTACAGCCCCGGGAATATTCTCAACCCTTTTCTGAACGTCTTCCCTAATCTGGGCTATCGTTCTTTTACTTGTCTTCTTAAAGTTTTCCTTAAGTATCACATTAAGAGTCGCACTTTCGAGTTGAATATTACTCGTAATATCCTCCTTTTCAGGGATCGTATCAATCCTGCTTTCAATCTGTGATACAATTTTATCTGTTGCCTGGATGGACGATCCTACCGGCATTGTAACACTTATCCGAAATGCATTGGTTTCGACTTGCTGAAGATTATTCATACTTACTGCAAGACATAGAAATATGGTCACGAAAAAGAAGATCAATACTCCAACAATTGTTTGCGCCGGCTTTCTTAACGAGTACTTCATCAGCATCACGTATGCCTGAACCAGCTTATTCCGCGTCGAAACCACATTAAAGCTGAGATCCTTACTGCTTTTTCTCTTAAGGAAAGAATAAGCCATCATTGGAACAAGCATGACAGCCACAAATAAGGAGATGGAAAGGGTAGAGATGATCGATACTCCAATATTTTTCCCCAGAAGGGTAATCAGAAAATTACTGGAGAAAAGAAAAGGAAGAAAAACAGTCACCGTGCAGAGTGTCGAGGAAAAAACAGAACGCCACACCTCGGTGGTACCCTGGACCACCGCATCCCGGGGAGACTTTCCGAGACCCCGCAGCCGATATATATTCTCCAGCACCACCACACTATTATCGAGCAGCATCCCTACTGCCAGCGCTATTCCTACCAGGGTCAGACTATTAATGGAGATGTCGGCACCATAGAAAAAATTGAATGCCGTGAGCACTGAAATCGGAATTGCCAGGGCTATTATAGAGACCAATTGAAAGTTTTTAAGAAATATCCAGAGGACCATTATCGCAAGCAACCCACCAATCAATGCGAGTTCCCCGATCTGGTTCAGGTTTTTCTCCATCGTATCTGCCGCATTGTTTTGCACCTTGATCTGGATATCCTTGGAGGCAAGTGTTTTATTTAACCTGGCAATAACAGCAAGTGTGTTGTGGGACAGATCGATTAAATTGGACTGTGCATCGTTTACAAGCGTGATAGAAACTGAATTCTTCCCGTTTACCCGCGAATAGGAGGTCTCCTCCTTGGTTCCGAAATAGACTTTTGCGACATCTTTCAGCAGAATAGGCCCTGGGGCAATTACAAGGTTACCAATCTGTTTTAGATCATCGAATTCTGAGGTCACCTGAACAACGAACTCTTTTTTAGCCTCATACACATTTCCGGCAAATGCTCTCGCCTTATAGTTCTGTGATAATTTACTTCTGATCGTTGCAGCCGTAATATGATAAGCCTGACAAACATCCATATCAAGCTGAATTTCAATCGATTTCTCATGACCACCGAACACATTGACGCCGGCTATACCATCGATATTCTCTAACTCTGTCTTGATTTTGAGATCTGTTATATTTCGGACCCTGTCAACATCACCGCTTCCAAGAACCTGAAGTTGCATAAACTGGTTCTTCATCTGGTTGAGATCAACCTTGACGACCGTAACCTTAAACTGTTCAGGCAGGGATGCCTTGATCTCGTCGACTTTCTCCTGAACTTTTAGATAGGTATATTTAAAATTGATATTCTTATTGAATTCAACCATGATTGATCCCTGTCGTGACTCAGCAGTCGATTCCATATTCTGGATTCCCTGAAGGGCTCCGATGGCACCTTCCAAAGGAACAATCGCCTGGCTCTCCATATATTTCGGGTCGACCTCGAGCTGACTGGAGATCTGAACATAAAGCATCGGGAGTTCAGCATTCGGAAACAGCTCCATGGAGAGGTTTTTCCATGAAAAATATCCCATCATGCTTAGTCCGAAGAATAGCATGCTGATCAGAACCTTTCTGTTTATAATGGAATTCATTCTAGTTCGTCTTGTTTCATTGGCTTGCTACTGGTCATCAGGTCGTAAACACATGGAATCACCAACAAGGTAAGTATTGTACTTGTGATCATCCCCCCGATTACTGCGTATGCCATTGGTGAACGCAATGAGGTACTCTCCCCGAATCCGAAGGTGAGCGGAAGTAATGCGATAATTGTAATAATGCTGGTCATCAGAATTGGTCGTAACCGCTGTTGGCTTCCCATTGAAATAGCGAGACGTTTTTCCATTCCTCCCCTTCTTAACTGGTTAATCCGATCAATGAGAATGATTGAATCGTTCACTGCAATTCCTCCCAGCATAATGATACCGATAAGGGCCATAATGTTAAATGTCTGACCCATTATAAAAAAGAGCAGAATTGTTCCCACAATGGCGAAAGGGATGGTTAGCAAGACAATAAGCGGGTGTATCAAGGACTCAAACTGGCTGGCCAGAACCATGTAAACCAATACAATAGACAACAGTAAAGCAAACTTAAGATTTGTCATCGACTCCTGTCGTTTCTGTTCTTCACCGGCCACCTTGATCGAATAATCGGCCGGCAAATCGATTGGTGCAATTTTTGTCTGAACCTCACCTATTACCTTATCGAGAGCCTTGTTTTTATACAGTTGGGCCATGACCTTTCCAATCCGGCTCTGGTTGCGTCTGTAAATTTCAGTTGGGGCAACTGTTTGCTCAAGTTTGGCGACTTCATATAATCGGATTACAGAGGTACCATTTTTAATGATCATATCCCCAAGTGCGGCCACACCAATTTTAGGAACATAGATTGTGATATCCCTTAACTCACCTTCCTTATCCATCTGTCCGGCTGTCTCACCTTTCAGTTTTGCAGTTACCTGGCTTACGATATCAGTCACAGCGAGCGAGTATGAACCTGCCCTGAAACGATCAACCTGGACATTTATTTCTGGGTAACCTCCCTCCATATTTGTCTGAATATTATATAATCCAGAAATATCCTTAACGGAAGTCTCCACCTGTTTGGTGATTTTTTTGATTACCTCCAGGTCTGCCCCTCTCACCTCAACCACAACTGGCGCCTCCTGCGTTCCTAGAATACTTTGCAATGCCGTTTCATCCTGAGTAAAGGTTACCTCAAACTGTGGATTTCCGGCATACCATTTCGCAATTGCAGCAGTTACCTGCGACGCTACGTATGCCCCTTTGAGCTTAAGAATGACTTTTACCTGAGCCGTATTTTCCCCTTCATAAACGGCAGTAGCCGATGTTGTTGTTCCTGTTGAAGGACCAATTCTGGAATAGACTGATTCAACATTATCACCCAGAAGCTCTTTAATCATTTTCTCCAGTGAGCCAACGGCCGTAGAGGTTCGCTGGAGCGATGTTCCTTCCGCCATTTTCACATTTACAGTAAACTCTTTACTGTCACTTTTAGGCATAAACTCAGAGCCGATATAAGGAACTAAAAGAAAAGACAAACCCATCAGCAGTAAAGAGGAGATTGTAATTATCCAGCGGTGCGGTAAAAGACCAGATATAAAATTCCCGTAACCGGCAAATTTAGCACCCTTAGGTGCCTGAAGCCCTTTCTTTTTGAAAAACTGATGATACAACATCGGGATCAGGAAAATCGCGACAAACAGTGAGGAGAAATGCGAGAATGCCACTGTCCATGCCTGATCTTTAAAGAGTTCTCCGGATGCACCATGAATATAGACAATCGGTAAGAATACCACAATAGAAGTTAATGTTGAGGAGGTGATTGCCCCGCCCACTTCGGCTGTCCCAACGATGGCCGCCTCCTTGGCTGACATTCCCAGTTCGTGGTTGCGGAATATATTCTCCATCACCACAATTGCATTGTCAACCAACATTCCCGCTCCGAGGGCAAGCCCTCCCAGGGTCATTATATTCAACGATAAATGATTGAAATACATCAAATTGAAAGTTGCAATAATTGAAATAGGTATTGCAAGACTCACAATTAAGGTTGTGCCAATCTTCCTTAGAAAAATAAACAGGATAAGTATTGCCAGGATAATCCCGATAACCATTGTGTTCTGTACTTCATCGATCGCTGTGCGGATAAAAGTCCCCTGGTTGGTAACAAGGGTGAATTTGTATCCGGGAAGCGCTTTGGTTATGCTGACAAGTGCCTTTTGAATATCCTCAACAGCTTTAACGGTATTGTATCTGGTCTCCTTGAAGATTGACAAGGCAAGACACCGAACCCCATTAATCCGGACGATATTAACCGGTTCCTTGTTTGCAAAACTGACTGTAGCCACATCACGCAGGTAAGTAGCCGATTTTTGAGCCGTTGTGCTTCCTGCAACAGGTGACTGATACCCGATGATCAATTTTTCGAAATCCTCCTTTTGCTGAAGAAGGCTAACACCTTTAACCACATATTGAAGCCCGGTCTCGGTAATTGTGCCACCCGAAATACTGCGGTTGTATGCCTGAATTTTCTGAGAAAGCTGATCTACAGTGACATTATAGGACTCAAGTTTATACGGATCGGTATCAATTCTGACCTCATTTTCCTCCACACCTGAAAGCTCAACATCTGCAATTCCTTCAAGTCTGACTAATTCATTCCGGATATAATTGGTAGCCACCTTGCGAAGCTCGTTCATGTCGGTGATAGACTCGTGCGTAAGCCCTACAATGATAACTGGCTGTGTATTTGGATCAAGCTGCGTAATTGTCAGAGCATCGATGAGGCTATTCTGGGAAAAGCTTGTGAGCGCTTTCTGAAGATCGAGGAAAGCTTCATCCATATCTTTATTCCAGGCGTATTCGACTGTAACCTGAGCAGAACCTGTCCGCGAAATAGATGATACCTCCATCACCCCATTCTGACGGATGGCTACAGCTTCCATCTTTTCGATAAACATCTTCTCCATCTCTTCGGGAGGCCGTTCCCCAGATTTTATCTCGACAAAAATCCTTGGAGATGTAAGGTCAGGGAACAGGTCAATTCCCAATTTCTGGTACGAAATTACTCCCAGGAGCAAGATCCCCATAATGGCCATTAATACTGTTACAGGATAATTGACTGCAAAAGAAGTCAGTTTTTTCATTAGCAATTGCTAGTTAAATTTATTGAGTATTTGATCGAAATTAGACTGTTAGTGATTTAGGCTGTAGGCTAATAGGGGTTTAGGGATTTAGGCTGTTAGGGTTAATTGTTAATCTAAATCAAATTCCCAGTCCTTTTCCTAATAGCCTAATTACCTAAAAGCCTAAAACCTAATAGCCTAAAAGCCTACAGCCTAATAGCCTATTGATTAATAATCTTTACCTTCGAATTATTCCGAAGCGTTTCGAAACCTTTAGTGACCACCCTTTCATTCTTTTTCAGCCCTTCAATCACCTCTACAGAAGTTTCATTCTCAAGGCCTGTTGTTATAATGCGTTCCCGTGTAGCTCCCTTCTCCACGATAAATACTGTTTTCCCTCTGTTTCCGGAAACGATAATATCCTTAGAGATAACGATCGCACTATCGCGACGGGCAACTTCGATATCTGCTTTTACAAACATCCCCGGGCGGAGTTTTAATCCCGGATTATCGATCACTAATTTCCCTTTAAAAGTCCTGGTTTCAGTGCTTACAACAGGGGAAAGCTCATTTATCTTTGCTTTGAGCGTGTCTTTAGGCAAGGTATAATTTGTTATCGCAACATCCTGTCCAATATTAATTGTCGAGATATTCTTTTCAGGAAGATTAATCTCCATGAGCAATTTGCTGTAATCCATCAGTGTAACAGATGCAGCATTGGCAATAACACGTGTCCCGTTAGTGACCTGAGGTAAGTCGACAATTGCTCCCCGGAAGGGAGAGATAATTTCAAACTTGGTTAATTGAATTTTTGCATTCTCATAATCTGTATTAGCCTGCGCAAGGGCAACTTCTGAATTTTTCATTTCGCGTAATGTGACACCCCCTTTTTCATAAAGAGACTTCTGCTTCTGAAACTCCAGTTCCGAAATATCCAGATTCAACTTCTTGGTCTTAACGGCAATTGTATTCTCGGTTTCAGGATTCTCCAGCCGGATGATAACCTGCCCTTTATCGACAATGTCGCCTAATTTGAATGGGGTTCCTGTCTTAGGATTCTTACTTAAAAAATAAATGCCGGCCATTTCTGTATTCAAAGTAGTCTGACTGGCAGCTGTAGCGGTTCCCGTGGTGCTTATAAACTGAACGATAGGCTTTTTTACCACATCGGATACCGAGACCGGGATAGCGAGTTCTGTATTGACCTGACTTCCCTGATTACCGCATGCAGCCATAACAGGAATCAAGAAAACTAAAAACCATCTGCCACTTTCTTTCAATGTAAATTTCATTTTCTGGGCTATTAAAAGGGTTGATTATTTTATCTGATTGACCTGAAGATCCTTCACAAATTTGTCGGGAATCACAGGCTGATTGGTGCTAAAGTCATAGAGTGAAACGACTTTAAGGTTTAACAATGCTATTTTGTAGTTGATAAGAGACTGGGCATAAGCCATTTTTTTACCTGAGAGCTGTTGTTGAAACAGGTTTAGATCCATACTGGTAAGGTCACCGTTTTTGTATCGTTCAAGGTTAATATCGTAAGTAAGCTGGGAGTTTTTCTGATTCTGAAAAGCAAGTTCAATCTGGTTTTTCAGATTACCAAGACTTCGGATTGCCTGACGGATATCCATTTTAATCTGTGTCTCCTGGTTTGAAAGGCCTAGTTCCAGTGTCTTGATCACGGCCTCCTGTGCCCTGATTTTGGCTTTCCGCTGACCCCAGTCGAAGATTGGGATGTTAAAACCTAAGGTATAACGCGGACTTTGTGTCGGTTTATCATAGATATTTGCTAAAGTGGGATCGTCACCTGACAGACCAACCGAAAGAGTTGCCGTTCCGCTAAACTGATTAAAAGCTTTCACTACGATCAAGTCCAATTTGGAAGTTTCAATATTTATTTTGCGTTGCCGCAATTCCATTCTGCTGGATAAACCGTGTTCCATTGCCTTCTTGCCATCAATTTCAATCGGATTTACCACCACATCGGCCATAACAGTAATTTCACTAAATATATCCATCCCAATATATTGTTTGAAGCTATCTTTTGCATTTTCCAATGCGACACGACCAGACGCAACAGCCGACTTTGAAGTTGCAAGATTTACTTCTGCCTGGTAGAGTTCCTCCTTGGCTGCGAGTCCGGCATCGACTTTATTTTTAATAATCTCGTAACTTTTTTCGGTATTGGCCAGCTCATCATTATTGATAGTGAGGCTCATCTGAGCCATATAAACATTATAGAAATATTGTGATACACCCATTTCGAGTGTCATCCGTTGTATCTTGTAGCTGAGTAAGGCTGTTTCGTTGTCGTACTCCACATTCTTGATCCCCATCTTTGTTTTGTTGTACATAAACAGTGGCTGCATAAGACTCAGGTTCAGGTTATTGAAAAATGCCCTGTTTTCATTGGTTGCACCTGCCACCTGTGAAGTATTATTTTGCCAGCCGAACTGATTGTTCAGGGTGATTACTCCATCGGTATAAAGAATTGGCTGAGCGACAGTAAATGTGCCGGAAGTTGTAAGACTCCGGTTAGTAAACCATTGTGAAAGACGGGTGTCGAACTGACGGCTGTTACTGTAAGCGATCGGATTAACGCCCAGTGAGAACTGCGATTTCAAAGCTGCGCGTTGTGCATTTAGGGTCTCTGTAGTGCGCTCCAGGTTGTACAATGAACTCTGCAAACTTGGGCTTCCCTTGCTCGCCATTTCAAGCGCTTGTTCGAGCGTAATAATTGATTGTGCCTCTCCCTGAAAGGACATAAGTGAAAGCAAGATGAGCACCAAAAATTTCTGTTTCTTCATCGGATATAGAATTCTGTTAATTTACTTTAATGAGCTTGACAGCATCGGCATAAATTGTCTGAGCTTTTGATAGATTAGTGAGCTCAATTTTTACAGTATCAGGGGACAGGTGATAGGATCCAATCTCCATCCAGCCACCATCGCTATTTTTCATTTCAACAACCTGATGATCCTGGCCATCATCATGATAGACTGTAAAGTGGTAATCCTCATCAGCCTTCTCGTCGTGTCCCCACCCTTTTCTGATTTTGGGAACATATGCCAAAACTTTATAATAACCCGGATCTTTAATCCGGACATTCCAGGTCGCCTTGCGCTCACCCTTGCCCCCCCTAAGGTAGTAAGCTGATCTGATTTGCCTTCCATAAAATTGCTCATTCGTGGTCAGGGTCCATTCAACAGGCTGATTCCAGAATACCATTCCCTTATACTTAAACTCCTTCTCCTTTTTAAATACACCTCTGGATGACTTCTGAGAATCTGAGGAAGGCAAAAATATCTTCTGAATCAGACTATTGGTCTTTGGCTTACTAATTTCAAAACCAGGATCTTCATTATCCAGAATAATTTCATTAGGCTCAGTCCCCTCATTATAGGCAATAACCTCTTCTGCCTCTGTTGCCTGCAGCTTCTCGTCAATTTCTATCTTCCCGAACTGTTGTGTGATACTCGAAGGAATATTATGAGAAGCGAAAGTATTGAAAGTTATGGACCGGGGCTCCCGGTTAAACAGGTAGGTGATTTTTTTGGAAATTTTTCCGTTAATGAGGACGGTTTTTTCAATATTATCGTCAGGGCTGCCACCTCCACGCATACGAAAGCCCCTTTGTCCGCCGCCCATCCTAAAGCTTACAGAGACGGCACCCGGATCCTTTTCAGTATTTGTAATTACAAAGGATACCATTGTTTTTATCTGGTCATCCTTTTTTAGTTTTTCGGTATTTATCTTACTGATAATATACCCTGGAAGTGATTTCGAATTATACCATCCGGGAAGATATTGATCAAGGTCCATATTGAATGAACTCTTTAACTGCATATTCAAATCATCGACAGAAAATGACCTGAACCGCTTTCCTTCAATAAATTTATGAATAAACTCATCAAATTTATCGGGGCCAACAGCTCCTTTCATAAGCGCGAAAAGAAATCCGCTCTTGGTGAGAATTACATTGCTCACAACATCCGGATCATCCTGTTTGTCAAGAATTTCAGCGAAAGAGGCATCCTGTAAGGCGATATTCCCCTTTTCATTATCAGAAAGCCCGTTCATGTTACGCATCCATGGATTTCCGGTTTCACTCGCAGCTTTGGATAAATAGGATTCAACAGCCCTGTTGGTAATAGGGTATTTATCCGATCTGATATAGGTTACAAAAGTATAGTACTGAGGAAAAATAAAATAGGGGTTAATCTCTTCTTTGGTTGACTGAGGTCCTCCAAGTTGGATGCCGGGACCACCTCCACTTCTTGGAGGAATGGTTTTACTACTGAGCAATACTTCGCTCACAAACCGTTTAAAATAATTTTCTTCGTTTTCACGAGGACTGATAGTCTGGTTATCGTGGCCTCCCCAATGTTCCGTCATTTTTTTCTGTGCCGCGAAATTGGCGCTGCCAAGTTTGAAACCACCTTCGGGAAGATAAACCGTTTCGGGCTGTACCTGTTCACCTGCACCACTCCATACATGGCTGAATGAACAAAACTGTACAGGAATCTCCACAAGGTTCAACCGTTTGTAGGGATAAGTAAACTGAACTTTTGCCTCCCAGGTCTTGCGCAAATCGCGGATTACAGGCTTTATTGAATCTTTGAGAATTTTAAAATAAGGATCAAAAATCTTATTATGGCCGGCAATGAAATTCAAGGTATAGGTAACACTATCTACGTCAATGGATCGCGATAAGTATCTGCCTATCGCCAGAGACATTTGGGGTAACTTCTTTTCAGGGGTAAAATCAAAAGTTCCGTTCCCTTCATCTTTGACATTACCTTGTGAGATTGCCTTTAGTCCATTAAGCGTCTTTACTTTGAGGTGAAAGTCAGTAAACTGCATCGTCTGCCATTTCAGACCTTCCGTCGAATAACTTATTCCGGCTGAAGGATACCAACGTGTTTCCGGCGTGAGAAGCACATAATCGCTTTGAATAAATGCATGTTTCCTGTCTGCTAGTCCATTCCCCCGCTGCTGTAATAACTCCAACCGCTCACGATTCATATCCAGGTAGCAAAAAGTTTCGTCTATTGTTCCGTGATAGTTTATCTTAACATTTAGCTCTCCCCCATTTGGCAACGGAGAATCGGGTTTAAGTTTTAAAAGCTGAAGTTCACGGCTGAAATTCGCTCCGCTAACAGAGGTGACCTCAAGGCCTGGATTAAGCGTAAGGATTATCTCACTCATCGGCCGGCTGTTTAGATTTGTTAAAGTCATTTCAGCTTCGCCAACAATTCCTTTACCAGTATGCTCGAGAATCAGGCTGCATTTTTTTAGTTCAACAACTGGAGTTGCCGCATATCGGTTATTTAACTCAAGCATTTTATCCCGGCGGTTGTCACTCTGATTAATTTGACTGATGTACTTTATTCCCAATCCCAAACCTACAGACAGGAACAAGATGCTAAAAACAAGTGTCACCCGCTGGGTAAACACAACCTGAGGAAGACGTTGCAACAATAAAATAGTCAATCCAATAAAACCAAGCCCCAGAAAAAGATAGATGCCGCGATGAATCAGAATATCGTTCAGAAAGCCGAAACCGACAAAGTCAGAAAACGACATTGGCAGGTGAAATGCCATGTAATCGAACAGATTATGATATATGCTCTGAAGATAGAACAGTGTTGCAGCTATATATCCCAGCAATATCACAAAGGTCACTGCCTGGTTTTTAATCACTGACATCAGAAAAAAGGAGAAGCCCAGGATGAAAATCAATGTTGGAAGACTAATGAGCAAAAAATAGTAGAAATATGGGGCGAGCGAGAATTGAGTGAATGGAGAGGCTAGATTAAAAACAGCAACCATCCCCAGAGCAACAAAGTTCAACACAAAAAAGACCCAGACATTGCCGATTGTTTTCCCGATTACATAGTCTGCATTGGTCATAGACCGCATATAAATCACCTCTGTGGTATCGAGCTTTTTATCCCGCTTAAGGAAATCGGAAGCGAGAAATACAGCTATAACTGCCTGCGCGACATTGATGATATAGAGATTTATAAAGGGAATCATCGAGGGCAGTGCAACCATATCGCCGTTTGGCCAGCCAATGCTGGTTTGCACACCAAGGTTAAACAGGAAGACAAAAAGCAGTGCCAAAATGGAGAAAATCCGGAAGAACCAGCTTCTGAAAAGGGTTTTTGACTCGTATTTCGAAACTGTCAGAATATTGTGAATTGCCATCATGATTAAGCAGTTGAAATTTAAGAAATTAAATCTTTAAATGCGTACCGGAATTAACAGCATCAGATCTCGTGCCAGTGCTGATTAAGCTCATTCTCCATGAAATTTACATAAGCGTGTTCCAGATTGGGCTCAATCTGTTCGCCTGCATAGCCATTGATATTTTTCGACACAACCTGCACTTCCCATCCCTCTTCGGATGGAATTGAGGAGATAATCGGGTATTTATCCTGGATTTCCTGGTATTCGGTTTCGTTGGCAGTAATCCGCCATACATTATTTCGCGCCTGGTTGATCAGCAATTCAGGAGACCCTTTGAAGGCAAGAGTCCCTTTGTTCATCAGGGCCATATCATTGCAGGTACTGGAGATATCACCAACGATATGGGTGGAAAGAATGATCACAACATCGCGCTCACTGATACGGGTAAGCAGGTTGCGGAACCTGATACGCTCTTCAGGATCGAGCCCCGTTGTGGGCTCATCCACAATAATAATCTGAGGATTGCCGATCAGTGCCTGGGCAATTCCAAGCCTGCGTTTCATCCCTCCCGACAGGTTATTGGCAAAACGGTTCCTCGCTTCATACAGACCAACCTCCTCAAGCATCTTCTCAACCGCATCATTCCTTTTCGAAGACTGGTTCATCCCTGACAACCTGGCAATATAATCGAGAAATTCATAGGTGCGTAACTTGGCAAAGAACCGAAAATCCTGGGGAAGATAACCGAGCATGGTGCGTATCTCTTTCCTGTTTTTCTGTAAGTCGAGCCCGTTAACCAGAACCTCTCCCGAAGAGGGTTTTGCCAGAGTAACAAGTATACGCATTAAGGAAGATTTGCCGGCCCCATTAGGTCCCAAAAGACCAAACATCCCGTTCTCAATGGTCATTGTGACATCTTTTAGTGCATGATTGCCGTTCGGATAGACCTTATTCAGACCATTTATCTCGATTTTCAATCTTTGATGGTTTTAAAGGTTTGGAATAAATTTGATTTTCAATGCACTTTTGACCTTTTGAAAATAGAAAGGTTTAATATTAGAATGCTAATTCACCGGAATTTTAGAAATTATATTAGATTTGACCTTAGTTATCATTTTATGCTTATCAAAATTCAAATAATCTGATTAATCCTGTTAAAACATGAGAACCATAGAAAGAGCCATAGAGAATTTCATTTTTTTCAGCCGCTGGCTGCAATTACCCGTCTATTTAGGGCTTATTATTGCCTCAATACTCTATGCATTAAAATTTCTGGCAGAGTTGTGGCATTTACTCGTTGAATTCTCATCAATGACAGAAAATACATTCCTTCTAACCGTTTTAGGGTTAATAGACATCTCAATGGTGATCAACTTATTGGTAATCGTATTTATTGGCGGCTATTCGACTTTTGTAAGTAAAATAAATTTTGAAAACCACGAAGATAAACCCGATTGGCTTAGTAAAATTAACGCAAGCTCTCTTAAAATCAAACTCATTATTTCGCTTGTAAGCATCTCGGGGGTGCATCTGTTAAAAACGTTTATTGACATTCATAATATTCCTTTACAGGATGCATTGCTACAAATCGGAATTCATATGGTATTTATTATCTCGGCATTACTCCTTACAATTACAGATAAGATCATGCATTCGGATGAAGCATCAGTCGGGCATTAGGAAAATTTACCACGGAGGATCGGAGGTCACAAAGGTTCACGGAGAAAAGTTTACTCTGTGTACCTCTGTGTACTCCGTGTCTCCGTGGTAAAAAAGGTCCTCCCGGATTGTTATCAATAATCATTAATATTTATCTTGCTCGTAGCATCTTTTTTTAGCCAAACCTCCTGAGGCTGCCTGGCCTGAATCCTGGAACTATCAGCCAAAGTCCCACCCAGCTTTAATGTAATGCCATCCAGAGATATTTCTGAATGTTGAAGGGCGATTCCCATTGAATCGACATAAAATTCTCTTCCATAAACATTGGAATGGTTGTTCGCCCGGATTTCCAAAAAATGGATCCTCGATTTATAGGGCTCGCTCTCGCTCAGGACTACATTACTTTGATTAATCGTAAGTGACAACTCTTCCGTACTAAAGCTTTCAAGAGTCAGATTGGAATTTTTCAGTAGAACATGCCTCAGTGAATTGTTAGCGTGAATCCGGATCGATGCATTGCTATGCGACAACTTCTCAAAATCTGAAATTTTCAAAGTATCGTCATTCATCGAAAAATTTACCGTTTGTGATATCGAATCCTTCAAACTGGTTATCTCAAAAAACGAAGAATCATTTTTCACCAGGGTGACATTCATACTATTTGTGATAGTCAGCGTCCTGAAAAACTTCAGAGAGTGCTTATTCACCTTAAAATCAGAGGAGATATCGCTATCCCGGCGGCCATTAATGCGCAGGTCAATCATTGCAGCCAGGATAAGACCTGCAATTGTTCCAACGAGAACGAAAAATATTATTTTACTGGTTTTCATGAGGATTTGAATTAATAGGGGATTCAAAATAGGGTTTTAGTTCGTCAAGAGTGATGTCAAGTATCCTGGTCTGCCGAACGATTAAAGGAAGTTCTATTTCAAAAAACTCTTTCCGTTTCCATTTCCGGATGATTTCTACGGCATCAGCGCTCACATAATAACCTACACCGCGCTTATTATCAATAATTTCGCGTGTCTGGAGCTCGCTGTATGTGCGCATTACAGTATTGGGATTGACCCCCATTTCGGCTGCAAGATCCCGCACTGAGGGGATTTTCTCACCGGGGGGATACTTCCCCTCCACCACTTTCTCCGAAATGCTGTCTGCAATCTGAAGAAAGATTCCTTTTGTATTTTTAAATTCCATTTTAAGCCTCCTTCTCTTTTAAACTGAACCACGCAATTGCCAGAAGCGCTAAATTGACAATGACCATTCCTATCCCAAGGAGTTTGATGACTGTTTGGCTATCTTTCATGAAAATTAAACTGTTTCCTACCGGATGCAATCCTTGAAGATTGAGACTCTTAGTTAGTAAAAAAGTGAAAAGAAAATAGCTCAGAATAACGATCGAGAAGGTCAGCAATGTTTTCACCAACGGTGATTTTGAAAAGTAGCCTGCTCCGGCAAACGGGGCAATAAACATAAACAGGATTCCCTGCAGCGTTAATATCAATGCCCAGAACTCAAATTTTCCATCCTTGACAATTGCCAAAAAGCCGTCCCGAAATGAAAATTTATAATTCACTAATTCAGGGAAATAGTAATGAAAAACTGCACCTTCCAGGTTCGCAAGGATCCAGTAGAGCAATGGCATCAGTATAATAAATGCAACAATCCTCGAAAGTATTTCAAACACAAATTTCTCACTGTTTGTTGCCGGAAGCATCAGGTAAACCATGCTCTTCTCTTTTGATCGGAAGGGGGGAAATGAAAATGCTGAATAGGCAATTCCCACAATTACAAATACTGAAATAAAGGTAGACACGAAATGCATGTTGCTCCAATTTCCAAAATTGTTGATTGTCTGAGCAAATACAAATGAAATAATCAAACCTCCGGAAAATGCGGCTATGGCTAATGGGTAACGCCTTTTGTTAATGATCAGCTTTTGTTTGAATAACAACATCAAACGGTGAAACGAAAATGAATTGTTTGTTTGCATAGCTTTATCCGATTTTATGACCATTGGTGATCGCGTTAAAAAGTAATTCAATATCGACCTCAGTCTCTTCAAGACCATTAGGGATCATCAGCCGGTATCCTCCCGGCACAGCTTCACTGTAGATCGCCTCTTCCCGCTCTTCGGAAGTTCCGGAGATAAAAGCAACCTTTTGTGAGATCTCCTGGATGGTCTGGTGAAAGATTACCTCCCCATTATCCAGAATGATAATTTTATCAATGAGGTTCTCAACATCTTTTACCTGATGTGTAGAAATCAACACCAGCTGGTCCTCATCAAGTGATCCCGCCAGAATCTTACGGAACAGCGCCTTTGAAGGAATATCGAGACCATTGGTAGGTTCATCGAGCACCAACAGCCGGCATCGTGTGGCAAGAGCAAATGCAATGAGGAATTTCTTCTTCTGTCCGTGTGAGAGGCGTTGCAATTTTCGCTCATTACCCAGTTCAAATTCGATCAGGATACGGTCCAAAAGTTCGTGATCAAACCGGGGATAGAATGGGGTGTAAGCTTTCACGTAATCGCGGATTGAAATTGAAGGGAAAAAGAACTCCTCCGGGACCATATAAATGTCGTTTAACAGCGACACCTCCCTCTTCCGGGGTTGGTGATCCATTACTGAAAGCTCACCCGAGACGGGATGAAGAAGTCCAGTGAGAAGTTTGAGCAGGCTGGTTTTGCCCGCACCGTTCTTGCCGAGCAATCCGGTAATGCTCCCCGCTTCGAGGTGCACCGACAGGCTGTTGAAGAGTGCCTGTTGCCGGGGATACGCAAAATGAAGGTCTTTAATCTGAATCATTTTTTGCAGTTTTATTGTTTTAGTGTACTACTTTACTAATACAGTGCAAATATAAAACTATTTAATTCAGATTTCCAAATTATTTTGAAAAAATTATTTTTTTTAATAGAGGAATCCAAATAACCACAAAGGGATAAAATTTTTATATCCGATCTCAATATCGTCCTGTATGATATAACTATTTTCAATCCCTGCTATTTGCTTTCCTGTCTTACCTTTACCCCCAATTTCGAAAACAAATTGATTATCGATAAGAAAGTCTCCTTGCTGGGAAATATTTACCAAATGGTTTTCCCTAAGTTGGTTTACAAAGAATGTTTCCCTTAAGGTTCCCTTCTCCGGATTTTGGTTCTGGGTTAAGCAATATAATAAGGCCGTATTGTGAAGATAGATCATCTCTGGCTTAGTAAGATAACCTGTTGGCGAAGAGTCTTGCTTCAGAAGAATAAGCAAGTCTGACTTTTCGAGTAAATCGATAAGGCGGAGTAGAATATCGCGACTCACCCCTGTTTTCCGTCCCAATTCTGAGATATTTGGCTTAAAAGGAACACTATCTGCTATAAAGGCGAGTATACGTCTGATATTTACCAATGTGCCATATGAAAAACGTTCAATGGCCATCAAATCATTCTCAATGACGACATTCACCGTGCTCATTAAACGTTGCTCAAATTTAGCACTAGATTCAACGAAGAATGGATAGACTCCACCCCTTAGATATTTAGTAAAAGCCGGAATTGGTTGAATTTTTTGTAGAATTTCGGTAGCAATCGGAACATGATCCTTGAGTATCTCACCCAACGTCAAACTGCCTATATTTACCTTATGCCTTAAGGCAATATATTCGCGAAGCGACATCGGTCCCAATTTGTACATTACTGCACGTCTGCTTAAATCTGCCTCCGCTTTAAAAATCTGTAACGCTGAAGATCCTGAAAAAACTATTTTTAATTCAGGAAAGTTATCGTATATATTCTTTAGTTCTGATGACCATGTTGGATAACGATGTACTTCATCAATAAATAAATAACGACCGCCATTGATATAAAATTGCTCTGCAAATGCAAACAGATTATTTTTCAGAAAATAGAAATTGTCAAGTGAAACATACAATGCGAGCGAACTAATTCCGTAGGTTCGACGAATATATTGAATCATAAGTGTAGTCTTACCAATGCCACGAGCACCTGTAATGCCAATTAACCGATCATCCCACTTAATCGTATCGTACAAGTACCTGGTGAAATCTAGATTCACCCCGGATATTAACGCATTGGAATATCGAATTAAATTTTGCATATTCTGTTGTTTTAATACAACAAATATAACACCAAAATGTTGTTTTTGCACAACGTATTTAGCGTGAAATTATTGTTTTTAAAAACCAAAATTGCGCAGGTAATATATTATTGTTTAAGATCAGTTATTTGAAGAATTATCGCTTAAAATCCAGATCCTGAAAATCGAAACTGAAATCGGTCTGCGGAGAGATCGCTTTCATTTTCATTCCACACACTTTACCTGTATGATCGAGATCGAAAATAACAAAAGCGTCAGCATCCATACTTCGGTTAATCCATTTTACGACAAACGTATTCCCTTTGTAGTAGAGCATTTCCCCGGTGAGGGAGAACGACCTTTTTGAATCAAACCAGAGTTTCCCGTTTTTTTGTGAAATGAGAACTTCACCAAACCATGGATCCTTATAGCTGCCGGAATAGAGACTATCTCCATCATTGGGGGACCCTGTTTTCTCTTGTTTTTCAATATCATTCCAGATCTCATCCGTAATTTTATGGGCATTGCCGGTACGTTTTGCTAAAGATTCCTGGTATTGTTTGACCCTGTCAATCCCTTTGATGCCAAAATAACTGTCTTTTATGGTATTTGTAATTGCGTTAAAAGCGGCGCCTGACTCCTGGTTCGTCAAAACAATAATACCCAGTTTCATTTCAGGGATCATGGTTACCTGGGTGACGATACCGGCCAGCCCGCCCGTGTGGGTCACTTGCTTATATCCTTTCACATCACTTAAACCCCAGCCAAGGCCGTAGCCCGAGAAATGGGTGTTATATATTGTCGAATCCGCGACAGGAATAATGGTTTGCAGCGACCACATATCCTTTTGGACCTCCCTGCTAAAAAGCTGTTTATCGAGGGCGTCACCATATTTTCCATGATTCATCTGCATTATGATCCACTTGCTCATATCCGCAACATTACTGTAAATACCAGCCGCCGCATTGAACACTTCAGTAAAATCGCGGTGTATAACCTCAACCTTACCATTAACTGGGGCATGAGGATCAATAACGTTGGCTTTATCGTTTAACCGGCTAAACGTTGAAACGGTTCCTGTCATATTTAGCGGACGCAGGATCCGGGTTTCTATGAAGTTTTCCCAGCTTATTCCTGAAACTCTTGCAATCACCTCCCCTGCTACAATATACAAAAGATTGTCGTAATCGTATTTAGTCCGGAATGAAGAGACCGGTTTTAAATAACGCATGTTGTGAATGACATCCTGAAGTGTAAAATTGTTATTTCCCGGAAAGATCATCAGGTCGCCGGCTCCCAGTCCGAGGCCGCTGCGATGGGTCAACAGATCGCGGATCGTGAACTCTTCTGTCACATACGGGTTGTACAACCGGAATTCAGGGATATAATCAATAACCTTATCATCCCATTTTAACTTCTTCTCATCGACCAGCATGCCAAGAGCTGCAGAGGTAAAGGCTTTACTATTGGATGCAATTCCAAATAACGTATTGCTGTCAACTTTCTCATTGGTTTTTAGTGAACGGACTCCATATCCTTTGGAATGAATAACCTTGCCATCCTTGACCACTGCGACTGCAATACCCGGGACATCAAATGTTTTTAAGGTTCTTTCCGCCAGGCTGTCGATACCGCCAGAGTTGATTATCTGAGACTTAACAGTCAGGACGCTAAATGATAAAAATAAGAAAAGTGACAAACTTGCTGAACGCAGAAGGGTATTTTTCATCTCAGAACTCGTTAAAATTGGTGTTTCATATTTTGGTGCAATTCTACAAAAGTAGAATAAACGTATCAAAATATCCGGATTGTTTTAACCGGATCTTTGCGGGTTTTTACCATGGAGACACGGAGGATACTAAAGTTCACAGAGAGAAAAGTAACCACGGAGTGTTTACTTTTCTCTGTGAACTTATTTTACTCTCTGTACCTCATTTCCATCTCAGTTGGCTCCGTATCAGGTTTAGCATAGGTTAACCGGGATAGCCTGACTGTTTTATGATAGCTGTCGAGTCCGCTGCAAGTGACCGAATCTGCTTTTTCAATGTCGAGAAAACCATCCTCACAGAGACAATTTTCAGGAAAGTTAATAAGCCGGATCTCCCCGATCATTAACGTTGTGCCATTAAGTGCGATATCAATCCGCTCCTTAAACTCAACGCCAAAGGAGACATTACTTTCGGCTACAAATGGGGCCAAAAAATCATTTTTAAACTCTGCGGTTAAACCTGTAGCATCAAATTCTGAGATCTCCCCGGGATAACGCGCAGAGGTCTGGTGCGCCTTTTTGTAAATCCCTTCGTTGATATGATTGATTGTGTAATAGCCTGTCTCCAGGATATTTTCGAGCGTATGCCGTTCAACAGAATCTGGCCGGATGATAAATGCGACCAGCGGTGGATTTGCCCCTAAATGAATCACAGAGTTAAATATTGCGAGATTCGTCTGATTCTGATTATTTACTGTTCCGATCAGGTTAACACTTTTAAATCCGCCAAGGGAATTTATCAGTTGTGCTCTTTTGCGTTGTTCCCAATCCGCTAGATCAGAAAATGTAATCGTTGTTGTTTTAACCTTATCCATTTTTAAGTGTGTTCATTCCGCCGTCAATCGCCATTACCTGTCCCGTAACCCAGGAGGAATCCTCCAAAAGTAAGAAAAGAATAGCATTTGCAACATCTTTAGGAGCTCCAACTTTTCGCAGCGGATTGCGTTTTTGCATTTGCTCCAGCTTTTCGGGAGTATTGAGAAACCGGCTTCCGAGGGGGGTATCGACCAGGGAGGGTGCCACACAGTTGACGCGGATCGATGGTGCTAACTCTGCAGCCAAAGCTTTTGTCAGCCCTTCGATTGCCCCCTTTGCCATTGAGATGGAGGCATGAAAAGGCAGACCTGTACTTACAGCTACAGAACTCAGAAAGACAATTGACCCATTCTCCGATTTCTACAGATTACTCAGGTATGCCTGGACAAAGGCCACCGCACCGAGTGAATTGATTTCAAAGTCAGTTACAAATTCACGTTCTGTTAAACGTGCGAAAGGTTTCAGGTTGATAGTTCCCGGGAAATAGACAAGGCCGTCAATAGCACCTTCAATAGCAGGGAATTTCCCAAAATCATATTTATCAATGGTATGAAAATCATCATACGCGGAATGATCCGATTTGGTGCTTATTCCTATTACCTGATGCCCTCTCCCCTTCAGCATTTCGGCAGTCTCCCTCGCAATAGCGCTTGAAGCGCCGGCCAGGATAAATGTTTTGCTCATTCTCTTTTTGATTTAAAACAGATGGGAGGGGCAATTGTTTACTTTTAAGCCCTGACAGGGTTCTAAACCCTGTCAGGGCTTAAATCCCAACCAACTTTCAATATCGTTAATATCACCTTTTTTATCGTGTGCCATTTTAAAATTGGCCATATCATCAAACCATCCAATTATTGTATCTCGTTGTAAATTTGTTGACTTCACCGAAATGTAGGCCAAGTATGATGACCAGGGGTAATCCATTGCATGTTCGGTAAATTTATGATGGACTGGATTATTGTGGATATAGATCACCAGGGTTTTTAAATATTCCTGATCCGTTATCTCTTTCCTATGAAAAGGGTGTTCAAACAGACTGCCGGTGCGTTTATTTCTTTTATTATAAGCCTGCGCATAAGCATTGAATAGATGGGAAAATTGATGAGAAGGAATATATTTTTTTTGACAGCCCCCATTGGGGTTTAAAACCACCGATGGGGCGGTTTCTACCCTTTCGGTGGTTTTGGACCCCGAAAGGGTTTTCTCTGATATAAAATTAATTTTCTTCTCTTCTTTAATCCTCACCAAAAAATGAAAATGATTTTTCATTAACACCCAGGCATAGGTGTCTGCGACAGGGGAAATATGTTTTTCATATAATGATAAGAAGTATTGATAATTTGCTGCATCGGAAAAAAGATCGCAACTATTTATTCCCCTATTATAAATATGGTAGAATTTCCCGTAGGTTAATGGTTCAATCTGTTGCATATCTATCTTCGATCAGCACTGACAGGGATTGGAACCCTGTCAGTGCTTTAATTTTTCATTCCGTTCTCTTCAACCCCGGAGGGGTATTATCCACCGGCTGTTTATCGAGGTAAGTTTTGATCTTGTTCATCAGCCCCATGGCCCAGGTTTGGGTTAGCTGCATCTGGTCCATCATCATTTTAGGCGTTGCTTCGGCGAGCTTCTTCCCTACTGGTGTCTCGTAAAATGCAATAATCTCCTTAACTTCCGCCTGGGTATAATACTTTTTAAATACGGGGATTAATTGTTCATTCAGGGAGGAGACCTCTGCATCAAAAACATCGAGTTTCAGCGCAGACACCTGGGCATCGGAGAGATCGGGTTTCGATTGTCTGAGCTGTGCAACGATACGTGGGAACAAGGCGTTGGTGGAAGCGACAGAACCATTCACCTGCTGCATCTTCATAATGTCGGAGTCGAAGGAATCGGCTTGTGCCTTAACGGCAAAGGAGGCAAAAATAAATCCTGCCATACATAATACGGTAAACATCCGGGTTGTCTTCATAAGATTTATGTATTAAATTGAAGCGCAAGTTAGATCCTAAGTGTGCAGCCAAATTGCACTCTTTCAGAAAAGGAAAGTGGTATGCTGTTTTTTCTCGAAAAGGTAACTGTCTGCCGTGTGGCTGTAGGAAATCGTGTATCCTTTCCCTTTGAGGAAGTCAAGGTCATTAAAGACTGTCCTGCGTGAGACTCCTAGTCTTTTGGCCAGGACCTGGGCGGTCCCGGTGTTGTTGCAGTCAATCAACCAGATTAATGTTTCGATCCGTGAGGTTTGCTCTTCGAAGCTCATTATCTTTAATTCTCTTTTTAAAGATAATGAAAAAAATTAAATAACTTGGAAAAAATGTAGGTATTGGTGTTTTTCTTACTGTACCAAAAATAGTCAGATATTCGTATCTTTGAAATGGTTAAAAATAATTTGGCTATGGTAACAGTGGAGATGACTGAGACAGAATATAAGGCGTACCAACTATACTTAAAAAGCGTCAAGGTAATGGTTGAGTCGAAGAGGAAGAATTCAAAAAAGTCTTCAGTGGCCGATTATTTGGCTGATCCGGATAATATAGACGCTTTGGAAAGGGGTCTAAGAGATGTTGAGGAAGGTAAGATAAGTTAT